>CAZVHW010000101.1:14255-16374 GCA_964626835.1 uncultured Enterobacterales bacterium
AGGAGCGGCTATGGCCGCATCGGTCCCCCCGCCGGAGCCACCATGGCCCCATCACGCTCCCGCACCCGTCTGGTCGTCGGAGCGGCCGCCGGCACGCTGGTGCTGCTCGGCGGCTTGGTGGCCTGCGAGGGCGCCCTTCGAGCTCGCTTTGGCTCCTCCGAACCGGTCGTCGAGAGAGCCGGTGACGGACTGAGGGTGCTCTGCGTCGGGGACTCCACCACGCTGGGAGGCCCACTGTCGCGGGCGGAGACGTATCCGGCGTACCTCGAGCAGCACATGCGCACCCGACGCGGGCCACCATCGGTCGAGGTGATCAATCTGGGGGCGTGTGAGCTCAGCTCTCGGCAGCTTCGGGATCAACTCCCTGGCACCCTCGACCGATACCAGCCGGATGCGGTGGTCGTGATGATCGGCGCGGCGAACCTGTTCAACCCCTGGGACCTGTCACTCGACGAGCCCGGAGCCTGGACCTGGCTGAGGGACCTGCTGGACTCCTCCCGACTCCGGGGCTTGCTCCAGGCGGTGAACCTTCGGCTCGAGGGCCAGGTAGATCATCTGGACGGCGAGACCCTGGCCGGCCTGCTGGCCGATCCGGTCAGCCCGACCTGGGTGGACGAGCGGGCGATGCCCTCGCGCGTGGTCCGCTCCAAGCGGTGGTTCGAGGGGTTCTCGAGAGGGCAGGTTGGCGTCCTCCTACCCAACGACACCAAGGACCCACACGTCTGGATCACCGACCATCCCCAGGAGACTCGGCAGCTGCTCGAGCAGGCCCTGCTGGTGACCCCTGGGGACGAGTCGATCATCTGCGCCAAGGTGCACCTGCTCCTCGAGGCTGGCGAGATAGAGCCAGCCCGCAGAATCGTGGATGACTTGCTCGCACAAGGCCCCCCCAGCGAGATCGCGATGAACACCGCCAGCATGCTGGTGGTCTTCGAAGGCAGGTGGTTGTTCGCCCGGGGGCGGCACCAGGAGGCCATCGAGGTCAACCTCGAGGCCATCGCCTTCGACCCGGGCGAGTACCACCACTACTACTGGCTCGCGAAGTCGCTCCAGTACCAGGAACGAACCTCCCCAGCCGACATCGCGGACCGACTGGCGGCCATGGCCGTGGACGATCCCGAGCTGGGCAGGGTGCCCACCTTTCAGCGCTACCTACGCATGTTCCAGGCCGGCGATGCGCTCGAGCCTGCGGTGCGAGCCCGTCTGATGAGAGATCTGGAGGCCATCGCTGCCATCGCCAGAGCACGCGACGTCACCTTGGTCGTCCAGACCTACCCCTACCCCTATCCGATGGCGAACCAGTCCCTACGCACGTTGGCCCAGCAGCACGGCCTGTGGCTGGTGGACCAGGAACCCGTCTTCGAGACGATGGTCTCCTCGCCGAACCGCGATGCCTACGTCCTGGACGACGACCACCTCACGGCAGCGGGTAACCGCCAGCTGGCCGACTCTCTGTGGGATCAGCTCGAGGCCGGTGGATTCGTAGAGCACCTGGCTGCCCGCCACCGATCGGACGAACGTTCACGGTGAATCGGGCCTCGGCACGGGCTGCTCTGCGGCCTCGGCAGGCTCGGCCTCACCCTCGACCTCGCGCATCTGCTGGACGAGATAGGCCATGCCGATTCCCTGGTTTGGGCAGGTCACGGCGCGCTGGTCCTGGGGTAGCTCACCGTCGGCAGCGTCCCGAAAGGCCGCGTAGTCCAGGCCGGCCCTTCCAGCGATGATCAGCGGATGGTCAGCGTGGGCGCGCGACAGCTCGTCCAATGCGGCCTCTGCCTGGGGCGCCTCGCCCAAGCGGGCCAGTGACAAGGCTTCACTCAACCCCGCCAGCAGATGATCGGGTCGTCGAGCCCGCAGTGCACGGTAGTGGTGGAGGGCTCCCTGGTGATCGCCAAGGTTGGCCTCGGACCATCCTGCACCAAGCAGCACCAGCTCCAGCAGCAGATCCGACACCGCCCGCTCACCCGGCTCGAGCCCTTGACGATCGAAGGCCAGCTGCGGGGAGTCCACCAGGGGCCCGAAGGTACCCGCAGCCTCGACAGATTCGGCCTGTGCCAGTTGAACGTGGCCCAGAACCGCGAGCAAGCCCGGGTCGTCGGGGCTGGCCTCGATCGACGGC
>CAZVHW010000102.1:0-16357 GCA_964626835.1 uncultured Enterobacterales bacterium
GCCGGTCATCGTCGATGATGCCGCTGGCCATGGAGCGGATTCGCTGGGCGGCCTCGAGCACCTGCATCAAGGGCTCACGCTCGGGATCACCCTGAGCCTTCTTGGACAGCAAGTCGCTCACCACCACGTGGATGGCGCTGGCGGGCGACCGCAGGTCGTGTGCGAGCTCTGCAGACTTCTCGGCGCGCTCGGCCACGTCCTGGAAGTGGCGTGCATTGATGGCGGCCACCGCACCATAGGCAGCCAGGGCTCGCAGCAACCGCGCCGCGCTCTCGAGCTCCTGCTGGCTGACCGCCCGGCTGTCCACGTAGATGACCCCGAGGCGGGTGTCGCCTTCGGTCATGGGGACGCACATGGCCGATCGCAGGTCGAGGTCCACGATGCTCGTGTCCTCGCGCAGCTCGCCGCGTTCACCGATGTCGGCCGCCAGCACCTCGCGCCCGTCATCGAGGGCGCGCTTGACCACGGACATGGAGGGCTGGCCTTCTTCGATTCCATCTGCGAATGCGCGAGCCGCCACCACCGGCTCACCGTCTTCCCGCTGGAGAAGTACGAAGGCCCGCTCGCCGTCCAGCAAGTCCCGCGCAGCCCTGGCGATGGCGTCCAGCAGCTGTTCGACGTTGCGCTCCTCGGCCACGGCCACGGCCAGCTCGAGCAAGCGCTCGAGCCGGTCCGAGCGCAGGCTGACGCCCTGGATGGAGCGGATGCGCTCCACCAGCACGTCTGCACGCTTGCGGAGCTGCCGGTGGCCGACCTCGTCCGCGAACACCAGAGCACGGGTCGCGTGCTCCAGGGCATCGCCGGCGCGACCCACCAGCAGGTAGGCTTCGCCGATCCAGAGCCGGGCTTCCGCCAGCTCGCCCCCGGCCCCCGCGGCCTTGAGGGGAACCAGAGCTTTCTCCGCAGCCTGTTCGAGCTTTTCCAGACGACCGGCGCGAGCGTGGCAGAAGGCCAGCAATGCAGCGGCGCGTGCCTCTTCGGTCGGGTTGCCGATGCCACGCGCTTCTCGCTGAGCGTGCTCGGCCAGGCCCGTCGCCCGCGGATCACGCCGCTGGATGGCCAACTCGGCGCGACGCCTGGCAAGCTCCGCCAGCTCACCCGTCAGGCCGTGCTCTCGTGCCACGATCTCGGCACGCCGGAACCAACGCATGGCCTCGGCCCAGGAGCCCTGAGCCAGGAAGACATCGCCCAGGTTGCCGGCGGCCATGGCGATATACTGCTGCTCCCCCAGCTCGTCCGCACGCCCCACGGCCCACACGCCCGCTTCGATGGCACGTTCCCAGCGCGCCGCCTCGCGGTAGGCCAGGCAGAGGTTGGTCTGCACGCGGACCTGCTCGAGGGGCACGTCCAAGCGCTCGAAGAGGATCAAGGCCTGTTCCCACCGCGCCAGTGCCCCCGGACGATCTCCGAGCATGTGGCGCGCACCGGCCGCATTGTTGAGGAAACGAGCACGGTCGAGAGCGCCGAGCCCGGCGTCCTCGTGGGCCGCCCGCTCCATGGCGTCCGCGGCCTCGCGGAACCGACCGGCGTGCCACAGCAGCCTTCCCAGCGTGCCATCCAGCAATGCCCTCGCCGCGCGCCCCTTCCCGAGGCCCTCGTTCGGGCTCTCGAGCAGCGCCAGGCCCTGGTCGACCTCGCCCTGGCTCTGAAGGGCTTGAGCCCAGACCACCCGCAGCCGCAGCCAGCGGTCGAGCTCCACCTCGGGAACAGGCGGCGGACAGTCGGCCAGGACGCGCGCGGCCTGGATGGCCTGGACGTGCCGCCCAGCTCGGAAGTGAATCTGGGCCTCGGCGTGCACCAACTCGGGAGGCATGGACACACCGCCGAGCGCCTTCCGAGCCTTCTCCACACACTCCAGGGCTCGGTCATCTCTGCCCACGAAGCCGATGAAGATGCTGGCCAACGCGATGAGAACCGGGACGTCATCGGGCCCGAGCGTGCGCCCGGCGAGGGTCTTTTCGCCCCAACGGCGGGCGTCCTCGGCACGCCCGGAGGCCACCATCGCCCGCAGACGCGGTGCCACGAGCGAGGGGTGTTGCCCCAGAGCCCACAGCTCGTCGGCCAGTCGAGCGGCTTCCCGGCCGTCTCGCCTGGCGGCGGCCTCGACGATGGCAGCACCGCGCTCGGCGGCGAGCCGCTGATCACCCGCACCGACCAGGTGCCAGCCCAGCCGCACGAGATCGGTCTCGTGTTGGTCGAGCATCTGGGCCACGATGCGCGCGTGAAGCCCCGCAGGATCGGGGACGAGCCTGGCGAGCGCATGAGCGCTGGCCAAGCCCCTGCAGCTGGCCAAGCGCGCATCGAGGCGGATGAGTCCGGCGTCGACCAGTTCGTTCAATGCGACGCGCACCCTGGCTTCGGGAATGCGTGACAGGGACACCAGGTAGTCCAGGCTGACGGCCACCTCGAGCAGCGCCAGCGTGCCGCCCACGAGCTTGGCGTCGAACCCGAGCTCCTGCTCGATAACCAGCTCGGGGACGCCGGTATCCAGCAGGCGCTCCATGGCGTCGGGGACCAGGTGCCAGCGCTGCGCGCGCCAAACCATGGCGCCGCCCTTGACCGCACCGATCAGGAAGTCCACGGTGGGGCCCGGCAGCCCGTCGGCCACCGTGAGCAGCCGCTCGGCCAACTGCGCCGCGCCTTGCATGGAACCGAACAAGCCCCGCACCAGCTTGCGTAGCGAGACCGAGTCGAGGGGTTCGAGGAGCACCTGATCGGTGCACCAGCTCGGGGCGATCGAGCCCGTCACCGCGATGGGGACTTCCGGCTGGCGAGCGAGGGTCGCCACCACGTTGTGCACCGAGGCATCGTGGTCCTGGTAGTCGTCCACCAGCACGCCGAAGCCGTCCGGACAGCGGGCGACGAGGCCGAGGGCCGCCAGGACGGCGCGCCTCTCCGAGTCCGGATGGTACGGCAGCTCGACCGGACCGCCCGGCAAGGCCGGGCTCTGCAGCGCTTGCTCCACGGCCGCCCAGGGTCGCTCCGACCCCCCCAACCGAAGCACCGGACGCCCCCGAGCCTGGAGTTCGATGGCCAGGTGATCCAGCAGGTGGCTGCGCCCGCTGCCGGAGACACCCACCAGCGACAATCGACCGCCGGACTCGAGCCAACCATCGACCGCATCGCGCACGAGCGGGCTCAACACGCGCACGGTCTTGGCGCGCCGCCGGAGAATGGCCGGATCCACGGGGGGTAGCCGGACTCCGTGGCGCCGCAACCGGTCGGCGACGTGCGCCGCGGCGAGGCGGTTCTTGGGCTGCGGCTGCAGGAGCCCTTCGAGCAACTCGCGCACCGGCCCTTTCATGCCGTGGGCCTTGGGGACCTGGTGGCCACGCTCGAGCAGCGCCTCGCTCAAGTCGAGGTGGGGCCAGGGGAGGTTGCCGTGCATCAGCTCCCAGAGGACCAACCCCAGGGAGTAGCAGTCAGCAGCGGTGGAGCTGGGCTGGCCCTGGAGCCGCTCGGGGGCGGCATAGGCGAGGGTGCCCCCCCGCTGGGTGCCGGCCAAGCCGAAGTCCACGATCTTGAGCCGCGGCCCGCGGATGGACTCCACCAGCACGTTGTCTGGCTTGAGATCGCCGTGGGAGACGCCAGCGTGGTGGATAGCCGCCAGGGCATCCGCGAGCAGTGCGGCGACTCCGAGGGCAACATCGCGGGGCGCGGCGCCGGAACGCAGGAAGTGGCTCAAGGGACGCCCTTGCACGTACTCCATGATGATGTGGTGGACGGGCCGAGCCCCCCCACCCAAGACGCCCACCACCGCGGGATGGTAGATGCGAGACAGCGCACGCAGCTCGGCGCCGGGGGCCGTGCGCAAGGCCTTGACCGCCGCGAGTCTTCCGTTTTCGTCCTCGGCCGCCCACGTGACCCCGAAGCTGCCCTGGCCCAACACGCGGACCAAGCGCCACCCTGAGAGGTGAGCACCGGCCTGAAGCTCGTTCAGGTCCAAGATGCCGCTACCATGTCTTCATCGGCGAAGCGGTGGAAGATTTCATAGATCTCGGCCTTTTCCTTCCTGAAGAGCATGACCAGCTCGGGATCGAGCTGGCTGCCGGCCACACGCTCGAGCTCGCTGGCGGCTTCGTCAAGGCCGGTGGATTCCTTGTAGACGCGGCGGGTGACCATGGCATCGAACACGTCCGCCAGGGCCACGATGCGAGCTTCGCGTGGTATCTCTCCCCCCCCGATTCCATGCGGGTATCCCGTGCCGTCCCAGCGTTCATGGTGGTGTAAGGCGATGTTGACCGCCACTTCGGGCAATCCGGCTTCGCGCAGCATCTCGGCGCCGATGAGGGTGTGGGTCTTCATCTGCTCGAACTCTTGAGGCTCGAGGCGACCGGGTTTCTTGAGGATGGCGTCGGGGATGCCCACCTTGCCCACGTCATGCAAGCCCGCGTAGCGCTTGGTCTGCTGTACGAAGCCGTCATCCGCCCCCCAGGACCGCGCCAAGTGAGCGGCATACCCCGACACACGCTGGATGTGCTTTCCCGTGTCGGTGTCGTTGAGGGACGAAGCTCGCTCGAGCGCGGCCACCAGGCCCAGGGTGAGGCGCTCGAGCTCGTGGGTGCGCGCCTGGAGGCTGCGCAAGGCTTCGTTACGCTGCACCGTGACGGTGCCCAGTACGTCCACGAGTGCCGCACGCCGAGCCATGGCCATCAAGCGTGCGCTAAACTCGAGGGAGTCGACCGGCTTGACGAGGAAGTCGTCGGCGCCTGCTTGGAGGAGCTGGATCTTGGTACGACGAAGAACGTCCGACGTGATGACCATGATCGGCACGCGGGAGCCCTTGCGAAGACGACGCAGGCGGGCGACCAGGCTGCGGCCGTCCAGGCCCGGCATGTGGTAGTCGGTGACCACGATGTGGGGCTCGAGCAGGCGGAAGACCTCGAGGGCTTCCATGCCGTTGGAGGCCTCGACGGTCTCGAAGCCGGCTTGGCGGGCCAAGTCGGCCATGTGGGTTCGTTGGATGTCCTCGTCATCCACGATCAGCACGAGGGGTCGGGCCATGGTTCACTCACCAAGCTCCCGGGGCACTCACAGCGCCCCGCACAGAGCCCCAAAACTATAACATTCGCCACTCCAGATAGGTGTACCCATCCAGCCCGTGAGGAAACGCACGGAGCAGGCGCCGGGACTCAGCGGCGGTCTACCTTGCCATCGGAGTCGCAGGTGATGTCAGCCGCTACACCGCGTCGGGTGGGCTTCTGACGCAAGCGATGGATTGGAACGACCGGAAAGAGCGGTCTCGACGTACCCAGCGCCCTATCGCAGGTCCGCTCGTTCCTGAAGAGCGGGACGATCCGGCACCACCAGGCTCACGACGACGATGACCGCCAGCGCGCCGAAGAACGCCGGGATCAGCTCGTACAAGCCCGTGGGCTCCTTGAGCCAGAGCTTCCAGACGATGGTGACGGCCGTGCCGGTGAGCATGCCCGCCAGCACACCCACGCGGGAGGCTCGTTTCCAGAAGAGGGAGAGGATCAAGGCGGGACCCAGCGCCGCACCCAGCCCGCCCCACGCGAACAGCACCAGCCAGAAGACCAGGTCCTTGGCCACGTATGCCAGCGCCATCGCCACCAGCCCGGAGAGCACCACGACCACGCGGGAGAGCATCAGCTTCTGGCGCTCGTCGATGGGTTCGCCCTTCTTGATGACCTGCTCCCACAGGTCACGCACCACGGTCGACGCCACCACCAGCAGCTGGGAGTCGGCGGTGGAGAGGATGGCCGCGAACACCCCGCCCACGAGCAGCCCGTAGAGGACGGGGCCGAAGTAGCTCGACGACAGCACCAGGTAGATCATCTCCGGATCTTCGTTGGGCAGCCCCGACAACTCGGGCACCACCGCCCGGCCCAACAAGCCGATGCAGATGGCCCCCAGGCCGAGCACCACGTTCCAGAACGTGCCGATGACCGCGCTGAGCACCAGATTGCGCTCGTCGTCGATGGACATGTATCGCACCACGATGTGAGGCTGGCCAGGGGAGCCCAGGCCGATGCCCATGAATCCAATCATGGCCCCCAACCCCACCGCGGTGAGGGAGAGATGGTCCGGTGCGAGTTCGGCGAGCCCACCCGTCAGCCCGCTCCAGCCACCCAACTCCACCAGCCCGACCACCGGCAACACGACCAGGCCCACCAGCATGATGATGGCCCTGATGACGTCGTTGTACGCCACGGCCACGAAGCCGCCCAGCACCATGTAGATCATGATGAGCGCACCCGAGGCCAGCAAGGAAGCCCAGAGGGGAATCTCGAGGGCGGTGGTGAGGGTCTTGGCGCCGGCATTGAACTGAGCGGCCACGTAGGCCGTGATGAACACCCCGATGATCAGCGCGCCCACCAGCCGCAGCAGGTGATGGCGGTCGTCGAACCGCGCCGCGAAGTAGTCGAGCAGGGTGATGGACCCTTGTGCCTGCGTGTCTCGACGGAGCTTCCGACCGATGGTGACGAACTGCACCGCTTCTACCACGATGTAGCCCACGATGGCCCACACGGCGCCCAAGCCCATCTTCCAGGCCATGCCCGACAGCCCCAACACCAGCCAGGACGAGCGCCCGGACGAGACCGCGGACAGGGCTACCGTGAACATACCCATGGCACGCCCACCCAGGAAGTAGTCGCTCTGATCCCGAGTGCGGCGCATCGCCCACAGCCCCACGGCGATGGGAAACAGCAGCGTGACGATGAAGACGGCGAATGCGAGGGGATCGCTCAACTTGTCGTAGACGTTCATTCCGGTCTCCTCGAAGGGGGGTCGAAGATCAGGCTGCGGGGAGTGCGCATGTCGATGGGAACGGATCCATCGCGGGGGGCAGCGTCGGGCGGAAGGGCCCACGGCTCGAGGGCCACGGTGGTGACACCGGACCAGTCCGCAACGCGCCAGGCCCACGCTCCATCCATGCTGGTGGCCGGGACGCCGAAGAGCGTGGTCAGCACCCGGTGCTGCCGCTCGACCGCGTCCCGCAGGCCCAGGGGGTAGTGCTCGCGGTTGAGAACCACCAGGGAAAACCCGTCCGCCTGCAACGCCTCGAGCTCGACGGCCTCGAAGCTCAGGTCACCCTCGAGCGTGCCGTCCTCCACCGCCTGCAGTCCACTCAGGAAACCGTTGCCAGCCACGAAGGCATCCCACGCCGGGGGACGCACCCGGTCCACCCACAGGCCGTGACCGTTGACCAGGGTCTTTCCATGAACCAGCTGCAACAGCAGCGGCTTCTGAGACAAGGCGACGCGGGGTGAGAGCGGCAGCTCCAGCAGCACCTCGCCCGGCTCGGTGGCCAGGTCGGTGTAGAAGGGCGGGGGCCAAGCCAGCTCGGTCGCATGGACACGCAGCTCCGGGCCCTGCACCCGAAGCAGCAGCGGAACCGTCGCGACCAGCAGCAGGGCCAGGAGCGCGCGCCCCCACGCCCGCCGCAGCGTGGGCAGCGCCCTGGAGGCCAACAACACGACGGCGAGATTGCACACCAGCACGTGCCGCGACGGCCACCAGAATCGGCGAAGCGGTGCAGCCATCCCGTACAACAGCTCGAACGGGGACAGCCCGCCGATGGCCAGCTTGGGCCCCATGGCCAACGCGAGGAAGACCCCCCAGCAGGCAACCAGGGCCCCGTCCAGGCCCGGACGTTCGCTACGCCCCGACAGCAGACGGACGACCTGGTAGACCGCTAGCAGCACCACGGTGACGGGCAATGCCTGGCCGATGAAGCGGCCCTGGCGGACCAGGAAGGGGACGGCGGGATCCAAGCTGTCCCGCACCGCCTCGGGGTGGGGGAAGGCGTCCTCTGCGGTGCCCGGCAGCGCATCCCAGTTCAGCAGATACCAGAGCAGAGGCCCGGACACCAATACGAGGAAAACGACGGCGAACAGCGCCAGCTGCCTCCAGGGAAGATCGCGGACCCTGGAACCCCGCCGCCAAGCATCGACGCCGAGGCCCGCCGCCACCAGCGCCCCGGTCAATACCATGAACACACCGTGGTACCAGTACAGCGCCGAGCAAACCGCCAACATGGCACCCGCTAGCACGGCCCAGCACACGCGGGGACGTCGGAGCAGGCGCACCCACGCACCCAGGAAGAGCAGCAGCCAGACCAGATCGGCCTGGCTGAAGCGCCCCGAGCCCATCTCCCGCACGACATAGGGGCCGGCTCCCAGGCTGGCCCCGGCCAGCAAGGCGCCCGGCCAGGTCGCACCAGCCCCCCGAGCAACCCAGATCGCGGCCAGGCCGTTACCAACGAGCAGTGCGATCAAGAACGCGTTCGCCCCCACCGGCCAGCCGAGCAGGAAGTGGAAGGGCGTGTAGAGCACACCTTCGCCGCCGTTTCCGGCGAGGAACGGCGTGTCGCCCACCGGCCAGTAGTACAGGTCGTTGTGAAGCAAGCCCTCGAGGCCGGCGATGCGCTCGGCCACCCAGACCAACAACCACTGGTTGCCCGCGCAGTCCGGGTGCATCACTCCGCAGAGCATGCCCCGCCCAGGGGCGGGCCACACGGGCCAGCTGGCCAGCAAGGCGAAGGCGACGCTGGCCCCCAGAGCGGCCAGCCACCACCAGCGATCGCGTCCGGAGGGCGGGTCAAGGGCGGGGTCCATGAGGCTGCTCTATTCCAGGGAGCCAGCGCACGATACCATTGGCGCCGAATGCACACATCATCGCCCCCCACCGACCGCCGTACCAGGCTCGCACCCTTGCTGGTCGCGCTGCTGCTCGGTGGGGCGGCGCTCCCCCTGCTCCTGCAAGCAGGCGAGCCGGTCCTCGCATGGCGAGGGGGGGAGGTCTGGGGGCACCTCTGGACATGGTGGTGGCACGGAGCGTCCCTGCCCGCCTGGCCAGCGGGCACCAACCTGGCCATGGGCGCGGACCCATGGCCCGCCATCGATCCCCTCCCCGCCCTACTGGGCGCGCTTGCATGCCGCGCCTTGGGCATAACGACCGCCTGGAACCTGGTAGCACTGGCGGCCATCGGCGGCGCCTTCGCGGGCGGCTGGTGGCTGGCCCGCCGCGCCGGTGGGGAAGGGCTGGTGGGAGGGTTGACACTGGCCATGGCGCCGATCTTCCTGGGCAGCCTGCTCTCCGGCCTGAGCGAGGATCTGGCCATCGGAGTGCTGGCGGTGGCCGTCGGGCTGGTGGTGATCCCCGAACCGTCGGGCGCGGCGCCCAGCCCTCCATGGCGCTGGGTGGTCACCACCGGCGGTACCATCGGCCTGCTGGCCTGGTGCGGACCCTACCTGGCCTGGATGGGGGCGATGACGGCCACGGTAGCGGGCGTCGTACACCTGGCGCGGCGACCCGGGCGATGGCCACGGTGGCTGATCGCGGCGGCCCTGGCCCTGGCCCTGGCACTACCCCCATTGCTCTCCCACGGAGATCGAGCCATCACCGGGATCGGCCACCACGCAGGAACCCCCACGGTCCAGTTCGAGCCCCTGTGGCGGGTCAACCCCTGGGGCGCGGCCGACCTGGCCAGCTTCGCAGCACCCGGGCCCGCCCACCTCCCGAAGGACGCCGTCGTGCGGCTGCATCCCACCTACCTGGGCCTCGCCGTGCTGGCGCTGGCGCTGGCGGGAGGCCGCAGCCGCTGGTGGTGGCTGCTGGCCGTCTCCCTGCTGCTCGCCCCCGGCGAACAGCCGGCATGGCTCGGACAACCCCTGGGCGTCACCAACCCCTTCGCCGCCTCGTTGGACTGGCTGCCCGGAGGCGCGCGACTGAATCACCACGCCCGCCTGTTCCTCCTGGGCCAGCTGGGCCTCGTGGTGCTCGCGGCACGGGGTGCGGCCAGGCTGGGGACGCGGCTGGGTCGGCCAGCCCTGGTCGCCGCCGCAGCCTGCCTGCTGGTGTGCATGGACTACGGCCTCCTGGCTCCCGTGCCATGGCCCCTGCCAACCGCCGACGCCGAGGCCCCGGATTTCCTCGCCGAAACGGAAGATCTCTCGCCAGGCGTTCTGCTGTGGATCCCTCTTGGGGGACCCGGCCTCTCTCCCCAGCGGCCGCTGCTCGACCAGCGCGCCCACGGGCGGGTGCTCGCTCTGGACCCCAACCGCCCAGGGCCACCACCCCGCATGCCGCGATCCCCGCTGGGGCGCTGGCTGGCGTCCCTTGGGCGTGATCCGGGTGCCCTCCTCCCAGACAACCGCTCGGTCACCCCCTTGCTCGACGAAGGCTGGACCGTCCTCGCGGTGGCTGCCCCCCTGCACCAGCGCGTGGCGGAAGCCCTGGGCCCGCCGGACATCGAAGGCGAGGACGGCGCCGCGTGGGACCTCGTTCGCACCGAGCAAGCCCATGCCGCTCCGAGGCCAGCCCCGCTCGATGCGGATATGCTGATCGAGGAGCGAACACCGTGATCAACCAGAGCCGCCTCATCGAGATTCTCGATCTCATCATGGCCAAGGGGTACATCCACCAGGGCCAAAAGCAGGACGTGGTCAACCGCGGCCGGGAACAAGCACGGCACATCTTGCTCGACAAGCGGGCCGAGCTGCGCAGGCTGCTGGGCCGTCAGCGGGTCAACTACCGGGTGCACGAGATCGAGCTGGTGGCGTCCTTCCACTTCCACTGCGCCGAAACACCCGACGAGTTGGTGGACGAAGAGCTGATCACCCGCGCGGTCGCCGAAGCCCGCCAGATGCCCTTCGTGCACCTCGATCCGCTGTCCCTCAACTACAAGCTCGTGACCGAGACCTTCGGCGGCCCCTTCGCCGAGCGCCACCTGGTCATCGCCCTCGAGGACACGCCAGAGCTGCTCACGGTAGCCATGGCCGACCCGTGGGACACCGAGCTGCTGGACAGCATCGCCCGCTTCAAGAACAAGCCGGTCAGTCCGGTGGTGGCCACCAAGGCCGACCTGCTCCAGGTCATCGTCGAGTTCCACGGCTTCCGTCGCTCCATGCGCGCCGCGGAAGAAGAGTTCCGGTCCGACCTGCCCGACCTGGGAAACCTCGAGCAGCTCTACCGCATGAAAGGCGCAGCCGAGCTCGACGCCACCGACCAGCCCGTGGTCCAGGCCGTCTGGTACCTGCTCAACTACGCCTTCGAGAACCGCGCGTCCGACATCCACATCGAACCCAAGCGCGAAGAAGCCCTGGTGCGCATGCGCATCGACGGCGTGCTGCACCGCATCCACCGCCTGCCCAAGGTGGTCCACCCGGCGATGGTCAGCCGGGTCAAGATGCTCTGCCGCATGGACATCGCCGAACGCCGCCGGCCCCAGGACGGCCGCTTCAAGACCCACTTCCAGAACCAAGAAGTCGAGATGCGAGTCAGCACCGTGCCCACCGCCTTTGGCGAGAAGGTGGTCATGCGCATCTTCGACCCCGGCATCTACGTGAAGAACCTGGAGAGCATGGGGCTGTTCCAGCGCGAACGAGTGCTCTTCGAGCGCATGCTGTCCACCAAGGCTGGCATGGTCCTCGTCACGGGCCCCACCGGCAGCGGCAAGACCACGTCGCTGTACACCGCCCTCCACCACATCAACTCGTCGCGCATCAACATCTGCACCCTCGAGGACCCCATCGAGATCGTGCAGGAAGAGTTCAACCAGTTCCCAGTGCAGCCCAAGATCGGCTTCACGTTCGCCCACGCCCTGCGCACGGTGCTGCGTCAGGACCCGGACGTGGTGATGGTCGGCGAAATCCGCGACCCCGAGACGGCCGAAAACGCCGTCCAGGCAGCGCTCACGGGCCACCTGGTCCTCAGCACCCTGCACACCAACGACGCCGCCTCGGCCATCACCCGCCTGCTCGACCTGGGCATCTACCCCTTCCTCATCGCCTCGGTGCTCCAAGGCGTCATCGCCCAGCGCCTGGTGCGCCGCATCTGCCCGGCCTGCGCGGTGGACGACGTGCTGACCGAAGACCAGATCCTCAACCTGCGCATCACGGGGGCCCGGGGTCGCAAGCTCGGCGTCCGCCGCGGTGCGGGCTGCATCCGCTGCAGGGGTACGGGCTACAAGGGGCGCACCGGGGCCTTCGAGGTCCTGCCGATCACCCCCCGCATCAGCAAGCTGATCTCCCAACGGGCTCCGTCGGTCGAGATCAAGAAGGAAGCGCTGAACGACGGAATGATGACCCTGCGCGAGTACGCCATCAAGAAGATGGCCCTCGGGGACACGACCTACGAAGAGGTCTTCGCCATGACCGACGAGGTCAACGTCTACGCATAGACCCTAGCTGGGACGATGCGGCCTGAACATGTCTCTCAGGTGCGAGAAAACGCCGCTCTTGTCCTTGCCGGCCAGCTCCTCGAGCTCGCCTTGGTCGAGCAGAACGGCGCCACACTCCGGGCAGAGCTCGACCTCGACCCCACGAAAGATCACCGTTTCCATGTCGGCACCACACTTGCCGCACTTGAACCAGTGCAGGTCCTTACGCTGGGCCAGCGCTTCCGCATCGCGCTTGGCACGCAGCTCCCTGGCCATGCGGGCCCTCTTTTCGGCCTCGAGACGCTCGAAGTACTTCTCTTCCTCACTCATGGTCGGTCTCCGTGCTCGGGGTCGCCGGTGGAGAAGGTAGCGCGGGGACCTCGTCCATGGCCACTTCTTCGGTGGGTAGATCATCAGGGACGGCGTGCCAGCCCAGTTGTGCGGCTGTCGCGTCCACCAAGCCGCCTACTCTCGAGGAGGGTTCCTCGGCCAGGTGCTCCACCACCGCCAGATAGGGCGCGAGTGCTGGAATGTTGACCAGAGGCTCCCAGCGCACGCCATCGGCGGAGAGGAGGTCGGTGCCCCGGGCCCTCCGTTCCACCACCAGGCGCCGCACGCGATCCAGATCGCGCAGCCGATACACCCTGCCTTCGCGCCTGAGCAGGAGCGAGCGGCCCACCCAGTGCGTGCCCTCGCCGTCCAGATGACGGTCATCGAGATCCTGGATGGGGGGTGGAATCGGCGCCCGTTGGGCGGGCGGAGGCCTGGAGGTATCCGAGATCGAAGGGCGGTCACGAGCGGTCACCGCCCGGGCCGTGTACTCCCCGCAGTCGGGACAGCGTAGCCGCCCGTCTTCACCGACGTCGATGCGGCCCAGGACTCCGGGCGACAGATCGCGCAGGCTGCCGCAGGACTCGCAAACCAGAACCACCGGACCGCTACTGCCCCAGCAGTTGGTTCAGCTCCTGCTGGGCTCCGGAGTCGTTGGGGGATGCAGCCAAGTACTGACGGTAGTGGTCCACCGCCCCCGCGTCGTCTCCCCGCTGCGCCAGGATCCGGCCCAGGTAGAGGTGGGCTGACTTGTCGCCGTAGCCCAGCAGCGTGTTGAACTCGTTCAGCGCCTTGTCGAGATCTCCCGTCCAGTAGAGAGCTTCGGCGTGGCCCTTCAGGTAGCGAGCGCTGCCCGGTTTCATGGACAGGGCCTTGCCGTAGGCGGTGAGTGCCGTAGGCCAGTTGCGCTGGGCTGCGGCCTGCGCGCCCGCGCGAGAGTGGTCCTCGGCCGTCGTGGCGGCCTGGGATATGCCACCCGTCGGCTGCACGCTCTGGACCGAACCCTGCTGGCTGCCCTGGTCTTGGCTGGTTTCGCAGGCGGGGCCTTCGAGCCTGCCCTCGCGGCAGTACTTTGCCTTGAGCTCGGGCGTGAGCGCCCGGTAGATGTTCTCTTCGGGATCGTCTTCCGTACCGATGGGATCAGGGGGTTGCTCGTCGTCGGGCTGCAGCTGCAGCTCGATCTGCCTTAGAATCTCCTCGCGGTCGAACTCGGGATTGCTCACACTACCGGGGTTCTCCTCCAAGCCGACCTGCGAGCCAGGCTGCGTACCGACCTGGGCCGGCGTGGGAGGGGCGCGCCCGAAGGCGTACCAGAGCACGGCCGCCACGCCCACGGTTCCGGCGGCCATGAGCCAGAAATTGCGCCGAGAGCTATCCGAGCCCTTCGCGCCCTTGCCAGACCCCGGCTTGCGGCCTTGGGCTTCCGCCTTCCGCCGCGCCCGCATGCGCTCACGCTGGCGCTGTTTGAGGCTCTCGAAGGGGTCGACGAAGCGCTGGGGATCGGGAGCAGGCTGGGTCGGACCGGGCAGGGGCTTGGAGGAAGGGGAAGCGTCCACGGCCTTGTGGCCTGGGCGCTCGAACACACCCGTGGAGATGTTGTTGCGAAGGCTGCCCATGCCCACGACCATGATGGGCCCGTCCTCGAACTCCTCTTCCTCTCCCTCCTCGCCGCGTTCCTGGAGCTGATCCTCGAGCTCTTCGTAGACCTGGACGAAGTACGCGTCGAGGTCGGGGATGTCGCCGATGCGGACCCAGTTCGAGCCATCGTGGGAGATGACGTCGTCTTCGGTGACGCGGCGGTCTTGGATGTACTTGCGCAGGGTGCCGATGTCGGAGAAGTCGTACACCAGCCCGATCTTGACTCTGACCTTCCAGGTGGAGATGCCTACCCGTCGGTAGTCGAGCTGATCGGCCCGCTTGACCGTACCCACCAAGCCCGAGCTGCTGTCTGCGTCTTGGGCCAAGGGGTTGGAGGACCCGTCCACGTCGTCCTGCGTGTCTTCTTCGGCAGCCTGGCTGGGCTCCTGCCCCGGCTCGGGCTCGTTGCCCTTGGTGTACACCACGAAGACGTGCTGGCACTCGGGGCAGGTGAAGCGTGCACCACGGCCCTTGATCTTGCTGTCATCGAGTTTGTATCGAGCGGCGCAGCGCTCGCAGGTGACGATCATTCCGGAGGACCTTCCCGAGACAGACCTCGAGCAGCGAAGCTACCACGCCATGGAGCCTGTCCGCAACGCATACGAGCCGTGAAGCGGCCGTGGACCAGCGCACCGCCGACCGGGTTCCGCACCAGGAGAGGGAGGTTCAATCCACCAACACCTCGAGCCGCGCTTCTCTTACACGCAGCTTCTTCTTTCCGAACCGCTCGAAGAAGACCACCACCCTCATGGAAGGACCACGGCCTTCACAGGCCTGTATGGTGCCTTCACCGAACGCTACGTGCTGGACTCGAACTCCGGGTCGGAACGCATCGGGCGTGTCTGGGACCATGGTGAGCCTGTTGGCGGCATGACCCGGTGGAGATTCGGACCGCTGTTTCTGGGCGCGCACGTTCGCCAACAGGGCGTCGAGCTTGCCCGTGGCCCCAGGCGGCAACGGGCTGGGAGGAGGTCGGTGTGCGCTGCCGGAACCGGACCCACCGAGGGGCTGCAGGTGTCGGCTGGGAAGCTCGCGCAGGAACGGCGAGGGCCGCGCGGCGGCGAAGCGTCCTGCACCGGACCATCCACCTCCTTCGCCGCGCACCCACCGCCTGGACGGCCGGCAGAGCACCAGCCGCTCACGGGCCCGGGTGAACGCCACGTAGGCCAGCCTGCGCTCTTCTTCGATGTCTTCGAGCCGCTCCTCGGCACGGGCGTGGGGAAAGACCTTTTCGACCAGGCCCACCACGAACACCAGGGGGAACTCGAGACCCTTGGCCAGGTGCACGGTCATGAGCGTGACCTGGCCGTCGTCGTCGGGCAGGTCCTGATCGGCCGACGCCAGGGTGGCCTGCTCGAGGAAGGTTCGAAGCCGCTCTACCGGGGAAGCGTCGGCTGGCAAGCCGTCGTCGGTGGTGCGGGCGGCGCGGGCCAGGGCTTCGATGTTCTCGATGCGCCCCTGGGCCTCGAGGGACTCCTCGGCGCGCAGGGCATCGAGGTAGCCCGTTTCTTGCGCGATGCGTTCCACCAGCTGGGCGGGATGCAGCGCTGCCGCGTCGGAGGCCAGGCGATCCATGATACCCACGAAGCCCGCCACGGCCTTGGCGGCCCGCCCGCGGGCCTGCTGGGCGAACCGCCTGGAAGCCTCGAGCAGGGGCACGCCCTGGTCGTCGGCGAGAGCGCGCACGCGGCCCACCGTCGCCGGCCCGATGCCACGGCTGGGCACGTTGACGACGCGCAGGTAGGCCATGCTGTCGGTGGGATTGACCAACAGTCGCAGGAAGGCCACCACGTCGCGGACCTCGCGGCGCTCGTAGAACCGACGCCCCCCCACGACCACGTGGGGGATGCGGGCGTGACCCATGGCCTGCTCGAGGGGTCGAGATGCCGCGTGGGTGCGGTAGAAGACGGCGATATCTCCAGGGCGCCGACCACGGCGTAGCTGCCGAGCGATCTCGTCGACCACCTTGAGCGCTTCGTCCTCTTCGTCACGGCCGATCAGCTGGTAGACCGGATCGCCCGCGGGGGCTTCGGTCCACAGGGTCTTGTCCTTGCGGTGCTGGTTGTGGCTGACCAGAGCCCCTGCCACCGCCAGGATGTTGCCCGTGGAGCGATAGTTGCGCTCGAGTCGGATGGTCTTGACATCGGGGAAGTCGCGCTCGAAGTCCAGGATGTTGCGGATGTCCGCCCCGCGGAAGGAGTAGATGGACTGGTCGTCGTCACCGACCACCGCCAGGTTGTGCGGCGGTGCTCCGGCCAGCGC
>CAZVHW010000103.1:0-9560 GCA_964626835.1 uncultured Enterobacterales bacterium
AGCACCAGGCCCTCGCCATCGAGAAGTTCGGGAAAGAGCAGGAGCCCACGAAAACGAGCCCAGTAGCTGCTGGCGCGCCTGGCCTGCTCCGCCAACACAGTACCGCGTGACTCGTTCAACACGCGAATGCGCTCACCCACCGACAACACCCGAGCCGTAGATGAAGTTGAGCACGATGGGGCCGAAGATGACCACGAAGACGGCCGGCATGATGCAGAGGATGAGGGGGAAGAGGATCTTCTGCGATGCGTGGGCGCCCAGGCGCTCGGCGCGCTGGAAGCGCTGGGTGCGGATGAGGTCGGACTGGGCGCGCAACACCGGACCGATGCTTGCACCGAGGATATCGGCCTGGATGAGCAACGCCGAAAAGGAGGAGATCTCGGCCATGTTGCAGCGGTAGGCCAGGTTGCGAAGAGCCTGCTGGCGCGAGGCACCGATCTGAATCTCCCGAAGGAAGAAGGCCAGCTCTTCGACCAGAGGGCCGGCGGTGGCTTTTTGGACCACCTTGTGCAGGCCGGCCACGAAGTCCAAGCCCGCTTCGACACTCAGGGTCAGCAGGTCCATGATGTACGGCAGAGAGCGGCGCATCTCGTCCTGGCGCCGCTTGACCTCGCCGTTGATCCAGATTTCCGGGAAGAAGGACCCGAGCGCGACCACGGCGACGTCCATGATCCAGGGTTCCTGCCACCCGGTAATGACCTTGCAGAGCACGCCGATGAACATGCACCAGAAGATCACGGCCATGACGATCTTGTAGGCGATGAACTCGTTGCTGTTCATCGCGCCCGTCAGACCCGCCGTGACGAAGCGGCGCTCGATCCAGTCGCGGTACCGCGGGAGCTTGAGCCCGCGAACCAGAGGCACGAGCATTCGGAAGAGGGGCCGCAGCACCTCGATGATGGGGCTGATCTGCCCCGAAGACACGCCCTGCAGCCCCAGCTGGGCTTCCATCTGCTTCTTCGAGTCGTCCGGGGCCATGCCCGCCACCGCGATGAACACCGCGATGGTGAAGACCAGGAGGAGGAGAATGGAGGTGGCCGGGATCATGCCGCTGGATTCTATCAGGACTCGGGATGGGACCCCAGCATGGAGCGTGCCACGGCCACGTCATCGCGAATCTGCTCAACCAACGCGTCCAGGCTCGGGAACCGAATCTCGGAGCGTATACGGCGTACGAAGTGCATCTCGAGCTCCCTGCCGTAGAGCTCGTTCTCTCCGAACGTGCCATCGGGGACCATGATGTGCACCTCAATACCGAAGTGCTCGCCGTCTACCGTGGGGCGCGCCCCGAGGTTGGCCACGCCCCGCAACAGCTCGCCGCCGTCGAGCTGGGCTCGCACCGCGTAGACACCAGAAGAAGGAACGAGCTCCGCGTCCTGAAGCAAGTTGGCGGTCGGAAAGCCTAGCTCCCGACCGCGCTGGTCGCCCCCGACGACCGTCCCTCGGATGAAGTGGGGGCGGCCCAGCAGGTGCGTAGCGTCGTGGACCCTGCCGTCGCGCACGCAGGCTCGAACTCGAGAGGAGGACACGATGCGCCCGCCAACGTCGAGGGGTGGCACCACCTCGACGGGAAGCTCGGGGAGCAGCTCGACGAGCGTTCCGTGATCGCCGGACCGATCCGACCCGAAACGAAAGTCGTGCCCCACGACCATGGCGGACGGGCGCAGCCGGCGCGACAGGACCTCTTGGACGAACCACTCGGACGGCCGCGCGGCCAGGGCGGGAGAGAAGCGCTCGAGGCAGACCTGGTCCACACCCAGCTGCCCCAACAAGGAGACCTTGTCTTCCACCTGCAGGATGCGGTAATGGGGACCTCGGCCGAGCACCATCCGAGGCGAAGGCTCGAAGGTATAGACCATTGAAGGACGCCCGATTTCCCGTGCTCGCGCCACCAAGCGTTCGAGCAACACCCGATGCCCCCGATGCACCCCGTCGAAGTTCCCCACGGTGAGCACGGGATGCTCGGAGCGGGTGAGCCGCGAGGCGGAAGAGAGCAGCACGAGGGGTTCCATGGGCCCATGTATAGCGGGTGCTCGAACGGACGGCATGAGCCGGGGCTCAACGGCTCTGGAGCCCGGGGAGAACATGATCCCGATCTCCACTCGAAGTGCTTCGATTCGAGGCTTCCAAGCCGCCGACGAATTAGGTTCGAGGCCCCTCCGACGGCGATGAACGTACCGTCCCGGCCAAGCCGTCGGCCCCCGCCACCCCGTTCGTTCCGGAGACAGATCATGAACGCCCTGATCGCCGACAAGTGCCCCGATTGGTTCGCCGAAAAGCTCCAAGCTGCAGGTTGCGACGTGCTGTGGGAACCCTCCCTCGAGGCCGACGCGCTGACCGCTGCCATCGTGCAGCACCAACCCGTGGTCATGGTGGTGCGCTCCACCAAGGTGCAGCGGCCCCAGCTCGACGCTGCGACCCGGCTGAAGCTCGTGATCCGCGCTGGCGCGGGCTTCAACACCATCGACTACGCCTACGGCAGAGAGTTGGGTGTCAAGGTCGCCAACTGCCCCGGCATGAACGCCTCGGCCGTGGCCGAGCTCGCCATCGGCCACCTGGTCAACATGGACCGTCAGATCGCCGACGAGGTCGCCGACCTGCGCGCCGGCACCTGGGCCAAGAAGACCTATGCCAAGGCAGCCGGGCTCCGGGGCAAGACCCTCGGCATCCTCGGCATGGGCAACATCGGACAGCTCACCGCCCGCATCGCCAAGGCCATGTTCATGGACGTCGTCACCTGGGATCCCTTCCTCGGCTTCGACAAGGCCGAACAACTCGGTGTCACCAAGACCGAGGACATCCTCGAGCTAGCCCGCCAGGCCGACGCCGTCTCCATCCACCTGGCGCTGGTGCCCCCGACCAAGGGTCTGGTGGACGCCGCGTTCATCGGCGCCATGAAGCCCGGGGCCTTCCTCGTCAACACCTCACGCGCCGGCATCGTCGACAAGGACGCGCTCGTAGCCGGCATCCACGAGAAGGGCCTCCGTGCCGGCCTGGACGTCTTCTGGGACGAGCCCCCCGCCAACGACGAGATCTTCGAGGACGACGTGGTGCAGCTGCCCGGTGTCTACGGCACCCACCACGTGGGAGCGTCCACGGCGCAGGCCCAGAACGCGGTCTCCGAGGAAGCATGGCGCGTCCTGGAACGCTTCATGGCGTCGGGCGAGGTCCTCAACCACGTGAACCCCAATAGTCAGCCAACAGCCACTTCGAAGGAGAAACCATGAGCATCGAGCGCAAGCACAACTTTTTCGCTGGCCCCGCCGTGCTGCCCCTCCCGGTGGTCCAGGCCGTCCAGGCCGAGCTGCCGAACTTCAAGGGCATGGGGACAGGCCTCATGGAGTCCTCACACCGCTCCGGACAGTTCGCCGAGACCTGGGCTCACGCCCAGCAGATGATGGCCGAGCAGCTGGGCGTTCCCGACACCCACGAGATCATGTTCCTCCAGGGTGGCGCGTCGCTTCAGTTCCTCAACGTCCCCATGAACCTGGTGCCCACCGGCGGAAAGGCCGACTACATCGACACCGGGGCCTGGTCGAAGAAAGCCATCAAGGAGGCCAGGTGGGTCGCCGACACGGCCGTGGTCTGGTCCGGGTCCGACATCGGCTACAACCGGGTCCCCACCCCCGACGAGTACCAGCCGCGCCCAGGCGCGGCCTACCTGCACTACACCACCAACAACACCATCGCTGGTACCCAGTTCCACGACCTGCCAGACAGCGGTGATGCACCCCTGGTCGCCGACATGTCCTCCGACATGCTCTGCTGCCCTCGCGACGTCTCCCGCCACGCCGTCATCTACGCCGGTGCCCAGAAAAACATGGGCCCGAGCGGCGTGGTCATCGTCATCGTAGACAAGGGCCTGCTCGAGCGCACCAAGGTGGACATCCCCACCTACCTGAACTACCGCACCCACGTGGGCAAGATCTTCAACACCCCGAACACCCTGGGCGTGTTCGTCATCGAAAAGGTCCTCGAATGGATCGCCGGCATGGGCGGCCTCGAGGCCATGCACGCCCACAACAAGGCCAAGGCCGGCCTGCTGTACGACCTGCTCGACGGCAGCGAGTTCTGGCAGCCTCACGCCACTCGAGACTCCCGCTCGCTGATGAACGTCACCTGGCGAATCGCGGACAACGATCTCGAGCCGAAGTTCATCGGACAAGCCGCCGATGCGGGCCTGATGGGGCTCAAGGGCCACCGCTCGGTAGGCGGCTTGCGGGCCAGCATCTACAACGCCTGTCCCGTGAACAGCATCGAGGTCCTGGTGGCCTTCATGGACGAGTTCGAGCGAGTGAACGGGTAGGAGCTACCTACAATCGCTGGCGGTCGAAAGGGCACTAGCATAGCAAGCAAGGGTCGAGCTTCGGCGTTGTGCCCGGCTCCGACCGATGGGAGCCACCCATGGGAGCCGATAGGCCCCGCACCCGCTACTGCGGGCGCTGTCTGACCACCTTCCAGATGGACCCGGACGCATGTCCGAACCTGCCCTGCCGCACACCCAAGCCGGCCGAGGGCTGGGGCATCATCTTCGAGGCGGGCGAGGTGATCGACCGCCACTACGAGATCAAGCGCCGGCTGGCCACTGGGGGGGCTGGCGTCACCTATCTGGCCGTCGAGGTCGAGCCGGAGACGAATGACGAGGCCTGCGATCTGGCAGTCAAGGTGCTCTGGGCCACCCGCGACCACGGCTCCTACCTGCGCCGCCTGTCCCAGGAAGCCCAGATTCTCCAAGAGCTCGCCCACCCCCACATCGTCGAATACCGTGGCTTCGTTCACCGCACCGGGCACGCTCCCTACCTGATCACCCGCTTCGAGCACGGGGGATCCCTGTACGACCACGTGCGCAGGCGCAAGCGGCTGGCCCTGCGCGAGGCCGCGGCCATCGGCCGGCAGGTGCTCGAGGCCCTGGGCCGAGCCCACCAGGCCGGCGTGATCCACCGCGACCTGAAGCCCGAAAACGTCCTGCTCCAGGACATCCCACAGCCCGGTGGCAAGGTCCACATTTTCGTGGCCGATTTTGGCATCGCAAAGGTCCAGGGCCTGTTCTCGGACGGGCTCACGCGCGTCGGCGTCTTCGTGGGCACCCCGCAATACGCGGCACCAGAACAGTTCGACGGGCTGCCCCCCTCCCCCGCCACCGACGTCTTCGCCACCGGCGCGATGCTCTACTTCTGTCTTCAGGGTCAGCCCATGCTGCCCCTGGCCAACAGGCTACCTCCCGAAGATGCCCGCGAGCTGCTGATCCAGAAGCTCCCGCCCAAGCTCGTGCTCCCTGACGAGAAACCCGAGCAGGTCAAGGCCTTCGAGCAGGTGCTCGAGGCGTCCATGGCGGCCGAGGCGGGCGAGCGCATCACGGTGCGCGAGATGCACGGCATGCTCGAAGCCATCGAGCACGGCTCGTTCCTGGTCCACCCCACCCGCACCGCGGTCCCCGTGCGCGCCAAGACCAGCGAGACCAACATCTTCCTCTTCTCCCAGGACGGCACCGAGGGGTCGGGCGACGACTCCCCGCCCACGGTGGTGCCCCCCGACCAGAGCGCCCCGACGGAGCAGGGTCCACCCCCCCCTCCTTCCGACGAATCACCCCCGCCGCCACCCAGTGAACACGGGCCACCCCCGCCGCCACCCAGTGACCACGGGCCACCCCCGCCGCCACCCAGTGAACACGGGACACCCCCGCCGCCCAGTGAACAAGGGCCACCTCCCCTGCCCGCAGGGAACACCCCGGCCTTCGGGAGCTCCCATCAGCCTCCAGTGGACATGGCGCTCAGCCAAAAAACGGCAACGGAGGATCCGCCACCGGTCGCGTCCAGCCCTCGCGGACCAGCCCCCATCGAACCCGGACCCACACCTCCTCGCAGGCGCCGCAGCCGACTTCCGCTGCTGGCTCTCGCGGGCTTCCTCATGGTGGTGATCTGCGGCGGTGGCGGCTTTGGCGGCCTGCTGCTGCTCCGGCCCGACCTGGTCGCGGGCATCCCGGGTCTCGAGGGTCTACCGGGCCTGAGCAGCTCGGGAACCACCCTCGAGCAGGCCATCCAGACCCGCATCGATTCGCTGACCACCGAAGGTATCGTGCGCTGCCAGCTGCACTCGAAGGTCAGCCTCGACCTCACGGTGACGCCTGCCGGAGCGATCGTACCCGGAGCGATCCGAGGCGTTCCGGCCCCCCAGAAGGCACACTGCCTCGAGACCCACCTGAAGAGACACACCATCAAGCCGGCCCCCGCGAAGTCCCTGACCCTGAGCGTCGACGTGCCGGGCGGCTAGCAGCGGTTAGTCGTCCGGTACCAGCGTGTCGCCCTTGCCCGACAACGGGCCACCACGCTTTCGTGAGCCGTCGGAGCCTTCGGTGCGGTCTACACGGGCAACCATGACCGTGATGTTGTCGTCCGAGCCGTGGGCGATGGCGCGCTCGACCAACACCTCTGCACAGGCCGCCGGCTGAGGAACCTCGCGCAACGCATCGGCGATGCGCCGGTCGTCTACGAAGCCCGTGAGGCCGTCGGAGCAGAGCAACAGGCAGTCGCCGGGCCGTAGATGGCGGGAGCCGGTGTCGCGGCCGGGGTCGATGCGGATGCCCGCGTCGTCCCCCAGGCCTCTGGACCCGTAGACGAAGCTCTGGGCCAGGCGGTCGGCATCGGGGGGGATGGGGCGCTGGTCCCTCAGGGCGAATTCCCGGTGGGTATGATCGGCCGTGAGGCGCACGAGGGAGTGGTTGCGACTGAAGTACAACCGGCTGTCGCCCACGTGGACCCAGAACAGACGGCCATCGAGGATCCATACCCCCGAGAGGGTGGTTCCAAGCCGCACGCTTCCACGCTGGGCGACGGTGTTGTGTAGACGCTGATGGGCCTTGAGCACGAAGCGGAGAAGGGCGAGCTCGGGAGCCTGGGGCTGGCCCTTGCCGTAAAGAAGCGAGAAGGCCTGGACCGCAGCCTGGGAAGCCAAGGCGCCGTCTTCGTGACCACCCATGCCGTCCGCCACGGCCAGCAAGACTCCAGCGCCTTTGGCCTTCTGGACGACCTCGAGGTCACCGTCGCGGAAACGTACCTCGCCATTGCGGCAGATCAGGTAGTTGTCCTCGTTGGCGGACCGACCCCCACGTTCGGTCTCGAGACCCGTAGAGCAGACGAGGCCGATGGTGATGACCAGGGACAAGCCGGCAACCTCCGCCGACGGTGAGCCCATGGAGTGTAACAGGGTGGCAGGGACAGATCAGGTGTCCTGGAAGACGTACACCGAGCGGCCGGCGATGAGCATGTCGCCGTTTTCGAGCTCGAACACCGAGCCATCCTCGGGTACGGTGCGGAACCGACCGCTGCCGCTGCGCCAGAAGAAGGGCTGGAAGGTCCCATCGGGGTAGGCGTAGGCATCGAGGTAGTCCGAGACCACGAGCTTCGAGTGGTCATAGGCGACGATGCAGTCGATGGGTCCGAGCCGAACCGAGGCTCGGCCGCGGAGTGGGAAGCCCCGGGTGAACAGCGCCGCCACCAAGCGGTCGTCGAGATCCAGCGACAGGAGCTGGGCACGGGGATCGGGGAGCCAGGCCTCGCGCCGGAGCGTCGCGGACACGATGAAGTCTTCCTCACCCTGTTCGTCTCGCCGCACGACCTCGAGCACGGCCCCGGCCAGGTCCGCGGTGGATTGGATGGCGTCACCGCCCACGCTCAACCGAGCATCGACCGGATCTTTCACTGCGACATTGCCTCTCCGGCCGCGCACCGAGATTTCGTAGTAGTCCCGGGGCTCGAAGGACTGCTGCGGGTGGGTTCGATTCTCCGGAACCACGATCTGAGCAGCGCGATGGTTGCCCACCACCAACCTCCCCGAGACCATCCAACCCAGCTGTTGCAACCTGCCGGGCCTGGACAGAGCCATCTGCCAGCCGGCCTCGTCCACGGCGACGACCTCGTCGTGAGCCGGGCGGGGCGGGGCAGCGCGCCGAGCCGGACGGGACGACTCTACGGAGGGCAAGACCTTGGATGTCCCGCTCACGGGCGAGAGCTTCTTGGACTTCTTGGGGACCGCGGGAAGGGGCTCGAGAAGGTGCTTGGGGAACGGTGGCTCGATGCCGAGGATCGAGTCGAAGCCAGGATCGGAACTGGCGATCCCATCGGGCGCTGGACCGGACTCGCCCAACCCTCCAGCCACCGGTGCATCCTCGGCCATCGCCAGAGGGGGGGGTGGAAGAGGAGGAACGGGCTTGCTCGCGGGGGGGGCCGCAGCTGCCGGCGCCGAGCGCGGCGCGGGACCTTCCGCCGCTTCGACGGCCACGGCCGGCTGGGGACGGGAGCGCGAAGGCGGAGCGCCCGACGGAACCAGGGCGGGCATCGCCCCAGCCACGCCCTCGGAGGAGACCAAGCTCTCTGCCTCCTCGGGCGGCTCGTCGATGAAGCTGTCGTCCGGCAGGCTCTCGGCCGCACGCGCGAGGGTTTCGGCAGTGAGCTTCTCGACTTCGGGCGTACGCGGCGGTGGGTAGGAGACCTCGAAGAGGTTGTTGCCTACCAAGATTTCGTCGCCAGGCAGAAGATCGATGTGCCGAGTGCCCTTTTCGTCACGGGCTGGGAAGAGGGAGAAGGCATCCGACCCGCGGCGCACGAAGCTGTAGCAGTGCCGGGCGAGGTTCCGCAGCATGGGTTCGCCTTCCACGTCGATCTCGGCGTGGAGAGAGGCGACCATGATGGAGTCGTTGTAGAACCGACTCTTGGGGATGTCCCCGGTTCGTGAACGGATGAAGTCACCCTCTCCGAGGTCCATCCGCCACACCAAGTTCTCGTTGTGGGGCTCGTCCGGGAGCCTGACCTTGCACCTGCGGTCACGTCCCATGCGGTAGACCGAGCCGAAGACGAGGTAGCTGCTGCCAGCGGTGCGGCGGATTTCACCGAGGTACGGCCAGCCTTCCGCCGCTACGGACCCCAGGTCGCGGTAGTCGAGCAGCTGGTTGCCCACCCGGATCTCGATGTCCCCCTTGAGCCGGACGGGTTGGTCGGGTGCCAACCGTCGCCCTGCGAGCAGCACTTGCTCGCCACGAGCCACGAAGTAGACCTTGTCTTCGCGTACTCGAAAGATCGCTCGAGGGTCGGGAATGGCCGTACCCAGCTGACCACTGCGGCTCACGTGGACGTCATAGCCCTCCATGAACAGGGAGAAGTGCACGCGCTGAAGCAGCGCTCCTCGTTCCTTGAGCGTGAAGATGCGCTCCTCGACCGCGTCGGGCACGATGGTGTGGTGCCAGCGGTTGCCCGATGTACGCAGCTTGACCTGGCCAGAGATTCCGGACCTGGGGCGGGCGGGCCCCTGGCTGGCGTCGAAGTCGTCGGCACTCCGTCCCGCGAGCTGCACGACGGCCTTGCTCGCCGGCTTGGTCGACGGCTTCGCGGCAGGGGAACCGGACCTGGCCGCTGCGGCAGCCGTCGCCTCGCCCGGTGCCTCGATGCGGGTGACCGACGAACCTCGAGGGGAGCGCTTGCGCTCGGCCGAGGCGGCCGAAGCAGCGGCAGACTCGTTCGCACCCGCTGGGGGGACCGCGGGGCGAGAGGCCTTGGGCTTGCGCTCGG
>CAZVHW010000103.1:9570-13417 GCA_964626835.1 uncultured Enterobacterales bacterium
CTCGGCTCGAGCCGGGACGAGCGGCTCGTCGGTCTGCTCTCGCACGAAGGGGGCCTCGACGCCCAGGACCAGGAAGGCCACCGGCCCACCGCCGCGCTCGGTCACGGCGAGCACCGACGGACCCTCGGCCGATTGAACGCTGCCGACCTCGAAGCGCTGCTGGTAGTCGGGATTGATGACGTGAACCAGGGATCCGTCGGGGTACTGCTGCAGCTGGTAGAGGGCGGGCGCCTCGAGGGCTTCGTGGGAGAAGTTGTCGAGCCAGTGATTGCCCAGGGTGTAGCAGAGCTGGTCGGAGTACAGCATGCCGACCTTGCGGTACCCTTCCCACGCACCTGGGATGTTCAGGTGCACGGCCAGCACCGGAGAAGACGTATCCAGCGGGCCCCGGTAGCAGTTGGGCAACAATGCGGTGACGAACTGACCCGGCTCGAGGCCGATGCCGTGGCCCCGCAGCGGCTCGCTGCCGTCAGCCAGGACGGTGAGCTGGAAGGCCCGGTCAGGGAAGACCTCGTTGAACTTGGCCACCTTGCACCACTGGGCCAGGCGGGCGAGCAGGGTTTCCCTGGCCTCGTGCTGCCAATAGTCGCCCGTCTCTGCGACCGAGCGGTTCCAGTCGGGCTGGCTGACGACCACGAGCAGATCGGTGAAGCCCGCGACCCCGTCGCCCTGCTCGGTGGAGACATGGTGTTGCAGCCCGCCACGTCGACGCCCACGGCCACCCAACTCCCAGAGCAACTCAGGGTGCTCCACGAGGTCTTGGGTGGTGGTGTGCAGGCGAAGTCGGGAGGCGAAGTAGCCCCCTCGCCCCTGCTCGCCGGCGATGAACGACGCGTCACCGCTCAGTCCGCGGGTTCCGTCGTTGGAGAAGACGCGGGAGAACCAGTTGCCTAGCTGGGCCATGGACACACCACGTGAGGGGCCCGGAGAGCGTATCAAGAAACAGCGACCCTGCCCGTACCCGTGTCCGCTCCCACACCCACGCACGAAGGCCGCTCGTCAGGCGTCGTGTTCGCATCCTGGCGGGACCTCGCCAGCCGGAGAGACCTCCCGTCAGCTTTCGGCCCTCGGGGAGTTAAGGGTGCTCCCCCCAACCGGAGAGTCGAGCCCCCCGCATGCCCCGTGTCCGACCCAGGCTGCGCCTGGCCCTCGCGCTCCTGGGCACGGGGGCGCTGGTCACCTGCGCTGCCCTGGCCCTGCGGTGGCTCCCGACCCGCAGCCCGCGCCAAGCCTCGGCCCGGTACGCGCCAGCCCCGCCGGCCGTGCCCGAGGACCGTGCCCGCCGAGCACTGGCCTCCGCACCCGACCTGCCGCTGGACGCCCAACACACCGACGTGCTGTTGGCCCTGGTCTGCACCCTGCGACGCGACCGACTCGAGCCCTACGGCGGCCCGCGCCCCACCACGCCCTTTCTCCAGCTGGTGGCCGACCATGGCGCGCTCTTCGAGCACGCCATCGTACAGAGCTCCTGGACGCGCCCCAGCACCGGGTCGCTCCTCACGGGGCGCTACGCGCACGCCCTCCAGCTCGACGACCCTGGTAAAGCCTCGTTCCACAACCGGGCCCTCGCTGACAGCTTCGTCACCGTGGCGGAAGCCCTCGATGCGAACGGCTACCGCACCATCGGCGCCTCGGGAAACCCGAACATCTCCAGCACCTTCGGCTTCCACCAGGGCTTCGATGTCCACCACGAGCCAGAACGCCTCTGGCGGGAGGCCCACGGCCCCCCCCCATCGGGTGCGGACCTCAACACGCAGCTGCTCGAGGAGCTGGACAAGGTCGGCCCGGACGAGCGTGTATACCTGCAGCCCTTCTTCGTGGACACCCATGCGCCCCGCCGTCCCTCGCGAAAGGCCGTCCGGGACGTCAACGTCCCCGAGACGAAGTCCTCCAGGCGGGTGCTGAACTACGACGCCTCGCTGCTCACCTTGGATGCGCACCTGGCCCAGCTCTACCTCGAGGCCAAGCAGCGACGCCCCAACCTGCTCCTGGTGGTCATCGGCGACCACGGAGAGGGGCTGAAGCTGCCAGAACACCACGGCAAGGGCCACGGAAACCACCTGTACACCTCCACCACCGACGTCCCGTTCATGTGGTTCCATCCCTCCTTGCCCGACCCGGGGCGCCGAATCGATGGCCTCTCCATGGGGATCGACCTGCTGCCCACCCTCCTCGACCTGCTGGGGCTCGAACCCCCAGAACCCGTGGACGGTGACAGCCAGGCCGCCGCCCTCTTGGGTCAGACCGACCGGGCAACCCACCAAACGGCCTTCACGGAGACCCTCTTCCGCAAGTCCCAAAAGACGGCGATCGTCGGCCAGGGATACCAGATGATCCGCGACCACGAGCTCCCCCAGGGCGACACCAAGCTGTACACCATGGACGAACCCTTGCAGGTCACGGACGTCGCGGGCAACCACCCGCGCGTCATCGAGCTGCTCGGGGCGGAGCTGGATCGCTGGGAAGAGGCTCAACGCCAGGCGGTCCAGCAAGGCGGACCACCCGTCGAGGGCGAGCCTTCCTCCCAGATGGTCGAACAGCTTCGCACCCTGGGCTACATCGAGTGAAGGGTCCGGTGCGAGCGCGGGTGGAGGTACCGAGGGGCTCGTTCGTAAAACGAGAGCTACACGGTGGGGGTGGAGTCGACTTCGTCTCCCCCTTGCCTTGCCCGTTCAACTACGGCTACCTGCCCGGCTACGAGGGCCAAGACGGCGACCCCGCCGACGCGGTGATCATGGGGCGCCGGCTACCCTTGGGCGAGGAGATCGAGCTCCCCGTCGTAGCTCGGGTCCGCTTTGTCGATGCCGGACAGAACGACTGCAAGTGGGTGCTCTCGGCCTCACCCCTCCGACCGAGGGACCGGCTCGCCCTGGCGACGTTCTTTCGCTTGTACGCTCACGCCAAGACCGTCCTGAACAAGCTTCGAGGAAAACACGGCCGCACCGCGTACCTGGGCCTCGACAAAGGTGGGGACTGACAAACCCTCGTACGCGCTGGAGCACGCTCACTCGACGGCGTAGCCGGGCTCCACCTCGACCAGCCGGTCGGCGAAGAGCTGGTTGTCCCCGAGCTCGTAGTTCCGGGTGTCGTCCAAAAACTCGATGTCCCCGACGAGCACGACCTCGCCCCCCCAACCCAGGGGCTGGTCCTTGACCACCATGTAGTCGCCTTCGTGATGGACGATGTACGGTGCATCGTTGTTGTCGATGAAGCAGGGATCCGAGAAGCGCAGCTCCTCGACACCATCGGTCAGCTGATCGTCGGCGATGAAGCTGGTGTCGAGCATGTTGAATTCATCGAGCCCTTCGCCGTTGAAGCGTGGGCGGATACCCCAGTTCTCCAGCAAGTTCCCGACGATGTTGGCGTCGCGGTTGCCCACATCGTTGAAGACGACGATGCGGGTCCCACGTCGTCGCTGGTGCTCGAGCAGATCGATCTGGTCCTGGGTGAAGTTGCTGCCCCCGTAGATGCCCGGAGCCATCAACCCGATCATCCTGTAGGAGCTCAGGTCTTCCTCGAAGCTGGAGCGGACATCGGTGTCCCAGCCGTACTTTTCCTTCCAGTGTTCGTCGATGTCCTCGTACTGCCCAAACCCGCTGGAACCCGCGCCCGCGAGACCGCCGTTGCCGGTATACAGCAGGATGCGGTCGCCGGTTGGATAGACCGGACCTTCGGGGGCCGTGTCTTCGGGGGGCGAGGTGTCGATGGGCTCTTCCTGCTCGCAAGCTACGATGATCGCCGCGAGGAAGACGGGGAGCAGGGTACAGCGCTTCATTGTGGACTCCGGGGAAGCATGTCGGTGCTCGTCAAGCCTGACCACTGCCGATGTATCCGGTGAGGTAGCCGC
>CAZVHW010000103.1:13427-16343 GCA_964626835.1 uncultured Enterobacterales bacterium
CGGTTTTTCTCCGTCGGTCCCGCCCCGCGTCTCGTCCCAGTCCGCGGGGCAGCAAGAGGCCAGGGAAAGCCCTGCAGGGTCTTGTCACTCCCAGCCCGACGGCGTACAAGCAGTGATGTACGCGGGCATCGTTCACGTGCACGGACCGCTCGGGGTCCTGCGCTCGCCGCGCCCCGTTGCCCACCATCGGGAACCGAATGTCGTTGCTCTTGCTCCTGGGACTGCTCACCGCACCCCACGCTTCCCCAGACGATGTGTGCCCGGACGATGTCTCCATCCGCCAGCTAAAGCGCAACAGCGCGGTCCTTGCCCAGGTGCTGGTGGCTCCCGATTCCGACGTCGGGGCCCTCGACGACGCGGTGGTCCGCACCCACGCGCTCCTCGGCTGCATCGAAGACGTACCTCCCCACCTAGTGGCCCGCGCCTTCCTGCTGTTGGGCGCCACGCAGCTGGCCCAGGGCGACGACTTCCAGGCGGCCCCCTATGTGACGGCCGCGGCGGTACTCGGCGGCGAGAGCACGTGGGACGACAGTCTGGGTACCGACCTCCGCACCCGCTTCTTCAACGCCTTGGCCGACGAGCGCACCCGCGGTGTGGTCTGGGCCCCTGAGTTCCTGCTCCTCGGCGGCTACCACCTGGTAGGGTCCAAGGGCCCGCCACCATGGCTCATGCCCGTGGGGACGTTCACCTTCGAGTGGCAAGACCGCTCGGTGCCCATCAACGTCAACGACTACGAGCTCACCATCGTGCTGCCCCGCACCTTCGACGAGTTCGACGCCTTGGTCGAGGGGGTGACGGAGTCCGACCTCGAAGAGCCGGACTACGACTCCATCATCTACTACGAGACCCGTCGCGAGCAGCGACGCGCCGAGCGGGAGCAGCGTGAAGATCCGGTGCAGGACGAAAGCACCCAACAAGGCGGGTCGGACGATCCAGCCGAACCCCAACCCGACGACCCCGTCGACCAAGAAGCATTCTTCGACGAGCTGGCGGGATTCAACGGCCAGGGCAACCCGACAGGACCCGATCCGCAGCCGGATCCCGAGCAACCCGAGACCACCGGTGGACTCGCCGTCGGTCCCCACCTGGGCCTGGGAGCCTCCTGGACCGTCACCGGTCCCGCCGGCAAGGGCGCAGCGGTCGGCGACGAGCCCTTCGGCGGCCCGGGCCTGCAGGCGGGCGTCGGCCTGACCCTCTCCCTGGGCAGGCGCCTGGCCCTGCGCCCCGAGCTGGGCTTCCGCACGGCAACGACCAGCGCAGATCTGGACGAGTCCCACTTCAGCGACGAGGGCTGGGGTTCCTCCATCCCCGTCGAGCCCCTCAACAACCGGTTGCTGACAGGCTACGCACGCCTGCCGGTCCTGCTGCGGCTCGGCGTGGTGTCCGCGGGGTTGGCCCCCACTTGGGCCATGGGCTCTGCCCGAGTGACCGCCCTCACCGACTGCGGCGACGACGGGGAAACCTGCATCGCTCCCATGCACGGCACCGTGATGTCTGCCGGCGGCGCTCTCTTGCTGGGCGTGCGACCCGGCCGGTCCCCGGTCCAGCCCTGGCTCGACCTCGGCGTCCTCCATGACGGCGAGCGCGCCTTCCTCGCGGGGAGCATCGTCTTGGCCTGGGAAGGCTCGCCATGATCCGCCGCCCCACCATCGTTCTCCTCCTGATGGCCGCCGGCTGCGGCACCACCTGGCAAGCCATCGATGCTGACGGAGACGGCTTCAGCCGCCAGGAAGGCGACTGTTGGGACGCACTGGAGGGTCCCGCGGGCAGCGGCCTCGATGGATCCGACATCCACCCCTCGGCCACCGAGATCTTCTACGACGGTATCGACCAAGACTGCGACGGCGCGGACGACTACGATCAAGACGGCGATGGATGGGTCCCCGACGGGCAAGGTGGCCTGGCCACGCTGGGAGTCCCGGACAGCGGACAGCTCCCATCCGGCGACTGTTGGGACGACACCACCCAGACCCCCGCCGACTTCGAGGTCGTCTCGGGCCGCCTGCTGTCGTGGACCCAGCCCACCGCCACCGAGGTCAACCCAGGCGGCGTCGAGGTGTTCTACGACGGCGTAGACCAAGACTGCGCTGACGACGACGACTTCGACCAAGACGTCGATGGCTGGCGTACATCGGCCTACCCCGACCGCGACGGCGCCTTCGGCGAGGACTGCATCGACGGGGCCGACCTGGACACCGACAACCCAGCGGGCTCCGCCGCGGTAGACGTCAACCCCGACGCCTCCGAGACCTTCTACGACGGCACGGACCAGGACTGCGACGACAACGACTGCGACCAGGACGGCGATGGCTACCCAGCGGATGTCCCGGGCCAGGGCCACTGCGAGGCAGAGGACTGCGACGACGAAGACGCCGCGATCATGCCCGACGAAGACGCCGAAGAGGTCTGGTACAACGGCGTAGACGAAGACTGCGACGACAACGACGGCGACCAGGACGGAGATGGCTACTGGGCCGAGGACTACGACGAGCGGGTCGTTGATGCCGGAGGGACGCCCCTGGACGTCCCCGAAGGCCAGGCCGGTGACTGCGACGACGAAACGGACTCCATCAATCCCGGCGCCGACGAGACCTGGTACGACGGCGTCGATCAGGACTGTGACGGGCTGAGCGACTACGACGCCGACCTGGACGGCTACGACAACCAGGACAGCGGTGGGGACGACTGCGACGACGAGGACGACGCGATCAACCCCGACGCCACCGAGACCTTCTACGACGGCACCGACCAGGACTGCGACGGCCTGAGCGACTACGACGCCGATCGGGACGGCCACGACTCCCAGGACTACGGGGGCGACGACTGCGACGACACCGATGCGGCCATCAGCCCCTCGATGCCCGAGACCTTCTACGACGGCACCGACCAGGACTGCGACGGCCTGAGCGACTACGA
>CAZVHW010000104.1:0-11430 GCA_964626835.1 uncultured Enterobacterales bacterium
GAGTGGCAACGGGGTGAGGCTGCCGCCGCCAACGCCTCGCTGGCGGAGGTCCCCCAAGACAGCGACCTCTTCCCACGCGCCCGCTACCTCCAGGGGCTGATCCTCCTGCAACAGGACAAACAAAAGTCGGCGGTCACGGCGCTCCAGGAAGTGGTAATGGCCCAGCCAAGCACGGAAGATCCCCTGGAGCTGCGCCAGCTCGACGAGCTGCGGAACCAGGCCACGCTGCAGATCGGGCGCGTCTACGACGACCTGGGCCAGCTCGAACGAGCCGAGGGATTCTACGCCCAGGTGAAGCGGCACAGCGAGGCCTGGCAACCGGCGATAGCCGCCATGGCCCGCATCGACCTGGAGCAGGGTGACCTACCCTCGGCGTTGATCCGATCCATGGCGGCGGCCGCACCGGCCCTCGAGGGAGCCCCACCCAGCAAGGCAGAGCTGTTGCACGCCCGCGCGCTGTGGGCCCTCTGCCGCAGCGCCGAGGCCAGCGCCGTGCTGCGTTCGGTCATCGATCGCGCGCTCCCGCTGTGGATTGGCCTGACCCGCTTCACCACCGCCCATCGCGACCCCGAGGGTGGATGGCGGCAGACCACCACGGCCTGGGCGAGCTACGCCCAGGATCTCCCCCAAGGCTCGGTCCTGTCGGCGGAGGTGTTCGAGGTCCTGCTCGACAACTCCGATCTGGCCACGCTGGTGCACAGACAGCGTCGGATCGAGGCGGAGATCCACCTGATCTCATCCCAGGATCGGAGCTGGCGAGACCAAGTCGGCGACGCGCTGACGGAACGGCTCGAGCGGGACGCAGCGGAAGCGAGAGCCACCGCAGGGGCCCTGATGCTGGACGAGATGGGCCGCTTGGAGATGGCGTTGGCCGCGCTGCTCGGGCAGGCCGAGGACCTCCAGGCATCGATCGACGCGACCTCCGAACAAAGCTGCGAGTCCACGGCCCCGGGCCAGGCCGACAGCCGCGCCTCCGACGCCTGGGAGGCCACCCCACCGACGGAGGCCGGCTACGTGGACTGGCCATTCAACGGAGAGATCTGGGCCGACGAACTGGGGGAGTGAATGCAGCCGACACCAGACCAGGGGCGCGCGCCTTCACGGCTCCTGGGGCCCTGGCCGCAGCTAGGTCGCCCACGGCCGCGAAGCCGGCGTGGTCGGTCGAGACGGGCCCCGGACAGCCCGTGGTGGCGACAAGCGACACGAAGGTCGGCAGGCGTGGGCAGGACATGGTGGACCTCGTTCAGGGCATGAACTCGTACAGGTCCTCGAGGGGGGTGGCCACACCGAGCACGTGGCTGTCGCCCCAGCTCATGTCCCAGACCACCGTTCCATCGGGCGTGATCTCCCGCAAACGCGCGGTCTGGCCGAGGTTGTGCAGGGTGTTACCGCCGGGCAAGCGCCGAGCGTCGCTGTGACTGGCGCTGTACAGCCCCTCCCCCTGACCGAAGGACCAGACCTGCTCCAGCACGCTGGTGTCGTGATCCAGGTGGTACTCGCGCACCAGGGTTTCCTCGCCACCTTCCACGTCCGAAGTGGACAACAGCAAGTTGCCCTCGTCGGTGTAGGTGACCCCGTGCTGCCAGTAGAAGGAGGAGTCCTCCGGCTCGAAGCTCCACGAACCGGAGGACTCTCCGAACCACCGCAGGCTCTCGCCGGTCAGCCGGTCGATCTCCATGGGAAATCCCATGTCTTCGAAGACCGAGCCCATCATCGCGGAGAAGTCCACCGTGTCCTCGTGATCCATGTGGGTCCACTGGGCTCCGGCCTGAGCCATGGGCAGCACCAATCCGCGGGCCTGGTTCAGCTGGGCCTGGGCCTTGTCCAGCTCCACCTCGGCCACCGCCAGGCTCGGGTTGTGCCGGCTGGCGGCGAGCAGGGCCTCGTCGAGGTCGAGAGGTTCGGCGGAGGCGGGGGCAAGGAAGAGGGCGAGAATCAACGGGGTCATGGGACCTCCTTTCGCCTTCCAAGGTAGGTCCTGGGGGCTCCAGCCTCCGTTGAGGCTCGGTAGCACTTTTGTTTCGATGTGTTTCCGCGCTGTACGACCGCCTCGACGGGCGAGGCGAACGATACTCGTCGATGTCGGCCGAGATCCGGGAGAAACGTGCGTCTAGCGAACGATACTCGTCGATGTCAGCCGAGATCCGGAAGAATGGTTCGCGGTCAGCGGGAGAGGCCCCGATCAGTCCCCCGCGCAGTCGAGCTCGTTGGCCGGTGCCAGACCCACGAAGGGCTCGCCCCCGGCAAACCGCACGAGCACCAGCTTGTCGAAGGCGCCGGGCAGCACCGAGCCCTGCAGCTGGTCACCTCGGTAGACCAGGTTGGAGCCAAGCTCGGGCTCGGCGAGGGGCGGCTGCGGGAGCGAGAGCAGGATCTCGGAAGACAGGACCGTGCAGATCCCAAGGGGCGCTCGGCTCTCCATCAGAACGCGGTCTCCTTCCCAGTCCGCCCCGCAACCGGGGAACGAGGACGTGCGCCCGTCTTCGGGCTCCAGGACGATCTCGCCGTCCTCGACGCGAAGCAGCACGTCGACCTCGCCCTCCCTGAACGCCCAGCGCAACGGACCCTCCCGTTTCAGGTGCAACATGCAGTCACATTGCGCGGTGCTCCGTGCGTACAGAGAGCGGTACCGAAGCACCAGGTCATCCCCGGCCGCGGCCATGGTGAGCGACAGGGTCTCGTGGCCGAAGATCCCGGTAAGCGCTTCCTCGTCGGGGGCCTGCGGCTCCCGGGCGCCGCAGCTCCGATAGGTGCAGCCGACAAGGCAAACGAAGGCAGTTGCCACGAAGAAGCGCATACGTGGTGGTAGTGCGGGCCGCACCCTGGCGCACACCGGCCGATCACGTCCAACACCGAACATCGAACATCGAACATCGAACATCGAACATCGAACATCGAACATCGAACATCGGTGTCACGAACATCGGTGTCACGAACATCGGTGTCAGTACATCGGTGACATCGAACATCGAACATCGGTGTCGAACATCGGAACATCGGTGTCAGGCACTAGGGATTAACAATTATCTACATCGTCTACATCGGTGTCCGTCTACATCGATACATCGAGTACATCAGTACATCGACATCGGTGTCAGGCACTAGGGATTAACAATTAAAAAAGCTTATTTCCTAGTGCCTGACACCACCATTCCGTCCTGTACTGACACCACCATTCCGTCCTGTACGAAAACTCAGCCCACCACCAAATCCCGACCACAACGCCAGCGAGGGCCTGGATGACGACGGCTATGGAGACTACGTCATCGGTGCCCCAGGTGAGAGCAGCACACACACGGGAGGCGGTGCGGTCTATCTCGTCTACGGGGACTCCAGTGGTGGTCCTTCGGGCTCCATGGACGTGAGCGACGCTGACGCCTCCCTCTACGGAACAGCCGACTACCTCCAAGCGGGCAGCAGCGTTGCTGGTGGAGGAGACGTCGACGGGGACGGCCGAACCGATCTTCTCGTGGGAGCGTGGTCCTCGGACGAGATGGGCAGCAACGCTGGTGCGGCGTGGTTGGTGCTGGGTCCCGTCAGCGGGGTCTCCGCCCTCGAGGACAGGTCCCGAATCCGCTTCCTCGGTTCGGCCGCCGGGCACCGAGCGGGAAAGTCCGTCTCGTTCGCAGGCGACATCGACGCCGACGGGTACGACGACATCCTCATCGGTGCCCCTGGCGAAGACACGAACGGCGACTCCGCCGGCGCGGCCTACCTGGTACTCGGGAGCAGCCTGTAGCTATCTCGGCAAGCGCTTCGAGCCACGGATGACAGGAATTGTAGGCGAATGGCGAGCAGCCCTCAACCGAGGGTTTCGATAACGCCGGCGACGACGTGGAGGGCGACATCGGTGACAAAAGCGGCGAGGACTCGCAGGCCTGATCGTCGGCACCCCGAGACGGCCCGACCTCGACATCGTGGACAACCTCCTCGGCAGCGGCTGGGTGTCCACGAGGCCAGTTCAACTCCAGTAGTTTCTTTGTGCCGCCCCCTCAGGGCAGCTCGAGCACCAGCGTGAAGTGCTTCTCCCCCTCTTCCGTGGACCGGAGCTGCTGGAGGTAGATCGTAGGGATCTCGTCGACCTCGGCCTGTGGGTTGTCCTCGAGTGCGTGCATGAAAGCGGCGATCTGCTCGTTGCTGGCCAGGCTGGCTTCGACCTCACAGGTGTGGGGGGGCTCGGGGCAGTTCCAGACGACGTCGGTGGGACGCTCGTCGTCGGGGAAGTCCATGAAGATGATCTCGAAACGTGCCAGCAGGGCTGGATCGGGCTGGAGCCGAAGCTGGATGCGGATCTCCGACCACCACCACGGGTGATGGGGGCTCATCCGCCGAGCCACGCTCGCGGCCCAACACAAGGAGCGCCAACCCGATGGCAGCGAGCGCGACCAAGCCCAGCCCCACCCAGCGTCCGACAGAGAGACCGTGCGTCACCCCTCCCGCACCAACACGAGCAGCCCGCCGACGCCCACACCGGGCCTGGCCAGCCAGCCTGCCAGGGTCATGGGACCAAAGGGAACCTCCCCCTTGGGCGAGTCCACCACGACTTCACAGCGTCCGTCCATCAGGGTTCCGGAGGGCCAGGCGGGGCTCTCGAGCAGGATCCAGTCGTGAGCGCGACGGCGGGCACGACCCAGGGTGGTCCACACCAAACCCAGGTCCAGATCGACATCGGCCTCTCGTTCCTCGTCGCCCAGGAAACCTCCGCAGTTCGAGACCACTCCCGTCGCCTCGCCCCCATCCCAGCGCGCGATCAGCCGGTCACCTCGCATCACCATGACGGGGCCCTTGCCGGGCCGCGACAGCTTCGAAAACACCGCCATTCACAACCTCCGTCACTCCTCGAGACAAGGGGGTATCATGCTCCCGACCCCAGGAGCCCTCGATGATCTGCACAGCCTGTCAGGCCGAAATCGACCGCGCGAACGATTTGTGCCCCCACTGCGGCGTCCAGCCCCTGCTCGAGGGCCGCTACCGCCTCGAAGAGCTGGTGGGACAAGGCGCGCTGGGCTCCGTCTTCCGAGCCGCCGACCTGCAGGGCGGCGACCCCGTAGCCGTCAAGGTTCTCCCACTGGTACGCGCCCAGGGCAAGGCCGTGGAGCTCGCCCGCCGCGAGGCCAGCATGCTGCGCCAACTCGACCACCCTTGCATCCCCACCTACCGAGACCACCTCGTCCGAAATCGCACCCTCTACCTGGTGCAGGAGTTCGTGAAGGGCGAGACCCTGGCCCAGGAGCTCGAGCGCCACCGCTACGACCAAGCCGAGGTGCTGGCGATCGTGCACGAGCTGCTGGGCACCCTGGCGTGGCTGCACGGGCGAACCCCACCCGTGGTTCACCGGGACGTCAAGCCGGGCAACGTCATCCGTCGCAGCCGCGACGGGCGCCTGGTGCTGGTGGACTTCGGCGCGGTGCGCGATGCCATCCGCGACAGCGGAACCGGCGGGAGCACGGTGGCGGGCACCTTCGGCTACATGGCTCCGGAGCAGTTCCGGGGCGACGCCAGCCCCGCCACCGACATCTACGGCCTGGGCGCCCTGGCCGTGGCTCTGCTCTCCAGGCAGGAACCCGCCCAGCTCATGGACTACCGGGGAAACTTCCTCTGGGAGCAGGTGGTGAACCTCCACCCCGCCGTGCGGTCGGCGCTCGAGAGCATGCTCGCGCCGGATCCCAGCGACAGGCCCCAGGACGCCGCGATTCTCAGGGACGAGATCGGGCGGCTACGGGAAGGGCTGCTCGCTGGCGAGCTGCCTGAACCCACACCCCCCGCGGCCGACGTGCTGGTTCAGATTGGGATTGCCGTCGCAGTCGTGATGGGATGCATGTTCGCCTACCTCCTCTTGCCCAGCGAGCCACCCGACGCCCCCGCCGTGTCGGTCAGCGCCCCACCCGCCGTGGTCGCGGAGGTCGTGCCGGCTCCGCCCACGATCCCCGACCCTCCCCCCGTCCCCGAGCCGGAACCCGCCCCTACCCCGCTCCCAGCGCCAACGAGTCGCCCAGACGTGTTCACCCTCCCCTCCACGGGCGAGATCGTGCCGCTCTGGGACGAGACCACCATCGTCTCCGAGACCCGAGGCGCACTGCTCGGCCTGGCCACCGCCGAGCTGGCCTACGACGCCGCCTTTGACGAGTTCACCGAGGACCTGGAGCGCGTAGGCTGGGAGCCCGGCAGCGACGTGCGCTACTACACGGCGTTCTGGATCGACTTCGAGAACCAGCGCCCCCTGCGCGCTGCCATCACCCGCGGGCCGGGCCGTGGCCGCCAGCTGGCGTCGACCATCAAGAGCCCCTCGGTGACCGAGGGTTCCCGGCTCACGGAGACCGAGCTGCTGGCCCTCCTGGCGCGGGAGCAATGGCGCGGCAACGAGGATCCGTGGTTCCCCCAGTAGAGCCCGTCAGTCCACCACCACGAACCCGACCCGCCGGTTGAGAGCCCGGTTGACGTCGTTGTCGTTGGGCACGGCGGGGGTCGACTCGCCATGGCCGCGGACGTTGATTCGACCGTCCAGGGCGAGATCGGGGGCGCTGCGAAGCAACCAGGCCTTCACCGCGGCGGCGCGCTGCTCCGACACTCGCTGGTTGGCTTCAGCCGAACCAACGTCGTCGGTGTGTCCCTCGAGAGCGATCCGCAGGTTCGGCTCCGCGCGCAGCAGGTCCACCACCTGCTGCAGGGCGGCCCCACCGGCACTGTCAGGCTGGGTGCTGCCGAAGTCGAAGCGGACAACGAAGTCGTACAAGACTTCGGAGGGGATCGGACCGGTAGGCTCCGGTGCTGGCGGTTCCTCGGCCACGGCGGAGGCTGCCTGCCCCGCTGCGGAAACATCGTCCGGCTCCGGCCCTGGCTCCACCACCACCACGCCATCGCCATCCTCCGGGCAGCCGTCCTCGTCCTCGAAGTCGTCGCCATCCTCCGCTTCCAGGGGGCAGTCGTCCAAGCTGTCCAACACGCCGTCGCCGTCGTTGTCCAGCTCCGGACATCCATCCTCGTCCTCGAACGCATCGGCGTCCTCGGCTACGAGCCGGCAGGCATCGTCGACATCGGCCACGCCGTCGGAGTCGTCATCCGGGTCGGGGCAGCCGTCGTCATCGCGGTAGCCGTCCCAGTCCTCCATGACATCGGGGCAACGATCTCGAGGGACGGGGATGCCGTCCCGGTCCGCGTCCGGCCTGGTAGAGCCACCCCAGCCCACCGAGACGAGGCCGCGCCAAGCCGGCGCACCCACGCCGGAGGCCAGCCCAGCCCCCGCTCCGGCGGAGACCCGGAGACCCCAGCTCGGCAGAAACTGCCCCGCCAACACCGCTTCCGCGCTGGTTTCACCCGGCGTGGTGAAGGGAGCCCCCGCCCGGGTGGTCATCCAGGTCTCTCCGGCAACGGCCCAGGGGGTGTCGGGTTTGCGATAGCGCGCACCGAGGCGGGCCATCAGCTTGTGGCCGTCCACCATCGTCACCAGAGAGGTCCGCCGCTGGACCCGATAGCCCAAGGCGCTCGCCAGCTCGAAGGGTCCCAGGTCCAGCGAAGCCTGCAGCTGGGGTTCGACAGCAGCCGTGCCCGTGCCCATCCACGCCTCGGCGTCTCCGGTAGGGAGCACCACGGGCAGGGCAAGGGCCATGGCACCGCGCCGCCCATCGAGGAACCCCAGGCGCGTACGCAGCCGGAGATCCCCGAGACCGCTGGCCGCCAGCGAATCCAGCTTCTGGCCAGGCGCCTCGGCGTCCTGCCCCAGTACCACGGGCAAGGTCAGCGCGACCTCCGCACCGCGGCCGAGCCCGAACGCAGCGGAAACATCGAGCTGTTGGCGATCGTCCACCAAGGCCCGCAGGAGACTCCCGTCCTGCTCGCCCGCAACCACGATGGGAGCCTCGACGCGCTGCAAGGTCAAGGTGCCGGCCAGCTCCATGCCCGCCAACACGCGCCCGCTGGGCGTGGAGAGCACACCCAGACCCGTCGGTTCGAGCCGATACGGGTTCGCGTCCACCGAGGCGTTGTGAGCGTCTGGGTGCTCGATACCGGCCCACGCACCCCGAGGACACAGGCAGGCCGCAGCGAGCGCCAGGAACCCGAGCACCAACAAGGTCACCGCCTGGAGGAAGACTCCATAGACCGGGCCGGCCGGCCGGGAAGGCGAGACCGGTTCCGCTCTGCGCCGAAAGGGGACCACCACAGCGAGCAGGAGAGCGAACAGCCCCACACCACCCGTCGGGCCGGAGCTCGAGCAGCCCAGACAGGCGCCCCCCACGATCCGCCCATCCTCCTCGAGCCAGCCGCGTCCGTCATCGCTCGGGTCGTGGGGATCGGTGGCATGTACGCGCACCTCCGTACCGTCGTCCACCCCACCGTCGTCGGAGTCCCAGTCCCGGTAGTCGGGTGTGCCATCCTGATCGCTGTCCACGGGAGGGGTCCACGGATCCTCGTCGCCAGCCTCGTCCACGTCGTCCACCAGATCGCCGTCGGAGTCCTCGTCGAGCGCGTCGATGACACCGTCTCGGTCGGTGTCGGCCACCACGTCCGTTGGGCCGCTGACCTCGTCGCCATCTCCGATGTTGTCCCCATCGCTGTCCGGATCGAGGGGATCGGTGCCGAGGTCGATCTCACCGGCGTCACCCAGGCCGTCGGCGTCGGTGTCCGCGTCCCGCGGATCGGTCTCCCCGTCACTGATGCCCATCCAACCGTCAGCATCCGCGTCTTCCTCACCGTCCAACAGTCCGTCTCCGTCACTGTCGGGGTCCACCGGATCCACCTCCCAGCGGCCGACGGAGCCATCACCGTCGGCGTCCTCGAGGCTGTCTCCCAGGCCGTCCCCGTCGGTGTCCGGATCGAGCGGATCCGTCGTGGTCGTGGGATCGGAGTCCCCCACCAGGCCGAGCTCGAGCCCATCCCACAGCTCGTCCCCGTCGCTGTCCGGATCGAAAGGATCGGTGCCGTAGGCCTCCTCGAGATCGTCGTCCAAGCCGTCGCCGTCGCTGTCCTGGGCCGCATCGTCGCTGGGGTCCAGGGGATCCGTGCCGTTGACCAGCACCTCCACCCCGTCACTGACTCCCCCATCGTCGCTGTCGGAGTCCAGGGGGTGGGTCTCGTCGGCGTCCTGAGCACCGTCGGCGTCGACATCCTCCTCGCCATCCAGCAGACCATCGCCATCCGTGTCCGCCGCGAGTGGGTCGGTGCGACTCGCGGGATCTTCGTCACCATCGCGGCCTACCTCCAAGCCATCCGTCAGACCGTCACCATCGCTGTCCGGATCGAGGGGATCGGTGCCGCGCCGGTTTCGCTCCTCGCCATCGCCCAGACCGTCGTCGTCGCTGTCCGGATCGAGGGGATCCGTCCCCACGTCGCGTTCCTCGCCGTCGCCCAGGCCGTCCCCGTCCGTGTCCGCCACGGTCGGATCCGTCTCGGCACTGCCCACCTCGCCGTCCCCGTCCGTGTCCTCGACACCATCGTCCAAGCCGTCACCGTCCGTGTCCACCGAGGTGGGATCGCTGGGACCCGCGCCATAGTCGCCATTGGCCTCGAGACCGTCGAGCAGGCCGTCCCCGTCGGTGTCTGGGTCACATGGGCTCGTGCGCCTACCGAAGACGCCGGCCAACCCGTACTCCTGCTGGGCGGTCAGCCCGTCGCCGTCCCCGTCCTCGTTGGCATCAGCGGGGTCGAGAGCGTCCAAGGGCACGCTCCCGGACGCGCAGGACGCAGCGCTGCCGAAGCGTACCTCCCAGCCGTCGGAGAGACCGTCGCCGTCCGTGTCGTACATCTGCGCACAGGTCTCGGTCGGGTCGCAGAGCCCGTCGTGATCGGCGTCCTCACGACCATCCAGGAGGAAGTCCCTGTCCGAGTCCCCCTCCAGCGGATCGGTGGTCGTCGTGGGATCCGCATCGGAACGAAAGACCGAGCGGTCCGTGCCATCCACGCCGTCGTCGCTCACCTGCGGCTCGGCGAGCCCCAGCTCCACGCCGTCAGCGATTCCGTCTTCGTCGCTGTCCGCGCCGGTGGGGTCGGTGCCATCCAACAACTCTCCGCCCTCGCGGATGCCCCCCTCGTTGCCGTCCAGCACGCCATCGTCGTCGGTGTCCACGTCCAACGGATCCGTCACGAAGCCATCGTGAAGGGGGAAGAACTCCTCGGCGTCGTCCAGCCCGTCGCCGTCCGTGTCGAAGCTCCCCGGGTCGGTCCCCAGCGCCTCCTCGAAGCCATCCGAGAGCCCGTCACCGTCGCTGTCCGGCTCGTGCTGGCCGAAGTCGTTGGGATCCGTCCCGTCGTCGACCTCCACCGCGTCCAGCACGCCATCCGCATCGCTGTCCTCGGAGCAAGCGTCGGTGGCCGCACCGCCCTCGAGCTCTTCGAAGTCGTCCAGGCCGTCGCCATCCGAGTCGGCCTCCAACAGAGACAGACAGAGATAGCCGGTGTAGCGCCAGGCGTGCTCCACGCCGTCACCCAGCCCGTCGTCGTCCGAGTCCGGGTCGAAGGGATCGCTCAGGTAGACCAGGACTTCCCAGCCATCGTCGAGCCCGTCGTCCTCGCTGTCCGAGTCCAGGGGGAAGGTCTCCTCGCCCAGCTCGCTCTCCCAGATGCCATCGCCGTCTTGGTCGCCGGCCCAGGATCCGTCGCCGTTTGCGTCCTCGTCGCCATCGGGGAGCCAATCGCCGTCGCTGTCTCCGCTCTCCGGGTCCAAACCGATGGAAGACTCCAGCGCGTCGGTCAGACCGTCTCCGTCGCTATCCAACAGATCGTCCAGCCCGTCGTGAGGGTCGGTGCCGTGCTCGAGAACTTCGCTTCCGTCTCCCGAGCCTCCCCCGTCACTGTCGACCCGCAGGGGATCCGTGCCCCAGACTTCGGCCTCGGCGTGATCGTCCAGACCGTCCCCGTCGCTGTCCGCGGCCGCCGGATCCGTGCCCAGCCCCGCCTCCTCGCCGTCCAGCAACCCGTCATCGTCGCTGTCGGAGTGCGTGGGATCCGTCCCGGCGTCGTACTCGCCGAGGTTGTCCAGGCCGTCGAAGTCTGGATCGTCCTGCCCGTTCCAGGTCCCGCTATCGCCAAACCAGGCCACCTCCCAGTCGTCATCCAGTCCATCTCCGTCCACGTCCGCAGCGCGCGCCACGGGCGCCACCAGCATCGCCGCCACCACGAAGGCGATGGTCCGCAGGAAACGAGCCTCGACTGGACGGGTCAATTCTCTCTCCACGTGCGCGCGGGGTACACCCACCTCATCGGACCGAACGGTGTGAGCGTGAAGCGCCCCCTGGTTCCCTGCGATACGGCGCGGCCATGCCCCTCATCCCCCCAAAGGCCATGATGGCCTCCGCCCTCGTGCTCGAGATGACGGGCTTGGTGGTCGGCGGCTTGCTGCTCGGCGCCTGGCTCGATGGCAAGCTCGGCACCGCGCCGATCCTCCTCGCGCTGCTGCCCTTCCTGGGCATGGTGGGAGGAATCTGGCGCATCGTGTGG
>CAZVHW010000104.1:11440-16249 GCA_964626835.1 uncultured Enterobacterales bacterium
CCTCCGAAGGACGAACCGTGAGTCCCCGCTCGGTCCTGGGCCACGCCTCGCTGCTCATGGTGCTGGCGGCCTACTCGGCGGCCGTGCTCCTCGAACCCCGCGAAGGGCTGGGGGTGCTGCTGACCGGTGCGCTGGCTGCCAGCAACTTCCTGCTCCAGGCGCGCAGCCTCGCCAGCACCTCGAACCTGATCGCCAGGGCTCCCGACACCAACCCCGGTACCCTCGCTGCAGGAACCGTCCTGGGCTCTACGATCCGCTGGCTCGTTACCTTCTTCCTGCTCTGGCTGCTGCTCGAGAGATTCCATGCCCTAGGCATCGTGGCTGGTCTGAGCTGCATGGTTGGCGGGATGACATTAGAGGCTGTGCTCTCGCACGCGCGCAACGCGCGCAGGCCCGATGGAGTTGACTCGTGATCCCACAGCTGCTGCGGTTGATGCCCGGAGGTCTGCCCGACCTCCCCGACCTCACCGGGGTCCTCGAGCCCATGGCCAGCCACTTCTCTTGGTTCCACCTCGTCCCGGGTGTTTCCGACGATTCCCTGATCCCCGGCATGCTTCAACGCGACGAAACCTGGGCAGTCTTCGCGGCCTGGGCCTCCTGCGGCGTCGTGGTGCTGTTGGCCTGGTTGGCGCGCCGAGGCCTTGACAAGGCCCGCGCCCGCGGAGGGGCCGAAGCCCTGGTGCCCGACACCGGCCTCACCGTCCGAAACGCGATGGAGATCATCACCGAGGCACTCTTCGACCTGGTCGAGTCCACCATGGGCCGCAAGGACGCCAAGATCTTCTTCCCGTTCCTGGGCGCCCTCTTCGTCTACATCCTGGTCTCGAACGTCATGGGGCTGATCCCGGGCTTCCTCCCCGCGACCTCCTGCGTCTCGAACAACATGGCCCTGGCGATCATCGTCTTCCTGGCGTTCAACATCGCAGGCCTGCGGCGCAACGGTTTTGGCTACGTCAAGCACCTCGGTGGTCCCATCTTGGCCATGGCTTGGTTCTTCTTCGCCATCGAGACCATCGGTCTGTTCGTGCGCCCCGTCTCCCTCACCCTGCGCCTGGCGGGCAACATGTTCGGTGACCACACGGTCTTCGGCATCATGAGCGATCTGGTGCCTGCCGTGCTCCCCTCCATCCTGCTGGGCTTGGGCACCTTCGTGTCCTTCATCCAGGCCCTGGTCTTCATGTTGCTCTCCACCGTCTACATCTCGCTCGCGGTGGCCGATCTCGACCACCACTAGTTCTCTCTCGTATTTCGATCAATTCCGCATTCTTCTCCCCTTTGGAGGAACGATGAATTCGAAGTGGTTCATGCTGCCCGCGATCTTCGCCACTGCCATGTTCTCCGCCGCTGCTTTTGCCCAGGATCACGGTCACGAAGCCGCCGAGGCTGCCGCTGATGGTGGCGCCCTCGTCGGCGTGGGTGCCGGCCTGGCCATGGGCCTGGCCATCCTCGGCGCAGGCCTGGGGCAAGGCCTGCTGGCCAGCCGGGCCATGGAAGGCATGGCGCGCAACCCCCAGGCAGGCGGGCGCATCCAGATCGCCATGCTCCTGGCACTGGCCTTCCCCGAATCCCTGGTGCTCTTCGGCCTGGTCATCGCCTACATGCTGGTCAGCGCCGGCACCATCGGCCTCGGCTCAGGTCTCATCATGGGCCTCGCGGTCCTCGGCGCCGGCCTCGGGCAAGGCCTGCTGGCCCGTTCGGCCATGGACGGCATGGCTCGCAATCCCCAGGCGGGCGGTCGCATCCAGATCGCCATGCTCCTAGCCTTGGCCTTCCCAGAGTCGCTGGTGCTCTTCGGCCTGGTCATCGCCTACATGCTGGTCAACGCAGGCTAGCAGCAGCTCTCGGTACCCAGGTCGGCCCCCGCCAACCTGTTCAGCGCGTTCCCGCACACCGGGAACGCGCTTCGCATGGATCCTGTCGGGGCGCTGCGGAAGAGCGTGCAATGCCGGGGGTTTTCGGGTAGGACACTTCCCCGTCGGGTGTTCGAAAACCCAGCAGAACCCGGAGCAACCCATGTCCCGCATCCTCAGCCTGCTTGCCCTCTCCGCATTGGTCGTCGGCGTCGCCGAGGGCAGGAGGAAGAAGGCCGAGGCTCCCCCGCCTCTCGGCTGGTACAAGGTCGAAGCCACCAAGAAGGACCCCGGTTGGCGAGGCGAGTGCCACTACCCTCCCGACTTCGAGACGCTGAACCTCACCGATCGTCGCATCGCCCGTCAGAACGTCCTGCAAGAGATGAAGAAACAGTGGCTGGGACAAAAGGACGAGCTCGTCTCCTTCGACGCCAACATGATCGACGATCTCGAGACCGTACTGCTCGGTCGCCCCGAGACCATCGAGACCGTATCCACCAAGAACGTCGAGCAATGCGTACAGGTCATGTCCGCAGGCGCCGACACCGGCTCTTGGTCCTCGTGGCTGGGCTCGCTGCCCGCCCAGCTCACCGCTGGCGAGTGCAACACGCCCCTGGACTACCAGCTCATCCAGTACGTCGACCTCGGCTTGGGATGGCAGGAAAACATCCCCATGTGCCAGTACAACCGCACCGTCATCCAGGCCAGCAGCAGCGACATGTTCCGTATCGAGCAGGGTGGTGAGTACATCAACGCCGCGGGCGACCTGACCCAGCCCTCGAGCGATCCCGAGTTTCCCTGCAACTTCGAGGGCTGCTACAAGGGCATGCTCGTCGGCCGCTTCGTCACCGAAAGTGGTATCGAAACCGTCTTCCCGATCGGCATCGAGAAGACCTTCGAGGCGCCCGAGCACGGCATCCTGAGCTTCACCATCAACGACACGAGCGCTTGGGACAACGAGTGGCGCACCAACGGCACCATCACCGACCACACCTCGGTCGTCATCTCGCCGGCCGACTAGCCACACGGTAGCCACCCGGGCGAGGGCTCAATAGGCTGCATGATGCCTCTCACCACGGTGGTCCCGTGAAGCTCGGTCGCCGAATCGCCTTCAGCCTGGTGCCGGTCGTCCTCCTGGTAGCAGGGGGCGAGATCGGGGCCAGGGCGACGGGCTGGCCCGCAGCCCAGCACGATCTCCCGTTCGAACACAACCAACCCTTCTGGTTGACCGATCCCGACCTCACGGACTCGTCCTTCCCCCATCGGGAAACCGGGGGCAACTTCTCGGTCAGCACCGACGACCACGGCCTACGGGCCCCCATCCACGCCCGGGAAGCAACCGGCGACGCCCCCTTCCGGGTCCTCTTCCTGGGCTGCTCCACCACCTTCGGCTGGGGCGTGGACGACGATCAAACCTACCCGGCCCTGGTCCAGTCCATGCTGTCCCGGCAAGGCCGCCAAGACGTCCAGGTCTTCAACGGCGGACAGCCAGGCTACACCTCGTTCCAAGGCCTTTGGCTGTACGAGTCCGTGCTCAGCGCCTACCAGCCCGACCTCGTCTTCTTCGGCTACGTCGTCCAAGATGCACGCAAGGCCGCCTACTCGGACGCCTCCCAGGCGCTGCTCCAGCAGGACCATCGCCTGCTCAAGCAGAGCGTGCTGTACCGATCCCACCTCTACCTGGGCCTGCGCACCCTCATCGACACCAAGCGCATCGAATCCAAGGAACGCGAGGATGGCGGCGAGACCGGCGTGTACCGTGTCTCTCGCGAAGACTACGTGGACAACATCCGCCGGTTCCAGACGATCACTCGACGCGACGGTGCCGACCTGGTGCTCTTCGACTTCCCTCTCGAGCGCTCCGGCTACACCGCCGAACATCGCCGCTTGGTGCGCATCGCGGCCGAAGAGCTCGAGCTCCCCCACCTCGACATCCAGCAGGAGGTCGAGCGGGTCAGCAACCAGCAGACCCTCTACTTCCCCAAGGACCCGGGCCACGCCAACGCCGATGGACACGCCTTCATCGCCGAACGCGTCTTCCGATTCCTGAGCGCGCAGGAGCTCCTGCCATGACCGACACCCCCCGCGACGCCACCATCGTCCTGCTGGTCTACGACGAGATCGACGGCCTCCAGCAGCTCTGGGACCAGATCCCCCTCGACCAGTTCACCGAGACCATCTGCATCGACGGCGGAAGCACCGACGGCAGCCGCGAGTTCCTCCACGAACGCGGCATCCCCATCTACGACCAGCCCATTCCTGGGCGTGGCGTGGCATTCCGCGTGGCGGCGGACGTAGCGAAGGGGGACCGCCTGATCTTCTACAGCCCGGACGGCAACGAAGACCCGGCGGACATCGTACGCCTGGACGACCTGCTGCTGGGCGGCGCGCGCCTGGCCATCGCGGCCCGCTTCGGTCCCGGCGCTCGCAACGAGGAAGACGGCGAGGTCCTCCGCGCTCGCGCTCGGGTCAACCAGGCGCTGACCTGGCTGGCCAACAAGCTGTTCAACGACGGTCCGTGGGTCTACGACACCATCAACGGCTTCCGGGCCTTCCACAAGGCCGACCTGCTCGAGCTGAAGACATCGGTCAAGCGCTTCCCCATCGAGTACCAGACCTCCCTGCGCGCCATGGCCAGGGGCTGGCCCATCGCCGAGGTGCCCACGCAGGAACTTCCCCGCGCCGGGGGCGAGTCCAAGTGCCTCTCCTGGCCCGTGGGCAAGGACCACGTCAAGGTACTGCTGACCGAGCTCCCGCACTGCCGCTTTCTCCGTGGCTCCTCGACGGGATAGTGTCTTCCTGTTGGAGGAACCCGTGCGCCCAAGCATCCTCACCGCCGTCTTCCTGACTACGACAGCCTGCCTGCAATCTCCACCTGGCCTCGACTACGACGGAGACGGCTATGACTACGACGCCGACTGCGACGACTCCGACGCATCGGTGTCCCCGGAAGCGGACG
>CAZVHW010000105.1:0-5646 GCA_964626835.1 uncultured Enterobacterales bacterium
GGTGTCGCCGGGATCGATGGCGATGCCGTGGGGGGTACAGGCCCCGAGGAGCAGGAACGCGAGCAGGGAGGAGCGCATTGAGCGCAGTATGCCACGGCTCGCAGCCGTCCTCACCCTTGGTCGGGCCAGCCTACGGGCATGATCAACAAAGGCTCCCAGCGGATGCCCAGGATGCCCTGAACGGCGTCGTCGTCAAATGCGCCTATCGAGACCGTTCCCAACCCCAGCGCCGTGGCCTGGAGGTAGATGTTCTGGGCCACGTGGCCGACCTCGATGTGCACGTAGCGCTGGCCTCTCTGGCGGTACTTGCGGGTGGTGCGCTGGTAGTCCGCCGCGATCACCACGCTCGCCGGTGCCGAGCAGATGCTGTCCTGACGGAGCGCCGCTTGGCAGAGATCGGCTCGCTTGTCCCCAGCCACGATCAGGTCCAGGGCTCCGTCGGCGATGCGGTAGTGGTAGACCCCCGGATCGAGGCCTTCGACCATGCCCGCCACCAGGTAGAGCTCGAGGGGGTGGAGCGCACCCGCCGAGGGCACGGTGCGGTAGTGCTCGGCCGAGCCGGTGATGCCCTGGGCGGCCCAGAGCAGGGAGGATGTCTGGGAGGTTTCGAGGGGCCGGTCGGCGAAGTCGCGGACCGAGCGGCGGTCGCGCAGGACCTGGTCGAGGCTCACGCTGGCTCCTTCGGTGGGGGGAGAGGGCAGGGGAGTGATCGCCGGATCCCCCGGCGTGGTGGGTTCGCTGGCCGTGCCGTTGTGGCAGCTCGTCGACAGCAGGACGAGGAGCGCGAGCGCTCGGGCGATCACTTCCGTCTCCGGGCGGCCAGGCCCAGCATGGCCAACAATGCGATGGCGGTCTGGGGCGAGCGGCCGCTGGCGCCACAGGCACAGCCCTGTCCGTCGACGCTGCGGTAGCCCAAGGGGTTCCGGTCGTCATCGTCGGAGTCGCCCGGGGTGTCGGGACCGGTGTCGGGCGGATCGCTGTCCGTGGGGACGTTGGTATCGTCTGGCGTGTCGGTGGTGGTGAGGCCCTGCACCATGGACCAGAGGTCGGGGTCGCCATCGTCGTAGGTCAGCGCCCAGAAGCCGACGCCCTGCAGGCCTTGGTCGACGGACCAGCCGATCTTGTCGGTCATGCTCTCGACGTCGTCGTACCAGAGCTGATGGCTGCCGTCGGGGAAGGTGTAGGGGGTCGATGTGACCTCGTCCCAATGCCGCCCGTAGGTCTGGCCCTGGGAGATGGCCGAGACCCAGGTGACCGAGCTGCCGTCACCCGTAGCGTCGCCGGGCACGGAGTTGTCCGTGCTGGGCCAGTTGCGACCGTACAGGGGCAGGCCCACGATGATCTTGTCGTCGGGAGCGCCGTTGTCGCGGTAGTCCTCGACACTCCAGTCGATGGCGTAGCTGCTCCAGGGGCTGCCACCGGTCAGTGGGGAGTTGGGCCCCGGGTCGCTGGAGGTGTAGTGGAATCCGTAGGCCATGATGAACAGGCCGTCGCTGGCTGCGGCCAATTCGTCGTAGTCGTAGGCTGCGCTCCAGTCGATGGCGGGGGTGGCGATGAACAGCTCGTCTACCTCGGCGTTCAGCTCCTGGATGAAGATGGTGAAGTCGGCCTTCAGGTCGTTGTCCAGCCCTTCGATGTCCACGTTCACGCCGTCGGCGCCGTAGGCGTCCACCAGCTCTACCAGTTCGTTGATGGTGGTGCGGCGGCGGGAGGAAGAGGGGAACACGGCGGCGTGCACGTCGTCCTCGAAGCCGATGAGGCAGAGGTGCACTTTCACGTCGTAGCGGCGACCGTACTCCATGGCCTCGGCCGCAACGTTGGTCCAGTTGCTGCTGCCGCTCACGGTACCGTCGGACTCGAGCACCACCCCGAAGATGGCGATGTGGGAGAGCTGGTCCCAGGCGACGGTGCCCAGGTCGTCGCCCCAGTAGGGCCAGTAGCCGTACACCGTGGCGTCCGGCCCGTCGGTGGGGGGCGGTGGGGGAGGGGGATCCTTGCGATGTCTCTCGATGATGGGCCCGCGGCCCCCGAGGTGTTCATACAGCGCGACGGCGTGCGCACCAGGGGTGTCGGTCGCCGCGCTGGCAGCGAGGGCCAGGAGCGCAAGGGAAACGACCATGGAACCTCCTGGGAGGAAGGCACCTTAGCCTCGTTTGGCCCCGGCTGCGGCCTTCGATCTCTCACTCCCCGAACCGCTCCTCGAACGCCTGCAGGTTGGCGCCGCCAAAGGCGCGACCTGGGATGGCGAGCGTCTGCTTTTCGATGCCTTTCAGGGACATCCGAACCTCAGGCGTCGGGGTAGCATGCAGGCACGCAGTCTGCGTAGTAGGCCTGCAAGCAGGCGCCCTGGACGATCAGGATCTCGTCGCCCACGTTGTCCTGCTGGGCTTCGTCCACGCAGCTGCTCATCGTCTCCCTACAGGCGTTTTCGCAGCCCGTGGCATACCAGTCGGCGCACGCGAAGAACGCGTCCCAGCACGGTTCCATGCAGTAGTGCTTGTCGCAGTCATCGAGGCACTGCCACCACGTAGCCAAGCAGCTCCGCTTGCCCGCGCAGTCGGCCAGTTCGGCACCCATTCCTTGCCAGCAGCGCTCCGTGACGTTGTTGCATGTGGTCTGATCGGCGTTGTCTTCGACTTCGACCTGGCACGCGAACTGCTCCTCGCTGCAGTCGGCGGAGGCGAGCGAGTAGTCCACCCAGCAGGTCGGGGCCTCGGCCCGCGATCCGCAGGCAGCGCTGGCGAGAGCGAGCACGGCGGTGATTGCGAAGGGCAGCGTGCGGATCAGTGGGTCCCTCTTCCTGGTGGGTGGGTGGGAGGCTGCGGGATCCGCAAGGAACACCTTCCCGCGGCCACTGTCCAGCGCTATGCTCCCTTTTTCCCCGGAGGCCCCGCCCATGAGAGCCGCTCTTCTCCTCACGACGCTGCTCCTCGCGTCCTGCGCCCCCCCCGATGCGCAGCGCTACCTGGCTTGGCAAGTGGAGGGGGATGGCTATGTCGTGGCACCCCGGGACATTGGCTCCATGCGTGACCTGGCTTCCGTGTCCGGCTCCATGGGCACCGTCTACCAAGGCGGCAAGATCACCATCGAGGACGACGGGGACACCTTCTACGAGGGGGGGCGGGGCATGCACGTGGTCTACGCGCTGGACGGCGACGTCGCCGTGCCTACCGACGAGCAAGGGCTGTTGCTGTGGAGCTTCCTGGGTCACCTCGAAGACCTGGCGGCGGTCTTGCCCAACCACGGCTTCGACCCGGACGTGTTCTTCCCCATCGACGCGGCTTGGTCGCCGGTCATCCCGGACCTGACGCTGGAGATGCTCCCGATGGAGAACGCGGCCTACGCCACGGCGGGCCACTTCTTCATCCTGCTGAACGACCTGCTGGACAAGGACGTGCCCCTGGCGGCCAACGCGGGCATCGTGCGCCACGAGTTTGGCCACGCCGCCTTCCACTGGCTCACGACCGGCGACGTGATGGCCAGCACGCCCTTCGACGCCGTCACCATGAACGCTCCCTCGCTGTACTACTCGAGTCTGCACGAGGGCTTCGCCGACAGCCTCGCGGCGCTGACCCTGGACGATCCGAACTTCTTCGAGGGCTCCCTGGAGATGCCGGACCGTGATCTGTCCGATCCTGCCGGTGACCACGTGCTGGATACGCTGCAGCTGCCCGAGGAGTTCATGGCCGAGTCGTCCGACGATCCGCTGGCCATCTGGGATCCCTACCCCCTGGGCACCGTGTTTGCGTCGACGGCCTGGGACCTTCGCGTGGCCTTGGACGATCCGGACGAGTCCCTGGACATCCTCGTCGATGCGGTGCTGCTGTGGACCGAGCGGGGAGACTTCGGGGACGCCTGGGGGCTGCTGGACGCCTGGGTGGAGTCGGCGCCGGCGGGGACGACGCGGTCCAGCCTCTGTCAGGCCATCACCACCCGGTTCGGTTCTTCGTACGCACCGGCCGAGTGTGGGGGTGGGCGATGATGCGCGCCTTGCTCTTGTCCGCCATGTTGGTGTGCGGTACGGCGCACGCCGAGTCTCGCGCTGTCTCCAGTGCGGTCGGTGTGGCATTGGGGGCCGCGGCGCTGCATTCCGGTGCGGGTGAACACCCTGCAGCCCCGGTTGGGGGCGCTTGGGGCCGGCTGGCTGTTAGCGACGCGTGCTATGTCGAGGCCGAGGCCGCCGGAAGCTGGTGGATGTACGGTGGCTCCCTGGCCAACTTCGACCAGCGCTGGGCTCGAGGTGCGTTGAGCCTGGGCTGTTCCGCAGGCACCCGGGCGACGCGGGTGGCTGCCTCCCTCGGGCCGGCGGTCAGCCTGCGCTCCACCGGCATCGACGCCCAGAAGTACTGGCGTGCCAACAGCGTGCAGCCCGGCCTGCGCTACCGCATGGGCTTCTTGGTGCCCGTCGGCGAGCGCTGGCAGGTCGACATCCTGATGGGGGGCAGCACCCACGGCTGGGTCTTCGACCATGACCTGCTGCTTCAGGGAGGTGTGCGGTGGTAGCGCGTCTCCTCGGTCTCTTGTTCGCCCTCACCCTGGCCTCGGGCTGCTCGACCATGGGTACCTTGCACGGAGCCCGTCCCCTCGAGCCGGGGCAGAACATGATGCAGGCCGCGCTGTCTCTGCAAAAGGGGAGCAACTTCCTGTCCGGGAGCTTGGACCTCCCTCTCCCCCAGATCGAGCTGGGTTTTCGTCGTGGCCTGGCTCCCGACGTGGACTGGGGAGCCAGGGTCTATTTGCTGGGCATCGTAGGGGACGTCCGGTACCGCTTTGCGCGGGTGGGCTCCTTCGATGTCGCCACTCAGCCTTCCATCGGCGTCTTTACGCTACCGATGACCGACTTCTCCATGGGAAACGTGGACCTGTCCTTGCCACTGGTGGCCGAGACCGACCTGGGGAAGAAGAGCTCCCTGGTTCTGGCGGGGCGCACGGTGGCCCGCCAGCACTTCGCCTCCATGACGGACGAGACGCTGGGTTCCGGCACCGCGGGCCGCTTCGAGCTGCTGGCGGGTGGCGGTGTGCGTATCTCTCGCCGCTTTCGCAGGTTGCGCCTGGGAGGATACGGCGACGTCCTGGTCAACACCTCCCGCTTGGGGCCCCTGTGGTGGGATGGTGGTGTCGACCTGGGTCTGGTGTTGGGCAGGAAGCGCTCCGAGCGGCCCGACTCCCCGGGTTAGAAAGCCCCCCCGCTCCACTGAGGTCTTCCATGTCCTTCGAGCGAGTCCTCGCCCGACACTTTCCTGGCGCAGTCGCCATGGAGGATTTCATCTCCAGCAGTCGCGCCGCCCTGGCCGCCCTCGGCTTTCGCCCGGAGAACGTCCAGCCGGGTGTCGGTGTCTGCCGAGACGAGATCTGCGCGCCGTTCGTCGCCGCGCTGCAAGCCGCGTGGGGCCCTTGTTTCTCTTTCGCCAGCCTCGCTGGGGCCGTACTTCCCGGCCGCACCGCCTTTGGTGCCTTTTTGCGTCACGCCCCCCTCGAGGGCGGTCGGTGCCGCAACGTCCTGTTCGGCTTCACGCACCTGGCGCTGGACGCCGAGGGAACGCCCGGCCCATGTAGCCGTCCCGGTCTCGCCACCCTGTCTTCGGCTTGCGGGGCCCTGGCGAGCTTGCACCGCGAGATGCGGGCCGGGCTCACGGACCTCGACAT
>CAZVHW010000105.1:5656-16154 GCA_964626835.1 uncultured Enterobacterales bacterium
CCGCGAACGCTACGAACGCGTCGTCTTCCAGCCCCTCGACATCGACCCGGACGACGTGGAGTACGGCCTCCTTCGTCTGCGCCTCTCGGCCCGTATCGAGCCCGGCGCCAGCCCGGATCTCGTGGATCTCACCAGGCTCGCCCACCGTGTGCTGGCCGAGGACCTCGAGGCCACCGTGCTCGATGGCCTCGATCCAGAACGGGCGGATGTCGCGGTCTACACCGGGGTTCAGATTCATGGTCCCAACGGATTGGAGCTGGTCTGGAGTGGCGGGGCCTGGGCTCAGACCCAGGACGGACGCCTCCCGCTCCCGTAGAATGGAGTCGTCATGATCGAAACCTGGCGAGACATGCCCACCCTGGTGACCGGGGGCCACGGCTTCCTGGGCAGCCACGTCGTGGATCGCCTGGCTGCCCGGGGGGCGCGGGTGGTAGCGCCCCGCTCCGGCGACGTGGATCTGCGCGACGCTCGGCAGACCCGCGAGCTTCTCGCCGAGCTCCGCCCTCGCGTGATCATCCACTGTGCCGTGGACGGTGGCGGCATCGGGTACATGCGCGACCACCCTGCGTCCGTGGGCTTCAACAACGTCTTCCTCAACCTGCACCTACTTCAGGCCGCGGCAGAGCTGGGTGTGGACTGCTTCGTAGGGGTCTCGTCCATCTGCGCCTACCCCCGCATCACGCCCATTCCCATGCGCGAAGAGAACCTCTGGGACGGCTATCCGGAGCCCACCAACGGTCCATACGGTCTGTCCAAGCGCATCATGATGGCCATCGGAGAGGGCTGCCGTCAGCAATACGGGCTCAACACCATCTTCCCCATGCCCGTCAACCTCTACGGCCCCAGGGACTGCTTCGATCCGCTGCGCTCCCACGTGGTCCCGGCGCTGATCCAGCGCTTCGAACGCGCCCGGCTCGAGCGCGCCCCCGAGGTGGTGGCCTGGGGCACGGGCCGGGTCACCCGGGAGCTGCTCTACGTCGAGGATTGCGCGGACGCGTTGGTGCGCTGTGCCGAGAAGCTCGACCGCTCCGACCCGTTCAACCTCGGCACCGGAGTGGAGACCTATGTCGCCGACTTGGCTCAGGCCGTGGCGGACGTCGTTGGATTCGAGGGGAGCATCCGCTGGGACAGCAGCTACCCGGACGGCCAGCCACGCAAGTGTCTCGACGTGACCCGAGCCCGGGAATGGCTCGACTGGAAGGCCATGGTCCCGCTCGCAGAGGGGTTGGCCCGCACCGTGGCTTGGTACCGTGGGGAGCTGGCAGCCGGACGGTTGGAGGCGCCGTGAAACCGGCGTTGCCCATACGTCTGCGGCGCCGCGCCGGCTGGTTGCTGGCGGTGCCCGTGGCGGTGGGCCTGCTGGCGGCGGTGAGCGTGGAGGAGATCCGCGACGAGCCTGCCCCCCTCGATCCGCGTTTCTACCAAGGCGGCGGAACCAACGCTGGGGTCGGGACCGGGCCCGGGCAGGTTCCGTTCGCGGACTACGATGGCGACCTCGTCGAGCTGTCTGGCAAGGTGGTGTCGGATGGGGTCGGTTCTGTGGATCTGGATCTCTGGAAGGTGGATCCCGCCACCCCGGGCGAGCGCAGCCACCTCGGCAAGGTTCCCCTGGCCGGTATCGGCCCCTTCACGCTCGAGGTCCCCAAGGAGTTTGGTGCGCTGCAGATAGAGGCCTTCCGGGATGTCACCGGCGATGGGCCCAGCGAGGACGATCCCTTCGGGCGTGTGGAGTGTGAGGTGGGCGGCGAGCATCAAAGCGGAGTCGAGCTGGTGCTCGAGGTCGGGGGGTTCTCCTTGATGCACGCCGGGCCTCCCCCCGGCGGTGGGTCGGGAGAAGGGCCCGAACACTCGGATGCGGGTGCTGGCTCACCGGGAGGCGAAGGGCCCGTGCACGTCGAGGTCCAGCCGGACGATCCCGAGGGGGGGCCCGAGCATGTCGATGCTCTTCCCGGTGCGCCGGGAGGCGAGGAGCACGAGCACATCGAGGTGATCCCTGATCAACCCGACGGAGCGGAGCATGTCGATGCCGAACCTGGCACCCCGGGCGGGGGCGAGTACGAGCACGTCGAAGCGCTGCCCGGTACTCCGGGCGGGGGCGAGCACGAACACCAGGAAGCCGAACCCGGGGCGGATGGAGGAGACGGTGGGGTAGTCCACGATCCCACGGCGGGGTCTGAGGGCGCCGCCGCGGACGGCCCCTTGGGCGGGCCCGATCCGTTCGCCTCCGTCGACGGTCCGCGGGTCTCCGTCTCCGGTACCATCCACTTCGCCGACGCCGGTGCTGTCATCGACCTGGACGTGTTTCGCGTCGATCCTGCCGGCCCTGGCGGGCGGGCCTTCGTTGGAAAAAAAAAGCTCCAACCCGGAGCATTTCAGGTCGATCTGCCGAGTGCGTTCGGAACCGTGAATCTCGAGGTCTTCGTGGATACCGGCGGCGATGGCCCGTCGTCGGACGATCCATTTGCATCCTGCCCCTGCAACCCGGTCGACCTGTCTGGGGGGGACGTAGACGGCATCGAGATTCGCGTGCAGTGAGCTCGTCACCAAGCGTAAAGCCCGTCAACCACGGAGAATTTGCGTTTGTGTGAGGGATTGAAACCCGGCCGGAGTCCGGCTATCCTCGTCCGGTCCGGCTCCCCTCACGTGGTAATCCGTCGGGAAGCGGAGGCACCCATGCACACCATTACGCTGCTGTTCGGCGCCCTGGCCGTGTCTTCGTTCGCCTGGGTCGGCGACGCCCACGCCCTCGATGACACGCAGACCCCCGTTCAGCCGACGGCTGCGGGGGAAATGGACTGGGACGACGACGGGGACTGCTTCTGCGAGGTGGCTCCCTGCGCTGGGTCCGAGCGCGATCAGTGCGGCCAGCTCGAGGGCGGAGACTGCCTGGACAACCCCAGCGACGCCCGCTCGGTCGATGTCAACCCCGACCGAGAAGAGGACTGCGGCGACGTGCTGGACAACGACTGCAACGGACTGGTCAACGACGGCTGCAGCGACCAGACCCGCTACGCCACCGTGCAGGGCGGTGGCTGTGTCGTCGCTTCCGGTGGGGCCATCCCTTGGCTCGCCCTGGTGCTTGCCCCGCTTCTAGGCCTGGCCCGCCGGCGCACTCGGCTCCGCCGGGCGGCCCCTCGTTATTCGGGAATGTCCATGCTGCCCCTCCTCGCCATTCCGCTCCTCCTCTGCTCGAGTCCGGTGTTCGCTGCCGACGTCGAGCAGGATCACACCGTCGACATCGAGCTCTTCCGTCCCTACCCCGACGCCTACGGCTACCAGCACACCCACTCCGCCGCCACGCTGGGCCACCTTCAGGTCAACGGTGGGTTCTGGTTCAACTACTCCAACGATCCCCTGGTGCTGGTCGCTGACAGCCAGCGAGTCTCACCGCCCAACTATCCGGTTGAAGGCGACGACGGCGACGGCGTGGTCGATCAGCGTTTCATGGGCGACGTGAACGTGGGCATCGGCTTGTCCCGCTTCTTCTCGATCGTCCTCGACGTGCCCATCGTACTCAAGCAGGACGGCTACAAGCTGGATTCTTTGAACAGCTATGGGGACACACCCCAGTCGCTGATCGCCAGCGGTGTGTCCGACGTCCGCGCCATCCCCAAGGTGGTCTTTGTCGATCGGGACTACCTGCCCTTGGGCGTGGCGGTGGCGTGCCCCGTCACCTTCCCCACCGGCAACGGCGGCAGCTTCCTGGGCGAGGAAGGCTTCACCGTGCAGCCCACCCTGGTCATGGAGTTCTCCGACGGCTCCATCCACACGCGGGCCTACCACGTCCGCACGGCCATCAACCTGGGCTACCGCACCCGCAGCCCCGCTCGACTGCGGGATGTCTCCATGGGCAACGAGTTCGTCTACGGCGTGGGCCTGGCAGTGCACCCGGTCCAACCTGTCGAGCTGGTGGCAGACTTCCACGGGGCGGTGGGGGGTCCCAAGGTGGCCCAACGGCCTGCCGAACTCACCGGCGGCCTGAAGTTCTTCGTGGGTCGCTACATCACCTTCGACCTGGGTGGTGGCGCCGGTCTCGTGGGGGGCATCGGCGCTCCGGACTTCCGCGTTCTCGGCGGCTTCTCCATCGCCCCGTCGTTCGATCCCAACGCCCGCGACTCCGACAAGGACGGAATCGTGGACGCCATGGACCAATGCCCCAAGGAACCGGAAGACCTGGACGGATTCCAGGACGAAGACGGCTGTCCCGAGTGGGACAACGACAACGACGGGCTGTACGACGACGAGGACCGCTGCCCCAACGAGCCGGAGGACGACGACGGCCACAAGGACGGGGACGGCTGCCCCGACCCGGACAACGACAAAGACAACATCCTGGATGTCGCGGATCGCTGCCCAGACGAGCCCGAGACGCTCAATGGCTACATGGACGAGGACGGGTGTCCAGACAACGAGCCCGTCTTGGACAGCGATGGGGACGGCTACAACGACGACGTCGACCGTTGCCCCTACGATCCCGAAGACTTCGACGGCATGGAGGACGAGGACGGCTGCCCGGAGTTGGACAACGACAACGACGGCATCCCCGACGATCGTGACGATTGCCCCGACGAGCGCGAGGTCTACAACCACTTCGAGGACGAGGACGGCTGCCCGGACGACACCCCCAGGGTCGTGGTCACCGAGGAATCCATCGAGATCAACGACGTCATCCACTTCGAGTTCGCCAAGGCGGACATCCGGCCCGAGTCGTTCGGCCTCATGGACGAGATCGCCCAGGTCGTCGTCGACCACCCCGAGTTGCTCAGGATCCGGGTCGAGGGCCACACCGATGCCATCGGCGACGACGTGTCGAATCTCAAGCTCTCCCAGGCCCGCGCCGAGTCCGTGGTGACCTATCTGGGCCGGTCGGGCGTCGCGCCAGATCGGCTGGATCCGGTGGGTTTTGGCGAGATGCGCCCCATCGAGACCAACGAGACCGACGAAGGCCGAGCCCACAATCGCAGGGTGGAGTTCATCATCGTGAAGCGGGATCGCACCACCAAGACAGTGCAGTAGCGCTTTCTACCTGGCGGTCGGATAGGACCTTTTTAGGAATTTGTCCCGAATTGTTGCAGAACAGGGGCTCATAGGTCTATCGTACAATCGGACACGCAGCTCCAACTACACGGAGGGTGACATGCGTCTCGTTTCTCTCGGCAACCTCGGCAACGCCTCCCTTCTCCTTCTCATCGCGGGCTGCTGTGGCCCCTGCTGTATCGACAAGGACACGGCTCTGGATACGGCCGATGTCGAGGTCGACACCGACACCGACACGGACACCGACACGGCCACCGACACGGACGCCGACACCGACGTGGTCGAAGGTGTCCACGGGACCATCAACGGCAACGTCACCGTCACCCTGTTCGAGTACGACGAAGACGGCAACATCATCTACCTGGCCTGGGGGGACACCTGTTTCGGCGACCTGTTCCCCTACGGCGACATCTTCGTGACGGCGTATGCCACCGACGAGGAAACGGGCGCCGAGAGCTACTATGCCGACGACACCATCGTCGATCCCTCGGTCGAGGGCTCCCAGAACACCTTTTCGCTGCCCGTCGATACCGACGAACAGAACGAGATCTACGTCTACGCGGTGCTCGACAAGTGGTTCAACCTCGTCATCGAGCCCGGTGACCCCATCGGCATCTACTCGCAGCCCTTGGTGCTCGAGGGCGGCGAGACCACCAACGACGTCAACATCGAGATCCTCACCCAGTACTGGTGTGGCTTCGGCGACGGCAGCGCCTGCCCCGACTGTCCTCCGAGTTGGGGCAGCGGGTCGGACTACTACTGGGACGGCACCGGATGGGTGTACACCGGCAGCGGCGGCGGCGGTTGCACCGACACCATCACCGTTGGCGGCGCCCTCGAGATCAACACGCCCTACAACGGAACCGGCTCAGACGTGGGCACCATGCTGCTCTACCCGGGCACCGAGGCTCTCTGGTGGCTCAGCACCGGGCTCTCGGTCACCGGCAACGACGAGGGTGCGGAGGGTCAGTGGGGCTACTCCTACTGCAATGGTGCCGGCAGCTACGTGGCCCGCGGTGTGTGGGACGACAACGCCAACGGCCTGTACGATCCCTCGGACACCTGGGGCCAGGCAGTCGACGACGACGGCGTTGCCCAGAACCACATCACCTTCGGCGAAGAAGACGATGACGTCACCATGATGATCCCGGTCGAGGGCTCGGGCTTCGACTTGGTGCCCTTCGTGCGCATCACGGGCAACATCTCTCGTTTGGATGGTACCTGGGACGAGCTGGTCGCCGACAACCCCGACGCGCGCATCTACGTGGTGGCCAACAAGTACCTCGAGTCCATGCAGGCCTACACCTCGAGCTTCGAGGACGCCTACGACTACGACGTCTTCGAGCCCGACGACCTGGTCGGCGCCACCGACCTCGGCTACAGCCTGCTGGTACCGGCCAACATCAGCATGTACCTGTTCGCGGCTGGCGACCTGGACAACGACGGCTACATCGACGGCGCCCTCGAGGGCTGGGCTTGCGGTGGCGAGGACGACTGCTGGGTGGCCTCGGGCACCAGCAACCAGACCGGTGTTGGCATGGGCATGGACTTCACGGTGCAAGACACCGGCGAGTAGTCCTCCCCGACGTGTTCGTGGACTCTACGTCCTCTCGCTCCGCAGCCAGGCCTCGATCACCGGGGTCAGCTGTCTGTCCATCAGGCGGTAGGTCAACAGGTCGAAGAAGGGTTTGCGGACGGGCCGTGGGAGACCCCGCAGGCGCGGAGGCTTGGCTCCTGCAAGGTCGCTGACCACCTTGATGGCGTGGAAAGGGCGTCCGGCTGCGGCCTCGAACACTCCCGCTGCCTCCATCTCGCAGACCTCTGCGCCGCGGGAAGACAGGGAAGCGCGGGCCTTCGGACGATCGACCACTCGCGGGACCGTTGCCATCACGACCGGCCTCGCGCCTGGGAGAGGCAGGGGGCCAGCGCTGTCCAGCCCGAGCAGGTCGCTCGCCGTGACCACGTCCCCCACGCTCAGATCGTCGACCAGCGCGCCGCAGGTTCCACAGCTGAGCACGCGAGTGGCCGGGCAGCGCAGCAGGGCGTCTCGGGTGCGGTCGCGCGCGCGGGATTCGCCTACGCCGCAGCGCAGCAGGGCGACCCTCTTGCCGGCGATGTTGCCCAGCAGCAGGTGGCGTGTGAGCCATTGGCGTTGCCGAGATCGGCGCACCAGGGGCAGCCACTCGGAGCGCAGCGCGGCGACCAACAGCACGTCGGCGGGAATCTGTGGTCGACTGGCTGGCACGTGGGTCGCTCCTTGACTGTCGTCGACGGGTTCGTGGCGTGAGGCATATCCCGCTGGGGGTGTAGTTTCCGGAGCCAGGCTGCCCTCCCGTTCGGCTCCCTGGTGGTGCATGACGTCAGCTGACGGTCAAGTGCTTGGGAACTCACCTCCGGGGAGGGTTATAGGGGCCGCCCTGCCGCGCGCATGGCCGTGCGCGCCAGCCACGGAGACCATCATGTCCTACTCCCGCGCACTGCTCATGCTCCTGGTGCCCGCCGTCGCCTTTGCCGGTGCCACCGCCTCGAAGTTCAAGCCAGAGCACCGTAAGGGCGCCAACTACTGGAACGCCCAGTCTGCCATCGACGGCAACCAGAACACCTGCTGGATGGTGCCGGGCGAGAGCCCCAACCGCGGCGAGTGGATCGAGCTCGACCTCCCCAAGTCCACCGTGGACAAGGTCGGCATGAACGTGGGTTGGACCATGTCGGACGAGACGTTCCAGGACTACGCCAGGATCAAGGCCATCAAGGTCGAGGCCTTCAGCCTCAACGACCGCCAAGAGCTGTCCCCCCGCGGCAGCACCACCGCCCAGTTCCAAGACGACGCGGCATGGCAGATTGTGGACATCGAAGACCTCCAGGTGGGTGAAGACCTCTTCGGTGGCAAGCTCCGCATCAGCGTGTCCGACATCTACGACGGCCGCGACTACCCCAACATGGCCATCAGCGAGCTCCTGGTCTACCTCACCGAGTTCGACACCAAGCTCAAGCCCCCCGAGTTCTCGGACCTGTCCTCCACCCCCGCTGGGCCCCAGCTCGCGGAGCTGGCTCTGGACGAGGACGAAAAGACCTTCTTCGCCACCGCGACGGATGGCGGCTTCATCCAGGTCGAGGCCTCTGGCTTCGGCGTGTCTTCCTTGGGCATCAAGCCTGGCCCCACGTCCCACGCGCGGCCCAAGAAGGTCAAGGTCACCGCCAACAACCGCTCCCTCGAGTACGAACTCGAGGACACCCAGGACGTGCAGTGGGTCCTGGTGCCGACCATCACGGGCTACACCGGCGGCGCCTTCGGTGAGATCAAGGTCGAGGTCCTCGAGGTCCACCCCGGCGACGACCCCAACGTCGCGATCGCGGAGATCTACGGCAAGGCCACCAACTACGAAGGCTTCTAGCGGCGCCGCGTACAGGCGGTCGTGGTGAGGCGGCTCGCTCACGGCGTCCTGACGGCTCTGCTCTTTGCGGTGGGGTGTCAGGACTCCGTGGGTCCCGGGCCGTCGCATGTTCACGCGGGCCGTCCCGACCTCGTTCTCGTCCTGGTGACGGGCCTTCGCGCGGATCAACCGGGGGAGCACGGCGCCGAGGCCGCTTTCCTCGCTCCCTTTGGTGGCCGCCTGGCGCTTCGCGCCACGGCGGCGTACGCGCAGTCCCTCGACCCGGCGGTGAGCCTGGGTTCGGTGCTCACGGGCCGCTACCCCTCCTCCATTCCCCTCTGCGGGAGCATCAGGCAGGGTGCCTGGTCGGAACGGGAGGAGGTCTGGTGCCACCAACTCCCCGCCGCTCGCGAGACGCTGCCGGGGGTGCTGGCCCACTACGGCTACCGCACCGCCCTCTTCCATCAGCTGCCTTCGGATCCTGGCCTCGAGGAGGCGTTCGAGCACGCCGTGGATCTAGGTACGGGGGATCCCCGCGTGGCCACGCCCTGGGTTCGTTTGGCGACCGAGGTGTCGTCTTGGTGGGCCTCGAGCTCCGGCGACCCTCGGCTGCTCGTGTTGCAGCTGTCCGATCTCGACCTTCGCCATCGTCCGGATCTTCACCCCGACTTCGCCAGCGACCTACAGGGCGGGGCGGTGCTGGACCTCGCTCCGTGGGAGCTCGCCGGAGCAGGGCAGCGCCAGGCGGGCGCCGTGGGTGTGCTCCCGGCACGCCGGCGCCCCTGCGCGCGCATCGTCCGGGACCGACTTTCCCTGCCGGGACGGCGGGGTGTGCCGCCGGACGACCTCCAGTGGTTCAACGGGGTGGACCGAGAGGAAGCCCTGTCCCTCTACCGCGGCGAAGCCGGGGCCGTGGGTGACCAGCTGTCCTCCCTGCTCGCCATGTTGACCGAGACCCCAGGCCGCTCCCGTTCGGTGGTCCTGGCTGGTCTTCGGGGTGTGTCCATCGGCGAGTATGGAGGCACCACCACCCAGGCCAGCCGGCTGGTGTGGTCGGACTACCTGGTGGATCGCACCATGAGGGTGCCCCTCGCCGTGCTCGGCGCTGGGGATGGGCCGGCCGCGGTCCTCGAGCATCCGGTCGAGCTGGTCGATCTGTTGCCCACGATGCTCGGGCGTGCGGGAGCCGTCGCACCCTATGGGATCCCCGGCGCGGATCTGCTGGGTGAGGGCCCGGACGAGCCGCTCGCGTACGCAGAATACGGCGACATGCTGGCGATCCGACACGAAGACATGCTCCTGACCTTGCGGGCGATGGTTCACAACATCAGCTCTCTCGATCCCTTCCTGACCGAGGTGCTCGAGTGCCCCGGCCTCGTTGGGGGTTTCTGGCTGCACGACCTCGGCTCGGATCCGGTGCAAGAGCTGGACCTGCTCGACGCCTTGCCCGATCGGGCAGAGGCCCTCGAGCAGGCGATGATCGCTCGTCGTACCGGACTCGGGGCGCCGCCTGCTGCCACCTGGGAGGACGATCGTTTGTTGAAGCTGCGCCTGGCTGGCTCCGAGGGGTACTGGTAGCGCTACTCGCGGCCGCAGCTGCGCCGGAAGTTGCAGCTGGCGCAGCGGGAGTCACCCTCGGGAAGGAGGGGGAAGTCTTCTTCGCTGGCGATGTTGCCCGGTGCGTCCACCAGCTTGTCCCGCATGGAGCTCGCGGAAGCCTGGATGTCGGCCCGGGCCTGGGCCAATACGTCCTGGTCGATGGGGTGTTGGGTGTGCTCGCCGCTGCGAAGGTTGACGTGCATGGCGATGATGCGGTCGGCTGGGATGGCGTGCTGCATCGTGCAGTAGAGCCCGTACACTCCCAGCTGGGCAGCGACCACTCGAGTCTGGTGGTGCTTGCCGGTCTTCCAGTCCACCACCACCGCACCACCACGGCCGTCGGAAACCAGTGCGTCCAGCTTGACCCACACCGGTACGTCATCGACGAGCACCTGGGTGAGCTCCTCGACTTCCATCAGGCGATCCGGGACCTGACACATGCGCCGGAAGGCTGGCTGGTCGAAGAAACCTCGCAGCTGCGTCTCGAT
>CAZVHW010000106.1:0-16123 GCA_964626835.1 uncultured Enterobacterales bacterium
GGTTGGGCTGGTACCATGGGACGAAAACACGAGGAGGAAACCATGAGGTCTCTCGCACTGGCACTGCTGCTCTTCGCGGTCGGCTGTGGGTCCAAGGACATCGACACGGCGCCCGAGGGCGACACCGACACGGACGCCGACACGGACACGGACACGGACACGGACACCGATACCGACACCCACCCCGAGAACGCTCCCTATGTAGAGGACGCGGATGCGTTCTGCCTCTACAACGACTCCAGCACCCAGTACTACTACTGGATCGTGGAGTGCACCGCCGACGATCCCCAGGGCGACGACACCCTCGCCGCCTTCGGCGACGACTGGCAGCACACGGTCACGGTTGTCAACGACCAAGGGGCCGAGGTCGCCGCCTATCAGATGATCTGCAATGACGACGGCGACTGCACGGGGACGTTCAACGAGGACGACGACGGTGTGATCTGCACCAGCGCGTCTGGCTACACCTTCCGCTTCGTGGTCTACGACCAGGATGGAAACGCCAGCGCGGGCTTCGAGATCGTCGGGCGGCAGGGCTAGCAGCGTGCGTTGAAAAGGCGGACCGGCTCTTGCCACGCAAGAGGCGGTCCGCCGGTCCCGGGTCGTGGTCCAGGGACCAGGTCAGAGCAGGCCTGGGGTCAGCGCGATGCGGTCCTGGAGATCGGGCTCGAGGACCAGCCAGCGAGACAGGCCGCGCAGCTCGCAGGGGCGCCGTTCGTCTGGGACGCCCGGCCACGAGGGCGCGCTGCACTTCGCCGGACTCGAGCAGGTGGACGAGGAGACTGGAGACCGTGGCGCCGTACTGGCCTGCCTGCGCGATCTCGGGATCGGTGGCCTGGGCCAGGACCGCCTGCAGCACGGGGCCGAGGATGCGGTGTTGGAGGCGAGTTGGGGTGTCCACGATGGAGCCCTCGGGAAAATGGAGGGGCCCGGGCAGGGTATGTTGAAAGCCCAACTTCCGCCAAGAACGGCAGCCGGCTCGGCAGGCAGAGCGCCATGGACTTCACGATAGCCACCCGTGGCCTCCCGGACGGTACCGGCCGTGTCGAGCCCGCGCTTCCGTACGAGTTCGAGTTCACCTGGTATTCCGGCCGGCCTGGTTGGATCCTGACCATCCCGAGACATCAGACGGGCAAGAGCGAGTTCAGCCCGGACTTCCCGGAACAGGATGCGTGGCTCGGGCGTGTTGCTGCGCGTGCTCCCTGGCTGCAGGAGGTCTACTACGTCACCTGGCGGATGGCGGACTGGCGGCGGCTGGCGAAGCTCTTGGAGCCCACTCGCGTCACGCCTCCGCCCCAGCGCGCCCTCGCGGCCTCGCTCGTCTACGCCTACGACGATGACGGTCGCCGCCGCAGCCTGCAGCTCTGCCGTCAGTTCAGGGACGATCCGCACGTGCACCTTTGCCGCGCCAAGGGCCTGGTGAGGCAAGAGCGATGGAGGCCGGCGCTGCGGGCACTCGGCAAGATCGCGGAACGCTGGCCGGAGCTCTCCGAGGGCCACGCGCTGTTGTGCGAGGTGTTGGGCCGCCGGGGCCGAATCGCTCGCGGGATCGAGGCGGGGTGGAAGGCTGTCGAGCTGAATCCCGAGCACACCCCGAGCCTGATGCACCTGCTGGTGGAGCGTCAGCGCACGGCACCTGCGGCCGAATCTCTCGCAGCTTGGGAGCGGCTGGCGGCACTCAACGCGGCGGCTGGCCTCCAACCCATCTCGTACATCCACGCGAACATGGCCTCGTGTCGGTGGGCCCTGGGCGATGTCGAGGGTTGATGAACGGCATCGCTCGAAGGATTCATGACAGTCAGGGGATAGGTACTCCCCATGCACGTCTCCACACGACTCCGCGAGCCCGCGAGCGGCTTGAGCCACCTGATGGGTGCGCTGGCGGGTGCGGCGGGCTTGGTCTTTCTCGTGAACATGGCCTTGCTGCATGGCGGACCGCGCCACGTGGTGGGCTTCGCCATCTTTGGCGGCACGATGGTGGCCACCTACCTGACCAGCGCCCTGTACCACCTGCTGGACCTGCCCCCGGCCGGCACGCGGAGGCTTCGCCGCTGTGATCACGCCGTGATCTACCTGTTCATCGCGGGCAGCTACACGCCCTTCTGCCTGCTCCCGCTGCACGGTGTGTGGGGCTGGACCTTTCTGGTGGTGATCTGGGCCATGGCCATCGCCGGGGTGGTGATGAAGCTGTTCTGGCTCGAAGCCCCCCGCTGGGCGGTGGTGGGTCCCTACCTGGTCATGGGTTGGATGGCGGTCTTCTTCATCGTCCCCCTGATCCGCGCGATGCCCGCCGCGGGTATGGCATGGCTGATGGCCGAGGGGCTGTTCTACAGCGTGGGGGCCATCATCTACGCCACCAAGAAGCCCGATCCCTTCCCCGAGGTGTTCGGCTTCCACGAGATCTGGCATCTCTTCGTCATCGCCGGGAGCTTCTGCCACTTCTGGGCGGTGGCGCGCTACCTGGTGTGGATGGCCTGACGGGCCCGGAAGAAAGCCGCCTTGGCGGTCATGGGTAGGTGGTGGGTAGCACCGCTTCCACCTGCTCCGCGGTGACGATCTCGTCCGCGATCGTCACGACTGCACCGGGTGCCAGCAGTGTCTGGCTGATGTCGTTGTCGTCAAGGTCGTACACGGTGGTCTCCGCCCAGTGCGGATCCGCGAGCACCGGGTGGGAGATCCCGAAATAGTCCACCCAGGTCTGCAGGTCCTCTACGGTGATCCCTTCCCATTTCTCGTCTTCGCCCAAGACGTACACCACGATGAAGCCGTAGTCCTGGTACTTCTGATACATGGCCTCCAGACCGGGGGCCTCGTCCCAACAGGCGGGTCACCAGAACGATCCGGCCACCAGAAGGATCGCCTGACCGCAGAAGTCGTGTAGGTGTACTTCCTCGCCGTATTGATCGGCGAGGGCGAAGTTCGGTGCCACGTCTCCCACGTCGGTGCCGGTGGAGGTCAGGGAGTCGCGGCAGGCGTCGATGGGCCAGCCACCGGTGTAGGGGTGGTCCTCGGCGTCGGTCGGATCGGTGTTGCCTTCGACCTCGTCGCCGTCGCTCCAGCCATCTTCGTCGCTGTCCGGGTTGTCCGGATCCGTGCCCAGGGCGTCCTCCTCGGTGTCGGTCAAACCGTCGCCGTCGCTGTCCGTGTCGATGTCAGCGTCGCTGTCGGCGTCCGCGTCCGCGTCCGCGTCCGCGTCCGAATCCGCGTCGCTGTCGGCGTCGCTGTCCGAGTCGGTGTCTGCGTCGGTGTCGGCATCGGTGTCCGTTTCCCCGGCAGGTCCGGTGTCCAGGACGTCGTCAGCCCCCGGGTCCTGAGTGCACGCGACGAGCGCGGCGAGAAGCGCGAGGGTGGTCAAGCGCATGGTCACTCTTTCGTTATCTGGGACCCAGCCTACGGCATTCGCGCCATCAGTGCCGCCGGCTGGACTACAGAAACACGGCTCGGTGGACGTGCTTCGCGGACTTGCCCCGGCGTGATCGCCAGTTGCTGCCCTGGCACCTGCTGTCGCGGTTATCGTGGACGGGTATCCGGGCGCCCGGTACCGGCGGCGCCCGAGGACTCCGAGGTGAGCCATGCCGCGCGAGATTCGACCCAGTTGGTGCGGCCTCTGTCACTCTCGCTGTGGAATCCTGCTCGAGATCGAGGACGAACGGGTGGTGGGCGTGCGTGGCAACCCCGACAGCCCCATCGGGCGGGGTCGTATCTGCCGGCGTGGGCGGCTCATGACCGACCACATCGACCACCCAGACAGGCTCGACCATCCCCTGCGTAGGGTGGGCGAGCGGGGTGACGCCCGGTGGCAGCGGGTGAGCTGGGTCGAAGCCTTGGACGACATCGCCGGTCGGCTCGGCACCCTTCGTGATCGGCATGGCCCCGAGACCCTCGCCTTCTCGCGGGGCACCGCCCGCACCTACCACTGGGACGCGCGCCGCTTCCTCAACCTGTTCGGCAGCCCCAACCTCACGGGCGCGAACCCCATCTGCCACTGTCCGTCCGTGGTCGTCGAGACCGCCTTGATGGGTGCCATGCCCCACGGGGATCTGGGCCGCTGTGCCTGCATGGTGATCTGGGGCTCCGCCAGGTCGGTGTCGTCGCCCATCACCATCTGGGCAGCCATCCACGGGGCTCGCAAGCGAGGGGCCAAGATGATCGTGGTGGATCCGCGCCGGACCCGCGAGGCGGAGATGGCCGACATCTGGCTCCCCATCCGACCTGGCGCGGACGTGGCGCTCATGCTCGGATGGATCCATGTGATCTGCGAGGAGGGCCTGTGGGACGAAGACTTCGTCCAGCGGTGGACGGTGGGCTTCGACGCGTTGCGCGCCAGGGCCCAGGAATATCCACCCGCCCGTGTTGCCGACCTCACCTGGCTGCCCGAACGGGACATCGTCGCTGCGGCTCGCATGTACGCCACCACCGCACCCGCGGTGATCACCTGGGGCCAAGGTGTGGACAAGCTCGGCCCCAACACCGACGCCGCGCTGCACGCGCGCGCGGCCTTGCGAGCCATCACCGGCAATCTCGATCGGCCCGGGGGCGAGTGTTTCGGTGCGCCCGAGGGTCACGCACCGGTCGTCACGCCTTGCCAGCTCGAGCTGAACCACGTGCTGGGCGCCCAGCAGCGACAACGGCAGCTTGGGGCATCCGAACACCCTCTCTTCTCCTTCGAAGGCTGGGAGCGGATTCACGCCGGCGCCGAAGGCATGCCCGCTGGCTATCTGCCGCGGTCCGAGACCGCCAAGACCGTCACGGCCCATCCCAACGCGGTCTACCGCGCCATCCTCACGGGCCAGCCGTACCCGGTGAAGGCGCTGATCGTGCAGGCCGCCAATCCCGTGATGACCCTGGCGGATCCCGAGCGCACCCTGGCTGCCCTTCGCAGCCTCGATCTGCTGGTGGTCATGGACTACTATCTCACCCCCACCGCGGCCCTGGCCGACTACGTCCTTCCGGCGGCGGCGACGGTGGAACGCGACGATCTCTGGCATCGCGGCCCGCTGCTGGCTGCCCTGCCCAGGGGCATCGAGCCTCGGCACGAGCGGCGTTCCGACTACGAGTTTTGGATGGAGCTGGGCCGCCGCATGGGCCAGGCCGAACACTGGCCCTGGGACGACGCCGAGCAGGTCTGCGACCACAGGTTGGCTCCCCTGGGCATCAGCTTCCAGGATCTCGTCGAGGGTGGGCCCCGGTTCGCCAAGCCCCGGGTTGGCCGCTCGCGCGAGTTCGGATTTGCCACGCCTTCGGGCAAGGTGGAGCTGCGCTCGTCGCTGCTGCCTGAGTTTGGGGGTACGGCCCTGCCCGAGCACCGCCCGCTGCCCGAGCCCAGCCCCGAGTTTCCCCTGCTGCTCATCACCGGCAGTGGCTTCAACCCCATGTACCACTCCGAGCAGCGCCAGTGGGCGGGTGCCCGCGCCGAGTGGCCGGATCCTTGCGTGTCCTTGCATCCACGGACCGCCGCTGCCCTGGGTATCCAGGCCGGGGACTGGGTCCGGATCGAGACCGCCGTGGGCGCCATCCGGCAGCGAGCCCGCTTCGTAGACAGCCTGAACCCGCGCATCGTGGGCGTCCAGCACGGCTGGTGGTTCCCGGAGCGTGAAGAGAGCGACGTTGCGCCCTTCGCCTGCCTCGAGTCCAACGCCAACGTGCTGGTGAGGGACGACGCGAACCACTGCGGCTCGGGAACGGGTGCCTGGCAGCAGACCGCGATTCCGTGTCGGTTGAGCGCTGAGTGAGCTAGCTACGCTGGTGGCCCGTTCCAGGGCCGAACCTCAGCAAGCCCACGACCGCCAGAGCCGGGACCAGCAGCAGATCGGCGACCAACGCTACGATCAGGGCGAAGGGCAGGAACACGCCCATGACCCAGACCGAGTGGTACTGTCCCAGAGCTAGCGGTAGAAAGCCGAGGGTGAGGATGACCGTGGTGAAGACGATGCCGCGCCCGGCCACCTCGAAAGTGCGGTGGATGGCTTCGAGGGATGGCGCCCGCGACGACTCGATGCGGAAGCGCATCAGGAAGTGGATGGTGTCGTCGACCCCGACCCCGATGGCGATGACGGCGACCACGAGGACGTCGATGTCCACGTGGGTCCACAGCATGCCAGCCAGCCCGGCCACGGCCAGCGGTGGTAGCAGGTTGGGGAGCATCGACAGCAGCCCGACCCGCCACGAGCGCATCCCCAGCATCATCATCACGGCGATGGCCAGGCAAGCCGCCATCAGGCCGCGCCGCTGCCCCGCGATGAGCTCGTCCATGAAGCCCCCCAGCATGGGCATCACGCCGGTGGTGAAGACCTCCACGTCTTCATCGAAGATCTCGCCTGCGAGCTCCGAGAGCTGGAGCCGCAGCGCGTGGCTGCCGCGCAGATCCGTGGGGCGGGTGCGCACAGGCAGCTACAGCCGACGGCGCTCGAAGTCGAGCAGGCGCTCGTGGTCGCGCTCGCCGGACAGGTCGAAGACCAGCAGCTCTTGAGCGACCATGGCGCGGGTGGTGGGAAGCTGCCCCTGTCCACCGAGGGCCCCATGGACGCGACCCAGCAGGTCGGCCAGCGACAACACGCCATCGACCTCGGGGAGCAGAACGGCTCGCTAGGCGAACCGCTGGATGTTGGCGATCAAGGCGGGATCCAGCGCGCCGTCTGGTTGGTGGGTGTCCAGGTAGACCTGCACCATGGTTGTGCCGGGCAGCTGCCGATCGAACCAGCTCGCGTCGTCCCGGATCTCGCTGCCCTCGGGCATGCGCCGCAGGATGTCGGCGGAGATGGTCATTCGGCTGGCCCCCAGCCCGATGGCCAGGATCAGCCCGGCGAAGACCGCGATGATCTTCCAGGGCCTCGCCGCGACCTGGCCAGCCAGCCAGCGCAGGCCGCGATCCACCACCGCGGGACCCGCGTGCAGCCGGACGCCGGTGGGGGTGGGGAGCAGCGAGAGCAGCACCGGCATGGCCGAGAGCGCCAGGAGCAGCGCCACCGCTACGCCGAACCCGAGCACCAACCCGAGCTGCCGGTAGATGGGAGAGGGCACGAAGCAGAGGGCGAGGAAGCCAGCGAAGGTGGTGAGCGAGGTGAGCAGGCAGGCCGCGCCCACCTCGGCCGCGCTGCGGTGAATGGCCAGCCGCTTGTCAGCGCCCGCGCGCAGCTCGAGCAGGTATGCGCTGTACAGGTGGATGACGTCCGAGATGGCCACCACCAGCACCACGGTGGGAACCAGCGCGATGAAGATGTTCACCTGGCGGTCCAGCTGGATGGCGAGGCCCATGGTCCAGAAGGTGGGGAGGCCCGCCACGCCCACCGTCACGAGCACGGGCAGCAGGCGTCGGAACGTGGCGAAGACCGTGGCCACCACGATGAGCAGGGTCAGCGGAAACAGGTAGGCCAGGTTGATGGCGGTCTGCTCGACGAACTCCGCCACCAGCGCCACGATGCCGGCCCTGTGCAGGGACCGCTCGGCGAAGCCCTCTCGCTCCAGGGCGTCGTAGACATCGTGCACCAGCAGCGGTCCACCCACGGCTGGATCCTCTCCCGTCATGCGCAGCTCGATGATCAGCGCACCGTGGCGGCCATCGGCCGAGACCAGCTGGCCCGCCGCCAGCGGGTCGTTGCGCAGGGCCTCGAGCAGCTCCCCGCGGTCGACCGAGCCGTCCATGGCGGCCTCGGCGTAGGATTGCTGCCGCAGCCCCCCCGGCTCCGACAGAAGCCTGTAGGCGTCCAGTACGCTGTGCACGCGGGCCACGTCGGGCAGCGCCTTCACCTGGTCCACCGCTCGCTCGAGCCTCGCGAGCACGGCGGGATCGAGGGGGTCGTCGGCCTCGTAGCCCATCATCAGCACCCGGTCCGTGCCGAAGCGCTGCACCTGGTCCAGGTACAGGGCGTGCTCGGGCGCATCACCGAAGAGCAGCTTCATCATGGAGGTGGCGAGCACCGCACGCGAGGTGGACAGCCCCGCGAGCCCGGTCAGCAAGATGACGCCCAGCAGGACCAGCCAGCGATGCTGCAGGACGAGGCGGATCCAGGCGTCGGCCAGTGTCACGACGAGCGATGTGGGTGACTGGACGGTGGGCATGGCCGGGTTGGGCTCGGACTCGATGGGGCCCCTGTGGCATAATCCGCGAGCCAGCATCCCTCCTTCCCAGCAGAGGAAACCCACCGTGGAGCTCGACATCACCCACCGGCTGGATCGCCGCGCGCGCAAGCTCTGGCACATCAGCGGCGTGATCGGGGGGCTGGTGTTCTCCCTCACCCTCGCGCTCCCCGTGGGGTTCCTTCTCCACGGCACCGTCGGGGACGGCGATGGATGGCCCACGTGGTGGCTCCTGTGGTCGACCCTCGCGGTGACCGCGCTGCTGGTGCCCCTGATCGGTGGTGTGATGCCGGCGCTGCGTTGGCACACCTTCCGGTACCGCATCGAGCGGGAGCGGCTCTTCCTCCAGCACGGAGTCTTCACCATCGAGCGCACGCTGGTGCCGCTGGTTCGCATCCAGAACGTCAACAGCAGCCAAGGCCCGCTGGATCGTTGGTACGGCCTGTCGGATGTCACGGTGGCCACGGCGGCGAAGACCCATCGCATCCCCTCGCTGCCCCTCGAGGTCGCCGAGACGTTGCGGGAGGGCATCGAGGTGCTGGTCCGGCAGGCCCGCGACGATGTCTGAGCAGTCTCCCTCCACCGAGGCCGACGGTCGGCCGGTCCCCACCTCGCGCCTACACCCCGCGGCTGCCCTCCCCAAGGCCATCGAGCTGATCCGCGCATTCCTGTTCCAGAGTGCGGCCATGGTGGCCCTGCTGGCCCAGTTCGTCGATTCCCCGTTTCAGGCCATCGTGCTGGTCCTGCTGCTCGTCTTCCTCATCGGCGTGTGGTACTGGCTGAGGTTCCGGTACCACGTGTCGGACGACGCGCTGCACGTGGTCCACGGCATCATCGAGCGGCAGCAGGTCTTCCTGCCGTTCGAGCGCGTGCAGGCCGTCGATCTCAGCGCGGGACCCATCCACAGGGTCCTCGGGCTCGTGCGCGTCGCCGTCAAGACCGGGGCGGCCGGCACCCAGGTTGACCTGCTGGCGGTCTCCCGGGCCGAGGGTGAGCGCATCGCGCGGCTGGCTCGCGCGGCGGCCGGCGCCTCCTCGGCCGCCGGGACCGGAGCGGCAGCGGAGCCTGGACGGTCCGGGCTTTCGCCCGGGCGCTACCTGCTGCTGGGGGCCACCTCCGGCAGGCTCTGGGTGGCGCTCATGGCGACCCTGGCCTTCGGCATGGAGATCGTCGAGGAATTGGTCGACTTCGAGGTGATCGAGGCCCAGGTCGTCTCGCTGGTCTCCTCGGTGTCCAGCGGCGGCTCCGAGATCCATGTGGCGGCGCTCGGCGTGGTGGTCTGCGTCCTGCTCCCCCTCTTCTTCTGGCTGGCGTCCACGGGGGAGGTGCTGGTTCGGCTGGGTCGGTTCGAGGTCCGGCGTTCGCCGGAGCAGATCCGCGTGGGCAGGGGGTTGGTGAGCCGCAAGGAGGTCACGCTACCGGCGGACCGCATCCAGGCCGTGCGCCTGGTGGAGTCCGCCGGCATGCTCGCCGCGGGCTACGTGGCCGTCTATGCCGAGGCGGTGGGACATCTCGAGGAGCGCAGGGAGTCCACCTGCCTGCACCCCGCGCTGCGGCGGGACGAGCTGGGCGCCTTTCTGCGGGAACTGCTGCCTGAGTTCGACGCCGAGACCGAGTGGGTGGGTCCCCCCAGCCGGGCCCGGGTTCGATTCGTCTGGAAGCCGGTGGCGTTGCTCGTCGGCCTGTCCATCGCCGCGTTCTTCTGGGAGCCGCTGCTCGGCATCGCGCTGCTGCTGGCCGTCCCACTGGCCATCGTGGCCATGCTCCGCGCTTTCCGCGACACCGGCCTGGGCTACGCGTCGGACCTGGTGCTGCTGCGGAGCCGGTGGCTGGGTCGAGTGTCGGTGGTGGTCCCGCGGCGACGGATCCAGGCGGCTTCCACGCGCGCCAACATCTTCCAGCGGCGGCAGTCCCTGGCCTCGGCGCGCGTGGTCGTGGCCTCGGGTCCGCTGGGACGCACCTTCACCGCGCGCGATCTGGACGAGAAGGTCGCCTCGGAGCTGTTGTCGTGGATGGGCCCTCGTCCGACGGGTGCCGTCTAGGAGCTCTCGCCGTGCGGCGCGCCGTTCGTGTCGAGGTGGACGAAGCGCATGAAGTGGTCCACCGCCGCGATCTCCCCTTCGCCCAGCTCGATCCAGACGTTCTCTCCCTGGAGGGGTTCGCTGGACAGGATCAGGTGGTTGACGTGGCCTCCGTCGGCCGTGGGGGCTTCGCAGGCTGGGGTCAGGAAGGGGCAGGCCTCCCGCTCCGTGCAGTGGGCCTTGTGGGTGCTCAAGTGCAGCTCCTTTCCGCCCCGGTGCCCCGCCATGATCTCGCCATCCGTCACCACCAGGGTGAGCAGGGGTTCGCGATCCGCACCGGCTTGCCGGACCACGGTCCGGACCTGCTCGACGGTCTTGCGCAGGGCGTCGATGACGGCTGGGAGCGGTGTTCCCCTGCGGTCGAGCTCGACCTGGGCGGCGAGGTAGGAGAGGAAGAGGTGGAAGATCACCTCGCTGTCGGTGTCCCCCAGCACGAAGCCCCGCAGCAGCGGTGGGATGCGTTCCATCAGCACCGGCCGGAGCTCCGAGAAGCCCGGCACGTCTCCGTTGTGAGCCATGACCCAGCGTCCGTGCTGGAAAGGGTGGCTGTTGAGCGTGGTTCGTTCGCCACGGGTGGCCCGGCGGATATGTGCCAGCACGGTCTCGGAGGTGATGATTCCGCTCACCCGGTGGAAGAGCTTGTCGTCCATCGCGCTGCCCGCGGACTTGATCAGGTGGGGAGCATGCCCCACGTAGTAGGCGACTCCCCAGCCGTCGGGGTGGCGCTCACTCTGAACAGCCAGGGCGTTCTCGGCGCTGGCGAGGGAGCGGTGGACGTGGCTCCGGAGCACGGAGCGGAAACCGAAGATGCGACACATGCGGTCACTATACCGACCTGCGAGCGCGCGCGTCCTGCTCCCCTTCGACCGTCCCGCGTTCCAGCCAGAGGTGCTCGCCAGCCAGCAGCTTCTGGGCGAGCTGCCAGGCGTCGCCGTCCTGGTTGTCGGCCAGTGAGCGGAAGCGGTCGTCCACCCGCCGTCGTGCATAGCCACAGAAGGCCTCGGCCAGCTCGAGGGCCGAGTCGGCCTCGGCACCGCCCTAGCGGGCCAAGGCGTCGGCGCGGGCCACGGTGGTGGAGATCGCGAACAGATCGGCGCCGATCTCGACGCAGCGTCCCAGCAGCCCTTGGCGCTTGGCCAGGTCCGTGCCGTGGCGGACCATGGCGTGCACCAGCACGCGCCCGAGCCGTTTCGAAGCTCCCGCCGCCCAGGTGAGCTGAGGCGCGAGCCGCGGGCCGACCTCCATGCTCCCTACCGCGGGGGCGTAGGTGGAGGGGTACCAGAGCGCATAGTGAAGTCCCGCCTCGAGCCGCTTGCGGGCCGGGGCCTTGGCCAGGGCCTTCATGCGTGCCAGGTGGGGTGAGAGTGCCTCGCGGGCCAGGAACAGGCGCATGATCTCGCTGGTGCCTTCGAAGATCATGTTGATGCGAACGTCCCGGAGCAGGCGTTCCACGCCGATGGGCTCCTCTCCGCGGGCCTCGAGGGAGCTGGCGGTCTCGTAGCCCTTCCCGCTGCGGATCTGCAGCGTCTCGTTCGCGATCTGCCACAGGACCTCGGAGCTGTACATCTTGCACAGGGCGGCCTCGACGCGGATGTCCACGTCTCCCCGATCCACCATCGCGGCGCCGTACATGAGCATGGCCTCGAGGGCGAAGGTGTGGGAGGCGATCCAAGCGAGCTTGCTGGCCACGGCTTCGTGCTCGCCGATGGGTCCGCCCCACTGCTGGCGCTCGGCCGCGAAGCGTCGCGCAACCCGCAGGCACCACTTGCTCGCGCCAACGGCAGCCGAAGGCACGGTGAGTCGGCCGGCGTTGAGCGTCGTCAGCGCCAGCTTGAGGCCGCGCCCTTCTTCGGCCAGCACGTTGTCCACCGGGACCTTCACCTGGTCGAAGGCCACGATGCCGGCGTACAGCGCCTTGAGGCCCATGAAGTGGCAGCGGTGGGTCACGGTCACCCCGGGCCAACCTGTCTCGACCATGAACGCGGTGTACTGGCGGCGAAGCTTGCCCTTGATCTCCTTGTCGGGGGTGCGCGCGATGACCACGATCAGCTCGGCCCGTGTGCCGTTGGTGCACCACAGCTTCTCGCCGTCGAGCACCCAGTGGGTGCCGTCCTCGGACAGCCCGGCAGTGGTGGCCATGTTGGCGGGGTCCGAGCCCGCCTCGGCCTCGGTCAGGGCGAAACCCGACAGGGCGCCGGCGGCCAGACGCGGGAAGTATCGCGCCTTCTGCTCGTCGGTGCCGAACAGGTACAGGGGTTGGGGAACACCGATGCTCTGATGCGCCCCGACGAGCACGGTGGTGTTGGAGCACCAGCTGGCCATCATGGTGACCGCTCTGCAGTAGCTGGTCTGGGAGAGGCCCAGGCCTCCATGCTCTCGGGGGATCTTGATGCCGAAGGCCCCGATCGCGGCCAGCGCTTCGATGGCCTCGTCCGGGACCTCACCGCTGCGGTCGATCTCGTCGGGGTCGACATGGTCGCGGAGTACACCCTCGAGTTGGGTCAGGAAGCTCTGGGCCGCCTGAGCGTCTTCCTCGTCTTGGAAGGGGTAGGGAAGCAGCAGGTCGCCGCGTAGCTGGCCTTGGAAAAGCTCCAGGCCGAAGCTGGGACGAGTGGGCTCGGTGGTCATGAGCCTCTCCGGAATGCGTGGGGGCCAGGCCTGATAACGGGCGGGCTGACCTGGCGTCACGCGGTGCCCGAGGCGCAGTTCGTGGGTGGGTTGGTTAGGTTCGGGGGCTCCGGCTGCCCCCGTGGGGTCGATGCCGAGGTGGGTGATCCATGGAAAAGACCGTACAGGCCGTGAGGTTCCACAGTTGGGGCGATCCGGAGGACGTCCTGGTCGTCGAGGACGTGGAGCTGTCGCGTCCTGGACCGGGGCAGGTGCTGGTGCGCATGAAGGCCGCGCCGATCAACCCGGCCGACATCAACCTCGTGGAGGGCAAGTACGGCTTTCGCACGGAGCTGCCGTCCTTCTGTGGCAACGAGGGCGCTGGCGTGGTCAGTGAGTTGGGCCGGGGGGTCTCTGGGCTTCAGCTGGGCCAGTGGGTGAGACCGGTACCAGGCGTGGGGTGCTGGCGCGAAGCGCTGGTCGTCCAAGCCAAGGACCTACTTCTCCTGCCCAGCCAGCTCACCACCGAGCAGGCGGCCACCATCAGCGTCAACGCCGCCACGGCTTGGCGCCTGCTGCACGACTTCGCCGAGCTGCGGCCCGGTGACTGGGTGGCTCAGAACGCGGCCACTTCTGCGGTCGGCAGGGCCGTCATACAGATCTGTCGTCACCTGGGGGTGCACAGCCTGAACCTGGTGCGACGCCAGGACGCCATCGCGGAGCTCGAGGGGCTGGGTGCGGATGTCGTGATCATGGAGGGTGAACATCCGAAGCGCCATCTCCCCGCCCGGACTCGGCTCATGCTGGGACTGAACGCGGTGGGCGGAGAGAGCGCTACTCGGCTGATCGGATCGCTGGGCTCCCGCGGCACCTTGGTCACCTACGGTGCGATGGCCAAGAAGCCCCTGGTACTCGGCAGCGGGCGGCTGATCTTCAAGGAGCTGTCGTTCCACGGCTTCTGGGTGACCGGCTGGTATCGGCGCGCCACCGAGTCGCAGGTGCAGGAAATGTTCGAGCAGCTGGCGGAGCTGTACGCGTGCGGCCAACTGACCACCGCCATCGCCCAGCGCTACGGAATCCAGCAGGTGCGGCAAGCCGTCGCCCACTCCCGCAGACCAGGCCGCGGTGGCAAGGTCCTGCTGGAGTTTTGACGGCTCGGTTCGGGGCGCGGCCCAGCCGGCTCGGGGCGCGGCCCAGCCGGCTCGGGGCGCTTGTTGACAGCCTCGTCATCGCGGGCCATAAAGCGGCGTTCCCCAAGCCCGTGGAGCCGTCTTGTCCAAGCCGCTCGTGTTCCTGTCTTTGCTGGTTCTCCTCTCCATCAGCTGCTTCGAGAAACCCGGCACTGGCACGGACACCGGCGACACCGCCGAGACGACCGACACCGGCGACACCGGGCCGGAACCCGTCGTCTCACCGGGCTTCGAGGCCGTGGTGCATCCCATCCTGATCGAGCGCTGCGGCGAGTGCCATGGCATCGTCTCGCTCGAGAGCGATCTGGACATCAGCACCTACGAGACGCTCATGGAGTCCACCGCGATCATCCCCTACGACAGCGGACACAGCCTGCTGGTCCTGCTCGGTCCTCACGCGGACGGCGGTTGGTATACCGATGACGAGCGGTCGCAGGTGATGGACTGGATCGACGCCGGAGCGCCGAACGACTAGTCGTGATGGCCGCGACGGGGTGTCAGTCCTCGAAGCGGTGCCCCATTCCCAGAAAGCGCAGCGACACCAGCCGCTCGCTGCCGTCAGCCATGTCGTGGACCGCTACCTCGGCTAGCTGTTGGGGCGCTTCGGGGGTGTAGAACGCCGGGCGGTGCAGGAGCAGGGCGGTGTCCACGAGATCGAGTGCCACGCCCTTGCGATGGAGGTGGCGCAGCGATGGCCGCATCTTGTCGTCGTCGAGGAGCGTGCGGGACACGGCGGTGACGAGAAGGACAGCCACGTTCTGCTCGCGGGCCACTTCGCGAAATCCCTCGAGGGTTCGCCTGCGCTCGTCCTGGCCGTACTGGGCGTTCGAGGGGCTGGTCAGGACGGGGTCGACGGCCACCATCGCCAGCCCGGGGCTGAGCGCGATGGCCTGGGCGGTGCTGCGGGCCACGGTTTCGTGCTGCTGAACCAGGCCACCGCCGGGGACCAGGTGCAGTCCTCGCCGTCGGGCCATGTCCGCGAATCCGGCCGAGCCGCGGCCCCGCAGACTCGAGCGAGCCGGCTCGACGCCGCTTGCGTTGGCAAACAGGCGGAGCAGGAGGTCGCCGTTTTCGTAAAAGGACGTGAAGTATGCGGCTGCGGCTTTCGGGGGGTCGAGGGACGCGAGCACCATGTTGATGGCCATGGTGCTCTTACCCATGCCGGAGACCCCGGCGAGAACCGTTACTTTGCCGCGCCGCAGGACGCCGCCGTCGGCGTCGAGCCGTGCGATCCCGGTGCGTACCACGCGGTCCTCCACTTTTTTGCTGGAACACATGGCATCCTCATGCGAGGGCGAAGCTCGCGCAGCCGGCATCCGTGACCTCTGCAACATACCCCGGCAGGGTGGTCTAGCCCCCAAATGCGTGATCTGGAGGCGACGAAAGTCAACCCGTCGGCAACGAATCGATGCCAAAACGTGCCAATTCGCCCTCCATGATGCCCTCGATCTCCGTGGTCACGTCTGGATCCAGGGCCGGGATCTTCGAGCTGGACAGGCGGTGGGCGACCTCGTCCGCAGCGCGCTGGTGGGCCCATTGACCCCCCAGGCGCTCCCAGTCATGGTAGGTGTCGCGATCCACCAGAGCAGAGGGGATCATCAGCTCCTTACGCCAGTTTCGACGAGTGTGGCGGTGGCCCAGGAACGAAGTGGAGGCCACCAAATCTTCGAGCAGCACCACCGCGTCGCCCTCGCGCTTGGCGACGCCGGCCACCAGGCGCTTGGCCATGCCGCAGACGTCGTGGTCCAACAGGAGCTTTTCCAGTGACTGGCACAACACGAAGTCGAGCATTCCGGGGCCCGAGACCACGTTGATGCCCGCCAGTGCCGCCAACACCGCCCCGATGCCCGTCTCGAAGCCGGCCTGGTAGTCGGGGCACTTGGCATCGGACAGCCCCATGTAGGCGTGGACCGGTAGACCCAGGTGCTTGCCCACCTGGGCGTAGGACGCGTCGATCATCATGGTCTCAATGGCGCCCATGGGGGTGGTGCCCTTGCGCATGTCGAACGCCGACGGACAGCCGCCGAAGATGACCGGCGCACCAGCCTTGGCCAGCTGGTGGATGGTGACACCCGAGAGATTCTCCGCGCAGTGCTGGACCACGGCCTCTCTCAGGGTGACGGGCGACGTGGCGCCGGTCAGCGGCATCGAGACCAGCTGGGCGGGCAC
>CAZVHW010000107.1:0-16083 GCA_964626835.1 uncultured Enterobacterales bacterium
GGCGGCTACGGCGGTGGCGGCGGTGGCGGCGGCACAAACAGCGGTGGCGGCCAAGAGCAGCCGCCAGCTCAGGGCGGCGGCGGCGGCGGCGGCGGTGGCGACATGCCGTACGACGACATGCCCTTCTAGCACTCCTGGCCGTTCGCCATCGGCTCGTACGTTCTCGCGCTCCGAAGCCCGGTGTGGGCTTCGAGAGCGAGCACCGGTTTGTTTGTCCGCGTGGCTGTAGCGGTGGCCGCTCGACGCTACCGGTCGACGACTATTCGCTCTGGAACGGAAGGCTGTCTGGATCCAGGTACCAGTTGTCCCCCGACTGATACCAGGTCTGGCGGATCATCTCGACGTCCACGACGTTGCGGGCACGCTCGATGGCTTCGACCTTGACCACCACGAGGCCTTCGAGGCGCGCGTCTTCCACGGTGTTGTCCAGTACCTCGACGTGCACGATCTGAAAGTCGGTGATGTGCTCGGGTGGCTCGGTGGTCCAGAGCGTCAAGAAGTCCAGGCGCGTGTCGGTCTGCTCGAGCACCGCTGCGGCTGCTTCGCTGTCGTTCCACCGCAGGGAGTACCAGAACAGCTCCGCCGTGGTGGCCAGTGCTTCCTGATGGTGGGCGGCAGGGCGTCCGTCCACCCGTTTCTCGGGGCAGGCGGTCGATAGCAGAGCCGCGAGGGCGAAGAGCTTGGTCGTGCGCATGTACGCCTCCTATCTCGTCGGGGTGCACCGGGGCGGCCCGCCGGGCGAGGGGTGGGCAGGGCGACGCCTCTTGGGCTATTCTTCTCCCTTTGGTACGATGCCTGTTGTCCGGTCATCGGAGGTACCATGCCGCTGTTCCTGATCGCGCTCGGTCTCTTGGCCAACCTGGCCGATGCACAGGAGATCAACCTCCGCAACGCGAACTTCCATCTCGAGCACGCCGACGTGCGGGTGCAGAAGCCAGGCGCCGCCCTCGAGCTGGTGCGCCACTACAACAGCCGCGCCACCGAAGACGGGTTGTTCGGCTTCGGCTGGTCCAACCCATACGACGTCATGGTCAGCACCCACGCCGATGGCACCCTGCTGGTGGTGGATTCCGACGGCTTCGTGCTGCGCTACACTCCCGACGGTCGGCCCTGGGCCGAGATCCGGGAGGACTTCGTGGACCGGTTGGTGCTCGCTCGGCGCACCGATGACAAGGTCCACGGCGGCGAGCGCGAGGACAAGTTCTACGCGGATCTCAAGCGCCTGTTGCTCGAAGAGCCAGCAGAGCGCGAGCAGGCCACCTGGGCCTACCCCGCAGCGTGGAGAGATCCCGCCGATGGTCGGTATGTCTCCTACGACCGCGGTACCGAAGTCATCACCCGTGAAGCCGGCATCTACAGCCGGCAGGTCGCCGACGGACTGGTCGAGACCTTCGACAACAAGGGCCGGCTCATCGGCCGGGCCGATACGGCGGGTCGTGGCCTGCGACTCGACTACGACCGCGACGGTCGGCTCTCCAAGGTGGCCCACACCGACGGGGCGGGCTTCACCCTGTACTACGGACAGGGTGGTCGTGTGTCCGAGCTGCGAGACACGGAGGGTCGAGCGGTCGCCTACGCCTACGACGACGGCGGCAACCTGGTCCAGACCCGGGGGCCCGGTCAGCGAGTGGTCGCCTATGCCTACGACGAGGAGCACAACCTGGTGGCGGTGCGTCAACCCGACGGCAGTGGGCTCCAGGTGCTCTACGACATCGAGGCCGACTGGGCCGTGGCGCTCAAGCAGAGTGATGGTGTCACCCGCTACCAGTGGGACCTGCTGGACAGCTCGGGCCAGCACTATCGATGCACCGTGACCACCCCCGACGGGGCCGCCACCTCCCACGAGTTCAACGATCTCGAGCACGTCTCGGTCATCACCGACGCCGCCGGTGGCGTCACCCGCACCGTGTACTCTGCGTGCTGCGCAAAGCCTCTCGAAGTCACCCACGCCGATGGGTCCATCACTCGCTACGAATACGACAGCCAGGCACGCATGACCGGGGTGACCACCCCCGACGGAATCCGGGCTCGCTACACCTACCACCCCGAGCTGTCTCGCATCGTCCAGGCCAACTTCTCCGACGGACGCCGCTACCAATACGAGTACGATCGGGGCGGGCGCGTGACCAAGGTCATCGAGGGCGGGGGCAGGTTGCTCGAGCTGTTCTACGGCGCCAACGGCAAGGTCGAGAACATGGAGACCAACGACGGGGGCAAGTACAGGTTCGAGTACGACGTGGACGGCCGGCCCGTGCGCATCATCGGCCGCAAGGGCGTCGCCCTCGACCTCGTGTACGGCATCGCTGGCGAGCTCAAGAGCTCCCAGATTTCGACCCCGTCGTCGTCCCAGAAGGCTGCCTTCTACCGTGACCTGCAGACCGTGCTCGCGATGCTCGAACCGGCCACCGGGGCTTTCTGAAACCGGTCATGCTCGCCACCCGCACGCTCCGGGTTTCTCTCGCGGTCTTCGTGATGGCGCTGTCGGGTTGCGCCCACAGGGTTGCCATCAGCTCCGATCCGATGGGAGCTCAGGTGCACCGCGGGCGAAAGACCGTCGGCGCTACTCCGACCGAGGTCATCGTCGTCTCCGTCCCCTTCAGCCGCCCCAAGGTGCGGCTGACCATGCCCGGCTATCGCCCCATGGTGGTGCAGCTGCACAAGGACAAGAAGCCTCTCCACCGGCTCTGGGACCTGCTCACGTTCCGCTTCCGCCGTGCGCTGGCCCTGGTCCCTACCAGCTCGCACGAGGTCATCTTGATCGAGGTGCACGGCCCCGCGGGCACCTGGACCCCGGACGACGTGCCTGACTGAGCGCTAGCCCTCTTCCCTGACGATGTCGGCTCCCAGGAGCCTGAGCTTGTGCTCGAAACGTTCGTAGCCCCTGTCGACCACCTCGGCGTTCTGGATGATGCTGGGCCTGCCGGTAGCGCACAGGGCGGCCATGACCAGGGCCATGCCGGCGCGGATGTCGGGGCTGCGCAGCGTGGCACCCTGGAGCTGGGAGGGGCCGGTGACCACCACGCGGTGGGGATCGCACACGATGATGTTGGCTCCCATGCGGACCAGTGGGTCCACGAAGTACATGCGGCTCTCGAACATCTTTTCGAAGAACAGGACCGTTCCATGGGCCTGGGTGGCCATCACCAGCATCGGGCTCATGCAGTCGGATGGGAACTGGGGCCAGGGGCCGTCATCCACTCTGGGGATGGAGCCCCCCGCGTCCTGCAGCACCCGAGGGGTCTGACCCCCAGGCAGGAAGACGTGGTTCTGCTCGAGGTCCAGCTGCAGCCCGAAGCGCTCGAAGACCCGGTGAATCATCCAGTAGTGGCCCCGGGAGGTGCCGCGAACGGTGATCTCGCCACCGGTGGCCGCCGCGAGTGCCAGATAGCTGGCGACCTCGACATGGTCGGAGACGATGCGATGCTGGGTGCCCCCCAGACGCTCGACGCCGTGGATTCGCAAGGTGTTGGTGCCCACACCATCGATGCTGGCCCCCATGGAGGTGAGCATGCGCGCGAGATCCTGCACGTGGGGCTCGCTGGCGGCGTTGAGGATGGTGGTGGTGCCCTCGGCGAGCACCGCCGCCATCAGGATGTGCTCGGTAGCCGTGACGCTGGCCTCGTCGAAGAACAGGGTGCGACCGCGGAGCCGGCTGGACGACTCGAAGACGAAGTGCTCCTCGTCCACTTCGACCCCGAGTCCGCGCAGACCGTAGAAGTGGGGGTCCAGCCTGCGCCGGCCGATCGCGTCGCCACCGGGGCGGTGCAGCTGGACGCGGTCGGAGCGCGACAGCAGGGGGGCCACCATGAGGAAGGAGGTGCGCGTCTTCTCGCAGAGCTCCCAGGGGATCTCCGAGCGCGAGATAGCGGCGCAACAGATCCTGGCCTGGCTACCGTTCCGCTCCACGGTCGCCCCGAGATACTCGAGGATTTCGAGCATGGCCGCCACGTCGCGGATGCCGGGCAGGTTGTCCAGCAGGACGGGCTGGTCGGTGAGCAGGGTGGCGGCGATGATCGGCAGGGCGGCGTTCTTGTTGCCGCTGGCCGTGATGGCGCCACTCAGGGGCTTGCCCCCATGGACCACGAAGTGACTCATTCGCTGGTACCCTCCGTTTGGGCGGGCAACGTATCACTTCGGGCGGGGGTGGCTCTACGGCCGATGGATCACGGTGTGTTCGGCTAGTAGAAGTCGTCGAAGAGGAAGGTGCCGTAGAAGGCGGAGCCCATGGAGGCGCCGAGGTCCCAGACCGGCTCGCTATCGGGCGACACCTCGAGAACCACACCCTGGTAGCCGACGTTGAACAACGTGTTTCCGTTGCTTAGTCGCGTAGCCTCGCCCCCTGCCACGGACATGAAGGTGGCCTGCTTCCCGTAGGACCAGACCTCACGAAGCGCCTCGTCCATGTCGTCCACCTCGTACTCCACCGCGAACACGTGACCGTCACCCAGTGCGGAGGACATCAGGAGCGTGCCGTCCTGGGTCCAGCTCGGATCGTGCTGGAAGATGAAGGGCGTTCCTTCCTCGACGGCGTAGCCATCTTCACCGAACTCACGTACGACCTCGCCGTTCCAGGCGCCGATCTGCAGCACCGTGTCCAGGTTGCCCAGGGAGAGCAGGTAGGTGTCCGAGTCCGGATCGTACTTGAGGGCGTTGGCGTGGGACCAGTCGCCTTCCCCCGACTTGGGTTTGTAGAACCTGTCGTGGACGACGGGCTCCCCCCAGTCCCAGGTCGAGAAGATCAGGTGCGTGTCGCCATCGGGATCGTACTCCACGATCGCATCCCCGATCACTTGCATGTCCTTCCCCTGGTCCGGGTCGTACCAGGTGCGTTGGTCCGGCTGCAGGGTCGCGATGCCGCCATCGGGGAGCCGAGCCACGGAGTGGTGCGCGGCCCCGATGTCGATGACCTCCGTGATTCCTCCTTGCAGGTCGAGGGTGATGGCCTCGCTGCTTTGGTTGTCCTCGTCTCGGGTGAAGGCACCGCAGAGGATCTCGTTCGAGTCCGCCTCGAAGGCCACGCTCATGACCGAGTGGTCTTGCCAGCCATTGTCCCGTTCGTAGTACCAGACCACGCGTCCCAAACGATCGATGACTGCGAGGTAGCTCTCGGCGCCCGGCAGTGCGGTCAACAGGTAGGGTGCGTCGGAGATCTGCTCGGGAATCAGCGACGAGGCGATGAAGTTGGGCATGCCCGGCGGAAGGCCTCCGGTGGTGATCTCGCCGTCCTGGGTGTACTCCACCCCATCGATGACCGTGACCGCTCTGTAGTGAACCTCGGTGTAGGCTGGAAGCCCGTAAAGAGAGGCGTGATGGTCGATGCTCGCATCCTGACTCACCGCAGTGGTCTGCGTGCGATCGAGGCTGCTGCCGTACTCCACCCAGGAATATCCTTCGACCTCGCTGGTCCAGGATAGCTCCACGACGAGGTCGACTACCGGATTGAGCGCGGCCTCGAGGTCCTGGACACCCTCGATATCGGAGGATCCGGGCGTGCAGGCCATGGCCACCACGGGAAACCCGAGCCACGCCTTGACGGGTGAACGTGGTCTGATGGAGGAGAGCAAGGTGAACCGTCCGGTTGGGGTTCATTTAGTAGTGTCGTCGATCCCAGAAGCCTCTCAGCGATGTTGAAAAGAGTGAGTCAGGAGTGGTGCCCTGACCGAGCCGACATCGTGCCAATCCGCAGGATCATGGTTCGCCTCGTCGACCGCAGGATAGCTTCCTCGAGATGGTTCGTCGCTTGCGGGATGGACCTCGTTCATCAAGCACGACCTGCGATGCCCACACCTCCTCACCAATATCTCAGGCTTCCCAGCGCGAAGGGGCGCAAGCTGCTCCTGGCCTGTGTCGTGACCCTCGTGCTGCTAGGCCTGCTCGAGTTGGGTGCACGTGTGGCTGCCGGACCACCGGAGACACCTCCCCTGTTGAGGGTGCGAGCCCTCGCTGGGAACACCAGCCTCGAGCAGAGCGGTCGGAAGGTCACCGCCGGGTTTCAGCGAGGGTCCACTCCCATCAGCTTCGACTCTGCGCCCGCCTCCCACGTTCCTCGGGTGGCGTTTTTGGGAGGCTCCTCGGTGCACGGTGGTAGCGGCATCGACCTGACGCTCGAGTTCCCGGCCCGGGTGCAGGCTCTACTCGCGGAGCACGGGGTGGCCATCGAGGCTCTCAACCTGGGTAGTCCGGGTCTGGACAGCGCGGCCATCCGCAACGTCGCCTCGAATCTCGTGCCCCACCGGCCATCCCTGCTCGTGATCTATACGGGCCACAACGACCTGGGGAACACCGTGCAGGAGCAGCGCTATGGCAGCGTGAGCAGTGCGCTCGTGGTGCGACTGAGGCTGCTCCTGTGGCGAAGCCGCGCCTATGGGCTGCTTCGTGATCTGTTGGTGGACTCGCCCGCGGCTGCGGTGGTTCGGCCCGTAAAAGGGGCCGACGCACGGAACCCCATCTCCCACGCCCAGCGACTGTTGGCGGCCGCAGCGCTGCGAGACAACCTCCAAGCGGTGGTCCGTCAGGCTCGAGACGCCGGGGCAGCCGTGGTGCTCGTGACCCCCATCTCCAACATCCAGGCTTGTGGCCCGGTTGGGTACGGCTGCCCTGGTGCGCTCCCCGATCTCGAGTCGGGTGATCGCAAGAACCGCGTGATCCCCACGGCCGAGCGCCTCGCCGCCATCGAGCAGGCCCTCGTGCTGCACCCCGACTGTCCCGAGTTGCTCCACCAGCGGGGCCTGGTGCGCATCGCGCTGGGGATCGACGGTGGGCCCGAGGACCTGTTGAGGTCTCGTGAGCTCGACCCCCTCCCCATGCGCGCGACCAGTGACATGACGCAGGCCGTGCGAGCCGCTGCCAGGGCCGAGGGGGCCCGCTTGGTGGACCTCGAGCGCGATCTGCATGCCCAGTACGGTGTCCCCCCCACCGTGCTCTTCCACGACTGCCTGCACTTCACGGTCGATGGCCACGACCAGATGGCCACGTGGCTGGCGCCCGAGGTCCTGGCGGCGCTCGAACTCTAGGGGGTTCGGTGCTCCTGGTCGCCGGGCTATCGCTCGCTGCCCAGCAGCATGAACGCGCCGCCGGTGGTGCCGTCGGTGCTCACCGCCCCGGGCGCGCCGATGAGGAGATCGTCGTAGCCGTCGGAGTTCAGGTCGCCACCACCCCCGAGGGCACTGCCCGCGTTTGTCCCGCTGTCCGTGCCATGGAGCTTGACGTCGGACGAGCAGGAGCTGATGCTGCCGGCGATGCGGCCGAGGACGACGTACACGGCGCCGTCGTTCGTGCCGAGCTGATCGAAGGTGGGAGCTCCCACGGCGATGTCGTCCTTGCCGTCCCCGTCGAAGTCGCCAGCCGTGTGGACGTCGTAGCCGGCCAGCGCGTCGTCCTGGTCGCCGCCGAAGGTGGCCTCCGCGACTCCGAGATCGAGCCGGTCGCCCGTCAGGGGGCCGAGCACGAGGTAGGCGGCGCCGCCGTTGTTCGCCCGGGTGTCGTTGTAGGGGGCTCCCACCAGCAGGTCGGCGTAGCCATCGCCGTCTGCGTCGCCCGCGGGCGCCACGGAGTAGCCTGCCTTGTCGCCCTCGACCTCGCCCAGCAGCTTGGTGTCGGCGAGCGCCAGGCTGCCAGAGCTCGTGACCGGGCCGTGGAAGAGGTAGGCGGCACCGGAGTCGGTGCCGATCTCGTCGTTGCCCCAGGCCCCCACCAGCAGGTCTTGCTGGCCGTCACCATCGGTGTCGCCCACCGCGGCCACCTCACGGCCGGCGTTGTCGTCCGTTTGTTCGCCTACCAGGCGCACGGGGGCGTCGGCCAGCGAGGTGGTACCCGTGCTCGCGCCAGAGACGATCCAGGCTGCTCCTGCGGAGCCGTCGTGGTCGAATGCTCCAACGAGCACGTCGATATCGCCATCGCCGGTGATGTCGGCCCCACCGTCGATCCCCGTCCCCGCCAGGTCGAACGCCGCCTCGCCTTGCCAGGCGGTCAGGGCGTCCCCGACGGACAGGTCGCCGGTGAGGGGACCGTGTAGCAGGTAGACACTGCCCGACTGGTTCGCCGCGGACGACTCCTGGTGTGCCGCCACGAGCAGGTCGTCGAAGCCGTCGCCGTTCACGTCACCGGCGCCTGCCACGGGATGTCCCGCCCGGTCGCCCGCGGTTCTTCCTGCGATGCGCGCGTCGGCGAACCAGAGGTCGAGCTCACCCGTCACCGGTCCCAGGACGAGCCAGGCGGCGCCCTGCTCGCTTCCGGCCGGCCAGGCGTGGCCACCCGCTGCGACGTCGTCGAAGCCATCGCCGTTGATGTCTCCCACCACGGCCACGCTCACGCCGAGCTGGTCTCCCTCCTCCTCGCCGAGCAGGCTCGCGTCCGCGTCGTCGAGGTAGATGACGTCGAAGTCCCCGTTGCAGTCGTTGTCGTCTCCGTCGTTCCACTCGAAGGCTCCCGGGTGAATGTCCGGATTGCCGTCGTCGCAGTCGTCACCGCCGTAGTCCTGGCTCTCGTAGCCGTCGGCGTCCAGGTCGAAGTCGTTGGCTTGGTCGCAGTTCGAGTCGATGTCGTCGTACCAGGTCTCTGTCTGGTCCGGGTTGACCTCCGGGTCCTCGTCATCGCAGTCCCCACCGTCTACTACGTGGTCCTGGCTGTCGAAGCCGTCGCCGTCCTGGTCGTGGTCCGAGCCGCCGTCGCAGTCCTCGTCCACGCCGTCGTACCAGATCTCTTCGGCCCCGGGGTTGACGTCGGGATCGGTGTCGTCGCAGTCGTCTCCCCCGTAGGCCTGGGCGTCGTGGCCGTCGCGGTCGAAGTCGTAGTCGCTCTCCCCGTCGCAGTTCGAGTCCACACCGTCGTACGGGGCATCGCTGGCGTCTGGGTGGACCTGGGGATCGGTGTCGTCGCAGTCATCTCCGCCGCTGGACTCGACCGTGAAGCCGTCACCGTCCTGGTCGAAGTCGTCGGCACCGTCGCAGTCTTGGTCCGCGCCGTCGTACCAGAGCTCGGTCGCGTCGGGGTTTGCCGACGCGTTGGCGTCGTCGCAGTCGCCCCCTCGAACAGCCGCGTCCTCCGGCCTCTCGCAGGCGATGAGCGGCAACTCGTCGTCGCCGTAGCCGTCCCCATCCACGTCCTGGTACCAGATTTCGTCCTGGCAGTCGTCCTCTTCGGTGCCGCAGGCCGTGCACAGCAGGCTCGCAGCCAGGAGGAAGGCAATTGGGGCGTGTGTCATGGGGACACCTCGTTCGTTGCAAAGGGTAGCGCCTGGCTCGAGCACCGCCCAGCGGCTTTGACGGGGCGGGGGTGCTCCGATAGCCGGGGGCCCTGACGCTCGGACCTGGAGTCACCATGAGCGAGCGCAAGCGCGTCCTCTCCGGCATTCAGCCCACCGGCAGCCTGCACCTGGGCAACTACCTGGGTGCCCTGCGGCAGTGGGTCGACATGCAGGACGAGCACGAGAACCTCTTCTGCGTGGTGGATCTGCACGCGCTCACCATCCCCGAGAACGTCCAGCCCGACGCGCTCCGGGCCAAGTCCCGCGAGGTCGCGGCCATCTACATCGCCGCGGGCATCGATCCCGCGCGCTCGGCTGTCTTCCTACAGTCCCAGGTGCGTCAGCACAGCGAGCTGGCCTGGGTGCTCACCTGTACGACCCCATTGGGCTGGCTCGAGCGCATGACTCAGTTCAAGACCAAGCGCGGGCAGCGAGACACCGTGGGTACGGGTCTGCTTACCTACCCGGTGCTGCAGGCTGCCGACATCCTGGTCTACGACGCCGATCTGGTCCCCGTGGGCGAGGACCAGAAGCAGCACATCGAGCTGGCCCGCGATATCGCCGAGCGCTTCAACAGTCTCTTCGGCAGCACCTTCGTGGTCCCCCAGGTCATGATCCCCCCGGCGGGTGCACGGATCATGGGCTTCGACGATCCCACGGCCAAGATGTCCAAGAGCCTGGCGGCGACCAAGCCGCTCCACGCGGTGGCCCTGCTGGACTCACCCAAGAAGATCAAGAAGACCATCATGAAGGCGGTCATGGACTCGAACCTCGAGTTCGAGTGGGACAAGGCCGGTCCCGGCGTGCGCAACATGATCTCCGTGCACCAAGCGCTGTCGGGCGAGACCCGCCAGTCCATCGCCGATCGATTTGCCGGTACCGGCTACGGCCACCTGAAGAAGGAAGTGCACGGGCTGGTCATGGGGACCCTGGATCCCATCCAGGCGGAGCACGCGCGGCTGATGGACGACCTCGGCTATCTCGATGGCGTGCTGGCTCGCTCGGCTGACAAGGTTGGCGAGATCGCCGAAGCCACCATGGCGCGCGTGCGGAGCGCGGTGGGGATCGGCTAGCCCACCGCGGACTCCTCGAGGGGCATCGGTCCGTTCGCGCAGGGGAAGGCCCCGATGCGCAGGCTCCTCACCAGCGCCCCGACCATCGCGGGATCGAACTGCGTGCCCGAGCAGCGCAGCACCTCTCGGACGGCGACGTCGAGGGACCGACCCTGGCGATAGGGGCGGTCGCTGGTGATGGCGTCGATGGTGTCGGCGATGGCGACGATGCGGGCGGCCAGCGGGATGGCGTCGTTCCCCAGGCGGTCCGGGTAGCCCGTGCCGTCCCAGCGCTCGTGGTGGTGGCGCACGATGGACCGGATCCTCTCGAGGCTGCCGAGGGGCTCCAGGATCCTGTCCCCCTTCACGGTGTGCTGCTGGATGCGGCGGTGCTCCGAGGGGGTCAGCCGCCTGGGGGCGCGGAGGCATTCGTCGTCCACGCCTATCTTTCCGATGTCGTGGAGCATAGCTCCCAGGCGGAGCTCCTGGAGCTCGTGCTCGCGAAGCTCGGCGCAGCGTGCGATGGCCATGCTCATGTCTGCAACCCGCCTCGAGTGGCCTGCGGTGTAGTCGTCCCGGGCATCCAGGGCGGAGACCAGCGCCTCGGTGGTGTCCAGGAAGCTCCGCTCCTGGTGGCGCATCAGGCGGAGGTTCTCCAGGGCGATCCCGGCTTCGAGGCCCACCGCGGTGATCAGCCGAACCTGGCGTGCGGCGAACTGGAACGTGGGTTCGTGGTGGCTGGCGAAGATGATGCCGAAGATGCGCTGCTGGCTGCGCAGAGGCGCGCAGAGCACGGTGCGGGCGTGGCAGCCGGGGAGGCTGGGTGCGTGGCGGAGATCGCCTTGGATGGCCACGTCCGGCACCAGGATGGTGCGCCCTTGCCCCATGACGCGCTCGGTGACCGTGCGTGAGTAGGGTTGCCCGTCGTTGAGCTCCGAGCCGTCGGGCCAGACCAGCAGCAACACGGGCTCCCGCTCCCCACCAGGCCACTCCACCAGGGATACTCGGTTGGCACCTGTCGCGCGCTCTACCAGCCGCGCCACGCAGCGGTAGAGCTGGTCCTCCGTGCGGCTGGCGTGCAGCAGGTCGCCGAGCTCGTACAGAGCCATCAGATCGCGCTGCAGGCCCAGCTGGGACCCGACTCCCGGTGCGGCGCCTTTGCGGACGAAGGTGTCCGTGTCCTGCTCTTGGTCCTGGCTGCCGTCCCATTCCCAGGCAGCAGCGCTGGGTACCGCTGGGTCTGCGGCGAGGGAGATGAAGCGGAGCCGCGCGTTCCCCAGGCGGATGACGCTCCCATCGTGGATGTCACACTGGCCTACCCGCCGGCCATCGACCCAGGTACCGTTGGAGCTGCGCATGTCACGAATGAAGGCGGTCCCGTCGGTGCGCACGAACAGCAAGGCATGGTGGGACGAGACGGCGCCGTCGGCGAGCACGACATCGTTCTCCACGTCGCGGCCGATGAGCGTGCGTCCACGCAGCGGAAACCAGCGAGGCGTGCCGTCGGATTCGAGAAGTTGCAGTCGTGGCATCGGCACCTCCACCTTTGTGGTGCGGCGAGCAGCCAAAGGCGATCGCTCGAACCGTCACGAGTTGTCTCGATCAGGCCCCCGGTCCCCGCTGCAGGCGCTTCTTCTTCCGCTTGAGCACCTTGGCCAGGACCTTGGCCACCGGTCCGTAGAAGTCCTCGGGGATTATCTGCCCCTCTTCCGCCAGGGGGTAGAGCGCGCGAGCCAACGGGCGGTTCTCCACGCAGGGAATGTCGTGGCGGGTGGCCTCCTGACGAATGCGCAGGGCCAGGTGGTCGACGCCCTTGGCGACCACCACGGGGGCGGGGGCTTCCTGGGCGTTGTAGCGGACCGCCACGGCGAAGTGGGTCGGGTTGGTGATGACGAGGTCGGCCTTCTGGACGTTTCGAATGGTCTGGGCCATGGCGATCTGTCGGGCGCGGGCCTTGCGGGCCGCCTTCATGTGGGGATCGCCCTCGGACTCCTTGAACTCGTCCTTGAGCTCCTGGGTGGTCATCTTCATGCGCTCGGACAGGCGCCACCACTGGTAGGCATAGTCTGCGACCGCCACCACGATGGCCACCGGCATCGCACGGGTGACCAGGACCATGGTGTAGTCCCCCATGGTCTGGAGCACGTCCTGTGGGGTGGTGGTGGCCAAGGTGGGCAGGCTGGGGAGGCGGTCCCTGATGGCCAGCCAGGTGAGCAGACCCAGGATCGCCAGCTTGCCCACGCCCTTGCCTAGCTCCATCCATGGCTGTGACGAAAGGAACTTTTGCTGAAACGACGAGGCTAGGTTCAGCGTCTCCCACTTGATCTTCAGCGGCTCCTTGGGGATCACCGCTTGGCTCTGCGCCAAACCCGCAGCCAGGGAGATCACCCAGATGATCCCCAGGGGCAGTCCGAGCATCCAGGCCATCTCCATGATCGTCTCACCGCCCATCTCCAAGGCTTGGGTGAGCTCGAAGTCCTGGACGGTCTCGAACATCCAGTAGCGATTGAACATTCCACGCACGCCGTCGATCATGGGGCGGACGGAGGCCACCAGCGCCAGGGTGGTCGCGATCAGGCCGACGGCGGAGGTGAGCTCTCTCGAGCGCGCGATCTCGCCTCGTTCACGAAACTCCTTCTTGCGTCGCTCCGACGCCTGGTGGGTTCTCTCCTGGCCATCGTCCTGGGCTGACACGCCGATCCCCTAGCGCACCAACTCGGCTGCGCGCTCGATGAGTGGCAGGGAGTCTTTCACGATGTCCAGGTGCTCCATGAGCAGCGTGGGCAGGACCTCGTGGTAGAGGCCGAGGCCCGCGACCACGTTGGCTATCAGCCCCACGGCGAAGAAGACGTTCATGCTGGGTGCCAGGCGGACCATGATCCCCAGGAAGGCCTGCACCATGAACACCAGCACCATCACGGGGCCCGCCAACCGGACGCCGCAGAGGATGGCGTGGCCGATGGTCGGGATCCAGAGATGGCTCGCCGCCAAGGGATCGGAGGCCGAGCCGGGGGGTACGAGCATGAACGAGTCTCCCACCACGTCGAGCACCCAGAGGTGCAGGTTGGCGCCCAGGAAGACCAGGGTGGCCAGCCAGCGGGACATGGAGGAGATGAGCCCTGCCTGGGCCACGCTGAGAGGGTCGAAGACCGCCGCGATGCGCAGCCCGATCTGCATGCCCATGAACTCGGACGCCATGGAGATGGCACCAAAGAGGACGCCGACACTGCCACCCATGACCACCCCGATCAGGACCTCCCCGGTCATGCCGGTGATCAGCGCCGACAGGGTAGGCATCTGGGCGGGCGGGACCACGGGGGTCACCACCACGGTGACGCAGATGGCGATGGCCAGGCGGTAGAGCTTGGGGACGCCTGCCGTGGCGAAGACGGGCATCACCATGACCACCGCGCCGATGCGAGAGGCCACCAGCGCCGCCGTGATCAGGAAGATCATCGCCGGCTCACTCGGACCACTCGGCGATGGACTCGAAGCTGGACGTGCCGAAGCTGACGGCCTGCTCCAGGATCCAACCGCCCATGAACAGCAGGACCAGGAACACCGCGAGGATCTTGGGCACGAAGACCAGGGTCATCTCCTGGATCTGGGTCATGGCCTGGAACAGGGAGATCAGCGTGCCCACGACCAGGGCGGCCAGCATGACCGGGCCGCCAAGCATGAGCACGGTCACGATGGACTGCTGGCCCCAGAAGAGTGCTTCTTCGACGGTCATGGCTAGAACCCGAAGCCGGCGGTCATGGAGCGGATGAGCAGGTTCCAGCCGTCCATGAGGACGAAGAGCAGGAGCTTGAACGGCAGGGAGATGATCACCGGAGGCAGCATCATCATGCCCATGCCCAGCAGGAGGCTGGCGATGACCATGTCGATGACCAGGAAGGGCAGGTAGACCTTGATGGCGATGATGAAGGCGGTCTTGAGCTCCGACAGCACGAAGGCGCTGACGACGGCCGGCGTTGGGATCTCCTCCAGCGTGTCGGGCGCCTCGAGGCTGCCGATCTCGAGCACGGCGGCGAGGTCGTCCCCGCGAGTGTTGTTGAGCATGAAGCCGCGCATGGGCAGCAGCCCGGTCTGGATGGCCTCCACGGGTTGCATCTCACCGGCCAGGAAGGGCTCCACGGCGTCTTCGTGGACCTGGTTGAGCGTGGGCTGCATGATCAGCAGGGAGAGGAACAGCGACAGACCGATGAGCACCTGGTTCGGCGGTGCCTGCTGCAGGCCCAGGGCCTGGCGCAGCAGGGCGAAGACGATGACGAAGCGGGTGAACGGGGTCATCACCAGCAGCACGGCTGGCAGGAAGGTGAGTGCGGTCAGGATGAGCACCAAGCGCAGGGCCGCCGAGACGGGCATGTCCTCCGTGCCCTCGACCAATGCCACCGCACCCTCACCCAGGACGTCGGGGCCGACCTCCTGGGCCAAGGCGAGGCTCGGGAGCAGGGCCAATCCCAGCAACAGGCCGCAGCCTAGCAGCGTGCGCGAGCTTCGGTTCATCGTGCGACCCGACTGCGGAGGTACCGGGCGATCTCCACCACACCGTTGGACTTGGGGCTGGGCTCGGGGCTGTCATCGCGTTCCTGCAGGACCTCCACAACCAGGTTGTGGACGTCGCCGGCGGAGCGAGGTTCCTGGATGTCGGGGCTTGCGTCTAGCTCGTCCGGTCGCGGGGGCGTCGCGCGGTCGTAGGGGGTGCGCATGCGGGGTGCGTCCTGCCAAGGGCGCAGCGGCCGAACCGTGGTGACCGCTGGGCGAACCCGCTTGGGGCTGGGAGCCTCGCCGTCGGTGGCGCTGGTGCCACGCCTTCCGTGCAGGAGGGCGTCGAACGCCGCCTGGCTCGATGGGCGCGCGCTCGCGCTAGAGAGGGCAGGGCGTCGCCGGGACGTCTGGTCTGCCATCATGCTCTCCCAGGAGTCCGCCTCGTCCTCGATGAGGTCCTCGTCCCGTGGCCGGGGCTTGCTTTCTTCGGCTGGCGCTTCGTTGGGCGCCTCGACCGGGGAAAGTCCGCTCCATCCGCTTTCGGGATCCCAGGACACGTCCAGGACCATCTCCGGGGCGTCAACGTCGCCCAGCAGATCCTCGAGGGCGTCCAGTGGGCCCGCGGGGTGGGGCTCCTCTTCCTGTTCGGGGGCTTGCAGGATGGCTACGGGGGCTTGCAGGATGGCTACGGGGGTCGGGCTGACCGGGGGCTCGCCCGAAACCGCATTTTCCTCCGGAGCTTCGTTCCAGACGGGCACCTTGGGCGGGGGGACCAGCCCCAGGCCGATCTCGTCCTCGGGGTCCAGCTCGTCGTCCTCGAGGATGTCGCTGCCGAAATGGTCCACGTCGGTGGTCTCGGCGAGCTCCAGCTCCTGGCTGAAGGTCGTGGTCTGGGTGGGGAGCCGGGGGGACGTGAGGCTCTCGACGAGATCTTCGGCGGCGGCGCGATCTTCGCTGCCCAGATCGGCCACGAGCGAAGGAGCGCCCTCGCCGCTGCTCACCAACAGACGGCGGGTGCGGCCATCCTCGCCCTGGACCCGGATTATCGTGAGACGGGACTTGGTCCCCAGGCGAGTGTGGCCCAACACCTCGACCTGGCCCTGCCGGGTCTCGGTTTTTTTCTGGCGCTGCCTGTTCCAGACCAACGCGCCCAGGCAGGTCATACCCAGGATCCAGGCCCATGGGGGTACTGCCGGGAGTGTCGGGGTGGCCTCCGCCTCGGGCAGCGGGCCCGCGGCTTGCTCTTCGAAGAGTCGGTCGTACAGGGGGTTCCCCGGGCCGGTTCCTCGGGCTTCC
>CAZVHW010000108.1:0-16051 GCA_964626835.1 uncultured Enterobacterales bacterium
GGGGAACCAGCGCTGCCAGCTCTCTTCGAGAGCCGCGCGGAGGCCGTCGTAGGCTGGCTGATTGAGCCGGGTGGGATCCTCGAGCAGCTCGAAGGCTTCGCTGCGGGCGCGAACCAGAAGGTCTCTGTGCTCGAGGGGGTCCATGTACCTGAAAGCGGGGAGCTCGACCGCACGCTCACCGAGCAAGGCCTCGGCGCCTCGGGCAACGAGATCCATCTCGGCGATACGGAAGGCGTCGTGCTCACGCACCATGAGCTCGACCAGCTGCACGCCTTCTGGGTCGGGCTGCTCGGACAGGACGAACAGACAGCGCCCCGCTCGGACACCCCGGGCCACGTGGGCCCTAAGGCGGTGCAAACGAACGAGGTCGAAGCGGTCGGCTTCCAGCACGACCGTGGTGGTCGCATTGGGGACGGAGGGCCCGTCCTCGATGATGGTGGTGGTGAGGAGCACGTCGATGCGTCGGTGCAGGAAGTCCTGGTAGGTGCGGTGGCGCTCCTCGCGGCTCATCTTGCCACTGAACACACCGATGCGAGCCCCGGGGAAGGCGTCGCCGCGCAGGGCGTCGGCAAAACGCGCCAGCTCTCGTTGCTCGAGGCGTTCTCGCCCTCCGATCATCGGAAGCACCACGTAAATCTGCCGCCCCGCCTCGAGCTCCACCCCCGCACGGCGGTAGGCTTCGAGGTGCTCCGACCAAGGATAGGCGGTGACCTCGAGCCCTTCGACAAGCTGGCCAGGAACCAGTGAGAGGTCCATGTGGGCGAAGACGGTGAGTGCGATGCTGGTGGGGATGGGCGCATCGGTGAGCACCAACAGGTCGGGACGCGTGCCTTGACTGGGCAGGTTGGTGAGCGCCACGGTGCCGTAGGCTTCTCGCTCTTCGACGATCACCAGGCCGAGCTTCTTGAAGCCGGGCCATGCGCGGGTGATGGCAGGCGTGGCGAAGGCGATGTGGATCTCACCCCTGCGCAACGCATCGGCCTGAGGTGCGTCGGGTTTGTCGAGGATCAACGTGGGGACCAGACCCACCGACCTGAGCAGGGGCTCGGCGAAGAGGAAGCGGTGCTCGGCGGCGAGTGCATCGGGAGCCAAGAAGACGACCTGGGATCGGCCCTCGGCCACCACGATGGAGGTGAGCAGGGCGACGAAACCCTTGCCCACGCCGACCTCGCCCTGAAGTAGGCGGTTCATGGGTCGGGGGCGGGCGAGGTCGCGCCGAATCTCGGAGAAGGCGATCTCCTGTCCGTCGGAGAGATGCTGCGATCGGACCGCCATGACCTGAGAGACGAGCCGGTGTTTGATCGGGTGGGCGATGCCACGTTCCCTGGTTTGGCGCATCTGGCCCAGCTGGTGCCCCAGCTGGTACAGCAGCAGCTCGTCGAAGGCCATTCGCTCGCGGCCCCTGGAGGCGCCGTGGGTGGGGAAGTGCAGGCGGCGCAGCGCTTCGTCCAGGCCCAACAGGCGGAGACGCTTGCGCACGTCGTCCGGGAGCGGATCGAGGATCCTGCCGCCGAAGTCCTCGAGGGCCCTGTCGATGAGCACGCGCAGGTCGGGTTCGGACACGCCTTCGAGATCGTAGCAGGCCTGGCGGCCCTGTCCACGGCTGTCCACCCAGACCAACTCGGCTTCATGCAGCAGCGTCGTTTCACCCTCGGTCTCGACCAGGCCAAACAGCGCGACCCGATTGCCTGGCGCCATGGCGGACCAGAAGGCCAGATCGCGGTGGGTGATCCAGCGACAGGTGATCTCGGCCTGGCCGTCGCCTACGACCACCTCGTGACGACTACCGAGGGGAGAGAGTCGCGTGAGCCGCCGGATCACGTCGCCCCTGAGAACCTGCTTCTGGCCGGAGATGGCCAGCTCGGAAGGCGCAACGGCACGCGGCAGGAGCTCGTAGCGAACGGGAAGCAGAAGCAGCAGATCCGCGACGGTCTCCACACCATGAGGGCGCAGGGCCTCGACCAAGGGCGTCTGTCGAGACGGGGCGAACTCGTCGAGCGACACACCACCACCCTCGGGATGGCGAATGGGACGCGGGGGAGGGGGCGGAGGCTCGGACCGTTTCTCGACCGCCCGAGCGGACTCGTGCTCGGACTTCGACGACGAATCTCGACCTCGCTTCGACCGCCGCCCGCGCCCCCGTCGAGGCTCTTCCCTGGACTGGGAAGTCGCGTGGGCAGCATCGGGTGCAGGGCTCGGTTCGTCCGACGGTGCGGCCTCGGAGGCACCTTCGCGCGGCGTCGGGTCGGCAGCGGCAGCGGATCTGTCCGAGCGCTCGTTCCGAGCTTTGCGTTCCACACGTTCGGCGGGGGGCTGCGTGGCGGGTTCCGCTCGAGGGGGAGGAGGCGCAGCTTGGGCGCGACGACGGGCCTCCTCGGCCTCTTGCCGCTCCCGCATGGCCCGAGAGCGCTCGCTCTCACCTTCAGGGAGAAGCACGGCGCGCGGCTCGAGAGCGCTGCCGGCATCAGCCAACTCGAGCAGGCCATCGAAGGGCACCAAGACGTCCTCGAGTTGCCGCAACAGCACCACGGACGGCCCGACCGGATCTGCATCGGGCGGGCCTAACAGAGCGCTACGCAACGCCACGAGGGCCTCGCGTTCGGAGACCTCGAGGGAGTCCTCGTGCACGCGGGCGAGCCAGGGCTCACAGGTGGCGCGGAGGTAGCGGGGACCCCTGGCGGTGGGCTGGCAGCGGAGACCGTAGCGCACGGTTCGGCGTACCACGTCGAGGGCCAGAGCGGACTGTAGCCGGGGATCAGGGCCCGACGGCAGCTCGGCGGGGGGCGGCTGGGCTGCACCCTGGGAGCTGGTCTCGGACGTGTTTTCTGTAGAGGTCGGGTTCATGGCGCTCTCGGCGTGGGCGCAGCCCACAGACCTGCCAGGGGGCGTCGGGCGGGGGGCCGGCTCCTAGATGTACTGGACCTGGAGGATCTCGAACTCGCGCACACCGCGGGGTGTCTTCACACGCACCTCGTCGCCTTCGCACTTGCCGAGCAGCGCTCGACCGATGGGGGAGGTGTGGGTGATCAAGCCGGCGCGGGCATCGGCCTCTTCTCGAGAGACGATGCGGTAGGTGAGCTCTCCTTCCGTGTCCAGGTCGAAGAGGGTGACGGTGACGCCAAAGATGACCCGATCGCTCGGAGGCAGCGCCGTTACGTCGATCACTTCGGCCGCAGCAGACCGGTGCTCCAGCTCACGGACACGGCCATCGAGCAGGGCCTGTCGCTCCTTGGCCGCCTCGAACTCGGCGTTCTCGCTGATATCACCGTGGGCGCGCGCTTCTTCGATGGCGCGTACGTTTTCGGGCCGTAGGACTTCTTTGTGGCGCCGCAGATCGGCGACAACCAACTCGTAGCCTCTCGGCGTCATGGGATAGCGCTGCATCGCTGTCGAATCCTCGCATTCGAATGGGGCCGGATGGATGGTGACGGTTCGAGCCAGACCGAACCGACCGGGGTCGAACCGCCCCAGTAACACGGACATCGAGAGACGAGGTAGCGATGGCGCCGTTCTGGGTGGCGGCAGGTCCGCGAGCTAGTCGATGAAGCCGTGCTTGTCGCGGACGGCTTCCACGTCGAAGACCATGACCCTCGCGATGTTCGTGAAGGGCCACTTCTTCTCTACTTCCCAGTGGCAGTGGACCGTGTGTTTTCCCGCCCTCTCGTGGAAATCGCAGTCATCTTCCACGATGTAGTCGGGGATGTCCCGCTGATAAAGTTCCTGCGTGAGCCGAATCAGGCCCCTGGACTCGTCGCGCTCCTGGTAGGTGAAGCACGCGTTTCGCGCGACCTCCTTCATCTGCTCGGCATCCCAGTAGTAGGCACCGAAGCTGTGCAGGAATACGCCACCGAAGATGAGCCCCAGAACGAGAATGATGGCGATGAAGTTGATCTTGCCGGAGCGCACCGAGACACCTCCTGGACGAACCAGCGGTTATTCTATGGCATCCGCCGCCGTTCGGAAAGCAAGGGCAACGAGCGCGCACCACACAAGAGCAGGATCTACCCGGGATACTGGGGCTTGCCGCGACCGATGCAGTAGTATTCGAAACCCATGGCGCGCAGATCACCCGGATCGTAGATGTTGCGACCATCGAAGATCACCGGCTTGGCCAGGCGCTGCTTGATCTCCTCGAAGTCCGGGCTGCGGAACTCGTTCCACTCGGTGACCACCACGAGGGCGTCAGCGCCGTCAAGGGCCTCGAGGCTGGAGTCCGCCATGCGGACCTTGTCGCCCATGAGGCGGCTGGCCTCGCCCATGGCTTCGGGATCATAGGCCGTGATGGCGGCGCCGGCTTCCAACAACATCTCCACGACTACCCGGGACGGGGCCTCCCGCATGTCGTCGGTACGGGGCTTGAAGGCCAGCCCCCAGAGGGCGAATCGCATGCCGGTGAGATCAGGCCCGAAGCGCGCGAAGATCTTGCGGGCCAGGAGCCGCTTCTGCTCGAGGTTCACCACCTCGGCTGCCTCGACGATGTGGAGGTGGAGGTCGTGAGCCATGGCGGTGAACTGCAGCGCGCGGACGTCCTTGGGGAAACAGGAGCCGCCATACCCAACACCGGGGAAGAAAAAGCGCAGCCCGATGCGAGAGTCGGAGCCGGCGCCCCGACGCACGGCGTCGATGTCGGCGTCTACCTGCTCGCAGAGCCGAGCGAGCTCGTTGATGAAGCTGATTCGCGTAGCCAGGAATGCGTTGGCCGCGTATTTCGACATCTCGGCGGACCGGTTGTCCATGAACAGAATGGGCTTGCCGATGCGAAGCAGGGGCTTGTAGAGGCGCTCCATGACCCGTCTGGGGGTCTCGCTGGCGCAACCGACGATGATGCGGTCGGGGTTGCGGAAGTCCTCGATGGCGGTGCCTTCCTTGAGGAATTCGGGGTTGGACACCACGTGGTGGGGGATCTCGGAGCTGTCCCTCAGGGCGGCACGGACGCCATCAGCGGTACCCACTGGGACGGTCGACTTGATGACCACGGTCAACGAGGACACCGCGTATCCGCCGATCTCGCGCGCGACGGCGAAGACACCCGACAGATCGGCCGAGCCGTCGTCGGCCGAAGGCGTGCCGACCGCGATGTAGGCGACCTCGCAGCCATGGATGGCCGAGCGGATGTCGGTGGTGAAGCTGAGGCGCTCTTCGTGGACGCTCCGCTTGACGAGGTGCTCGAGCCCGGGTTCGTAGATGGGAATGATCCCATCGAGCAGCGACTGGACCTTGCTCCGGTCGTTGTCCACGCAGACGACCTGGTGGCCCATGTCCGCCAAGCAGGTACCCGCAACCAGACCTACATAGCCAGTACCTACAACAGCGATATTCATTTTAGATACTCGTTTTTAGGGATTCTGTCACAATTCGCACGGAGGCGCAGGGTCGCAGCCTAGCCGCTAGGGAGGCCAGTGTCAATCAGGGCCCGACAGGAGCATGATCACGGCTATGACGTGCACTTCGCTTGACGGGCGGCACTGTTCGGTTAGACCGGCCCGGCTTCACCCAGCGGGGCCCCCTTCACGCCGCGAAGCGGTGCAGGGCGCTCCACCCCAGCCCATCCCACAGGAGAGAAGACCTTGGCCACCCATCAGGACGCCCGCAAACGAGCCCGCCAGAGCATTGAGCGCCGCTTGCGCAACCGTCACTACCGTTCCCGCATGCGCAACGAGATCAAGAAGCTCCGCACCGCCATCGAAGCGGGCGACTCCGAGGCCGCTCAGGCCCTGCTGCCCGGCACCGTTGGCATGATCCAGAAGATCGCCCAGAAGGGCGTGATCCACAAGCGCAACGCCTCGCGGCGCGTCAGCCGCCTCACCCGCGCCGTGAACGCCATCGGCTCTCGAGAGTAGCCGTTCTCCGAGCGGCTCAGCTCGCGCTTGCCAGCTCGAGGATCAGCGCCTCGAAGACGTGTCGCTCTCCGGCACGGCTGATGCGCATGCCGTGCGTCGCACCTGCCAGCAGGTCCAGGACGCGGTCGGTGCGCAGCGGCCTGCGGTGCAAGCTACGCTTGGCCGAGGCCATCTTGGCGCTCGGCATGCGGACACCCTCGTCGTAGGGATTCACCCTGCGACGGATGCAATCCTGCAGCTGAACGAGCTGTCGCACCTGCCACGCCAACAGGGGGAGAATGCGGGCGGGAGCGTTCCCCTCTTCGAGCAGCCGATGCGTAATGGCGAGGGCGGCGCCGGGCTCCCCTCGAACGATGGCGTCGGTCAGCTCGAAGATCACGGTCTCGGCCAGCGCCGAGCAGACCTGCTCGACATGCTCCGGGCCGATGCGGCCCTGGCCCCCTACGAAGGCCACCAACTTGCCGACTTCGCCCTGGAGACGACCCAGGTCGCGCCCCACCACCGCGACCAGCAGCTCGGCTTCTCTCCGACCGAGCTCGCAACCCGCCTCGGAGCAGCGCTGACGGACGAAGGCCACCGGATCTTGCTGGGCAGCCTGGAAGCGCACGGACTGTCCCACCTTGGCGATGGCGTTGCGCAGGCGAATGCCAGGATTGCTCCCCTTCACCGCTGGAGGGAGCTGCTTGCCGACCACCACCAGGATCGTGCTGGGCGAGGGTGATGCGACATAGGCCATCAACGCTGCGATCTCCTCCGGCTTGGCGTTCTCGACCTCTCTGACGACCACCAAGCGTCGTGGGCCCAACATCGGCGGGGTGCGCGCCTGCGCGACGAGTCGGGACACGGTCCCCTCGGTGCCCGCGTTGCCGTCCGCTCGATTGAAGGCCGCCGCCCCCCCATCGAGGGCTCGCTCGGCCAGGCGCTCGAGAGCGCGACGCACCAGCAGCTGCTCGTCACCGAAGAGCAGATAGACCGGATCGAGCTTCTCGCCCAACACGAGACGCGACGCAGGCTTGGTGCTGGACTTGCTCGATGCGCGCCGAGCGCTCATGGTTCACCTCGGGTGGAAGCTCTCTCGCCCACCGGGGCGTAGAGAAAAATCGAGACCGCTTCGTCCGCGAGAGCGCTGGCCAGCTCTTCGAAGGTCGCGCTGCGGGAGACAGACAGCATGCCTCCCACCGGGACCTCGAAGGTGGCGACCCGCCGCAGCGAGAGCGTCCGTGGGGTGGGCCCGAGGAGCGTGAAGCTGGCGGACAGCTCCGCGGACCAGGCGTGGACGTGGCCGTCCCTGGCGAGGGCGGGCTCGCAAGAGGCCTGCTCGATCCGCACGTTGATAGCGCGTTCCCCCGCCGCGCCCTGACTGCGGATAGCAGCAGCGAGGGCAGCATGGACGAAGTCCCCTACCGCTGGCTCGCTGACGGGGACCTGGACCTCGCCAGGCCGCAGGCCCGCCGCCGGGGGGGGGTGTCCCACCGAATATCGACAGCCCAAGCACAGCGTGACCAGCACGAGGGCGGACGAGAGCAGACCTACGATCCGCCACGGGTTCGGCCGCAGGGTGTGGATAGACACATCACCGACACCAGATCCGCCGGCCTTCCTGCCCACACTCGTTCCTCGTTTCCAGCAAGTCAGGTTGACATTCCTCCGCGAGGCCACCAGGATCGGTGCATCACACCCAGGAGGTAGCATGCTCGCACGGTTCTGTATCACCCTCGCCCTGCTTCTCCCCAGCACGGCGCTGGCCTTCGACGGGCACCCGGCCGACGATGCGGCCTTCGCCCCCTCACTGGAGGACCAGCTCGGTTTCATGGAGCGACAGGAGGCAGAGGTGGTGGAACCCGGCACGGGGGGACCCCAGCGCAACCGGGACTACCTCATGGAGATCAACTTCCGCGGGCGCTACATGAGCCTGCCCGACGGTTTCCTCGACATCTGGTACTTCGACGAGGGCGACCAGGGGGTCACCATGGATCGGCCCAAGGTCCGTGCCTGGGGCGTCGGCCTCGAGTGGTGGGCCAAGTGGGACTCGGGTGGCGGCTTCACGGTGTTCTTCGACTACATGGGCCACCTGATCAACGAAGGCTACTGGGACGATGTCGAGGAACCCGCCAACCACAGCGACGGCGAATACCTCGTGCCCTCGCGTTTGGGCATCATCGACTTCGGAGTGGGTGGTGGCTACGAGGCCAAGATCACCCCCTGGATGGGCTTCATGTTCTGGGGTGGCGGTGGTCCGCTGTTCCTCACCGGTGAGTTCACCCACTGGGTGCACGGCTCGAACGCAGAGGACGGCGATCAGATGTGCACGCAGGGCGACGGCTCGCTCTCGGATCCGGAAAACGCCGCCGCCTACGAGCGATATGCGGCCGGATGCGGCGACGATGGACCCAAGCGCATCCCCAGCGTCTTGGGCGTGCTCGATCTGGTGGCGGCCCTGCGCTTCGACTTCAACAGCCGAGCCAACCTCCGCATCGAAGGCGGCATCCACGACCTGCCCTTCGTTGGCGTGGCCACCGGCGTCGTCTTCTAGGCCGCATCGGGCCTTCCCATCTTGTTGCCCGCGATCCTCGCCCTGCTGTCGGTCGTCTGTGCTGGCGTACCGATCTTGTCCGCCCTGGCGCTGCTGTGGTGGCTCGACCGCTATGACCGGGAGCCGGCCTGGCTCGTGGGTTTGGTGTTCCTCTGGGGCGGCTTCGGAGCCGTGGGGCTGTCCCTGGTGGGGAGCACCATCGTGCTGCTGCCCCTCCAGTGGGCGCTGGGAGCCACGGCCGCCATGCACACGGGCACCGTGCTGGTCGCCCCTCTGATCGAAGAACCCACCAAGGCGCTGGTGCTCCCGTTGGTGCTCCGGTCTCGCCACTTCGACAACACCACCGACGGCTTCGTCTACGGTGCCGCGGTGGGGCTCGGCTTCGGAATGACCGAGAACTTCCTCTACTTCGTGGGCTCCGCTCTCGAGGGGGATCCGGTAGCGTGGATGGCGACGGTCTTCGTGCGCACCTTCTTCTCTGCCATGATGCACGCCACGGCCAGCAGCCTGGTGGGTGCCTTGCTGGGTTGGAGCATGTTCCACCGCTGGCCCATGCGCTTGCTGGCCGGGGCCATGGGGCTGGCGCTGGCCATGGCCGTTCACGGAATCTGGAATGGCCTGATCACCGCGGACCAGCTGCTGAACGCGGGCGGCCTACTCTTCATGACCGACCTCATGCTCTTCCCCGCGGAGTTCCTGGTGGTCTTCCTCCTGTTCCAGGGCTGCCTGTGGGACGAGCGCAGGACCATCCGGGAAGAACTGGGGGACGAGGCACGGCAGGGCACCCTCCCGAAAGCACATGTCGGAATCATCGCCTCGTTCCTTCGTCGTGGCAGAGCGGGCTGGCTCCCACCATCCGTCCCACGACGGGCCTACGTGCGCACCGCGACCACCCTGGCGTTCAGACGCCGTCAGGTCCGCGCGAGCCGCGGACGACGACGGGAGGCCTACCAGCGCGACGTAGAGACACTGCGCCAGGAGTTACGGCGCATGGTGACTACTCCGCCTGGCTGACCGTAGTCGGCGGGTCGTAGTAGACAGAGACGGCGCGGGCCAGGGTGAGCCCCCGATCGTCATGGGCCAGGATCACGAAGGTGTTCGAGCCCTCGCGCAGTTCTTGCTCCACCGTGAACGGGATGAGCTTGATGCCGCCCGAACCGCCCCGGTAGTAGACCTTCTGCTCCCCGGCCAGCATGGCCTCGCGCGCGGAGGTGTCTTCGAGCACCTGGGGCTCGCCTTCCAGGGAGTCTGCAGCCGCGTCCCGGAGATCGGGATGATCCTGCCAGGTGTGGAAGACGATGACGTCCTCGACGCCCCCATCGTCCTTCACCTGGCCCGACAGCACCACCCACGGCTCGTCGACGATCAGCTCTGGCTGACGCGTAATGGTGAGCTCGGGCGGCTTCCGTGCCTGGATCAGGTCCGAGACCTCGCCTTCGGTGGCTTCCGATTCGAAGACCGGGATCGCGAGCTGCTCCCCGATGGTGGCGTAGTCGTAGAAGCCAGCGCGCAGCACGGCACCGTAGTCGTACAGCTCGTTGTCCCCCACCGCCAGCTCGAGCTCGATCTCGCCGGCTTCCGGCGCGCTGCGGATAGCAAAGGTGAAGCGTCCAGAGACGGTCTCGCCCGCCGCGGGAGCTCCCAGCTCGAGGGTGCCCATGCGAAGATCGACGTCCCGGCCCGAGAGGTTGCGCAGCTTGGCGAAGGCTTCGACCGCATCTACCTCCGACAGGTTGGTCACGTCGATGGCCAGATCGACCACCTCACCGACCTCGGGTAGTCCGTCACCGTCGCCCTCGCTCTGCCCGCTACCATCGTCGAAGAGCTGGAAGGAATAGCCGAAGCTCGGGATCTCGAGACCTCCGACCGACACCATCTGCTTCACGTGGGCGAGCACGCGTCCGTCGCCGTCTCTCACGGTGAAGACCACCCCGTCGATCTCGGTTGGGAACCCGTGGTCGAGCTTGACCGGCTGAGACCAGGATCGCGATTCGCCTGGCTGGACGAGGCCAAAGAAGTACTCGTAGCCGTCGAGCCGCTCGTTGTCGGATACCGAGATGGCCATCACCCGATGAACCGGCTCGCTGCCTGTGTTGGTGACCGTGAGCGTGACGTCTTCTTCCACGCCCGCCAGCAGCTGCTGGTCGGGTCCCAAGTCCAGCACGACCTCGAGATCGGGCTCGGCGGGCTGGGGACCAGAGGACCAGTCCACACCGACCTCTTGGAAGGCGTCTCGCACGATGGTGTCCTCGTCGGCCTCGCGGCGTTCCACCACGGTAGCAGCCGCTGCGACCAGGTCGGCTCGGCGGGCTCCCTCGGCATTGAGCACGACGTCTCGGGCGAACTGCACCTCCCAGTCTCGACTAAGGTCCTTGTGTTCCTGACGCCGGGCCTGCTCGTCGGCCTCGATGTCCCGCAGATAGGCGATGCCGTAGGTCGAAGGTTCGATGTCGAGAGTGTGGGCGTCGAGGTGGCGATCGAGATCGGCCTCGCGGGTGATGCGCTCACGCCAGAACAGGAAGGCCATGCGCTCGTCTTCTTCGCCGGTGTCGGGGTCGAGCTCGCCTCCGGGGTGGACCACGAAGGGGATCAGCTCGACGTCCGGAGAGATGCCAACCGACTGGATCGAGGCGTCCCCCGGGGTGAAGTACTCGGCCACCGTGAGCTTGAGCTGGGACTCGTCCTGGTTCACGTACAGGTGCTGAACCGAGCCCTTGCCGAAGGTGCGCTCCCCCAGCACGGCCGCGCGGTCGTTCTTGCGCAGCGCCCCAGCCACGATCTCCGAGGCGGAGGCAGAGTGAGCGTTGACCAGCACCACCATGGGATAGTCGGCTTCGGTGCGGACCGGCCCCGCTCGCTCGGTGTCACGCCGTCCGTTCGAGCCCACCGTGGAGACGATCACGCCGCTTTCGAGGAAACGATCGGACACTTCGATGGCTTGGGTGAGGAACCCCCCCGCGTTGTCGCGCAGATCCAGGATCAAACCCGACGGCGACTTGCCGAGCTCGCGCTTGAAGCTGGCAAGCACGGCGTCCATGTCCCGGCTGGTGTTGGCGTGGAAGCTCTTGATGCGGAGGTAGCCCACACCACCCTCGAGCAGCTCGCCCTCGACCGGATGGATCTTGATGAGGTCGCGCACGATGGTGAAAGGCCTTGGCTCTTCCCACATGTCGCGCATGACCATGATGACCACGGGCTCGCCGACCGGCCCCCGGAGCTTGGAGACGGCCTCGTCAAGGGTCATGTTGATGGTGGACTCGTCCTCGATGCGGACGATGTGGTCGCCAGCCTTGAGCCCGGAACGATAGGCGGGCGTGTCCTCGAGGGGGTACTCGACCGTCAGGCGACCCTTCCGCAAGGTGATGGTGATGCCGAGTCCGCCGAACTCCCCCTGGTTATCGGTGTTCATGTCCTTCGAGATGTCCGGCGCCATGAGCACGGAGTGGGGATCGAGGGTGGATAGCATGCCGTTGCACAGCGCGTACTCGACCTCGCGCAGATCCACTTCCTGGTCATCGAGCCGCTCCTGCAGCACCGCGGCCACCTGGCCGAGGGCTATCCGAAGACCATCGAGGCTGCCCACGTCCTCGACGACCAAGGTGGTCGTATAGGCACCAACGGAGACATGGAGCAACCGTCCGCCGGGCTCTCGCACGAGCAGGACGCTGTCGACCGCCCGTTCCACGCCCTCGAGGGCCGCGTCAAACATTGCCTCGGGCTGGATACGCCCCGGGGCGACGTAGCGCTCGCGGACGAAGTAGCGCGTGCGGTCGAACAGCTGCAGATCGGCGAGGTGGTAGGACCCGCTCCAACCGGCCTCACCCGCACTGATGGACCCCGCCCGCACGGTCGCGCCCTCGAAGCCGCCAAGGCAGACGGCAAGGTGATAGCCGACAAAGCTGACACCCATGGCCCCGGAGAGCATCAAGATATGCCTCGAAATCCGCCTCAGCATGGTCATCTCGCTGGGCCCACGGCAGCGACAAGGCGCGACGAGCAGGCCATCTTGGGGGGGAAAAGAAACTTAGGTCCGTCACGGGGAACCTGTCAACGCGCTGATGGTAGCGATCCCGTTCAGAGACGAGACCCGTTGGAGCAACACCCTCGATCGAGCCCCGATTCCGGAGCCACCTCGACGGCCCACGACAGGTTACACCCCGGGACCCGAGCGGACCCCCGGGCCCGCCAGTCGCCCACGAGGCCCCCGCGGCAACCATGCCAATCAAGATCACCTGCCCCCACTGCGGACATGCTCATCGCTTCGCGTCTCCCTACCCTCTCCCGGGCTCGGAGGTACAGTGCACTTGCGGCAGCGTATTGGTCGTGAGCTTTCCACCCGACATGATGGCCAAGCTCGAGGCGCGTGGTGCGATCTTCACCGACACCCTCGACCCCGACGCGGGCCAGCGCGACTCCGGTCCCTACCTGCCCGCTCCGACACCCGCCCGACCAAACTCGGTGCCGGGCACCCCCCCCCACTTCCCCGCCGACTCCGACATCCCTGGGGACCGCTCATGACCAAGGCCCCACAGCCCCGCTCCGCGGTCCGACCGCTCCTCGTGTCCCTGGCGCTCCTGGTTGGCTGCGACACGACCGACAGCTGGTCGACCAACTCCTGTTCCGTCACGCTCCACCGGGCCAAACCCACCGAAGCCCAGGTCGGGGACGTGGTCGCCATCAGGGGCCGCCCCTACACGTCGGCCTACGACACCGCTGTCTACGTCGGCAGTCAGCGCGCGACCGTCATCGACCTGTCCCGGGAGCGCTGCGATCCATGCGATGACTGCCTGGAAGAAGAAAGCTGTACCGGTTGCGATGACTGTGATGCCTGCGACTCGGTCTGCGTCTCCTGCTGGGAAGTCGTGACCATCGAGATTCCGCCCTACGACCCCGGCTCCACCACCCTGCATCTGTTCAACCGTCACGGCGAGAGCAACGGGCTGGACTTCGAGGTGCTGGCAGATCCCACCGACACCGGCCCAACAGACACCGGGCCAACCGACACGAGTGGCGACACCTCGGGACACAGCGGTAGCACCGATACTGGCGACTCAATGCCCGTGGACACGGGGTCTACGGACAGCTCCGCTCCCGACTCCGGCGGCGGGCAACAAGCGCAGGCGGATCCCGACAGCGGGCATGCGCCCAACCCAGACAGCGACACCCCATAGGCGCAGGGCCGGCCTGAGACTTCGCGCCGAAGCGCGTCACCCCTGAAGCGCAGAAGGCACCGCATTCGCGGTGCCTTTGCGTTCGAGTCCAGTGTGTGAGGCAGCGGCTCGAGAGCAGCTCCACTCTCTGACTGGACTATCCCAGGTACCCTAGCCGGAGATCAGCTCCTTGAGGGTCTTGCCGGGGCGGAAGGAGGGGAACTTCCTCTCAGGGATGTTGATCTTGGCCTGAGTGGAGGGGTTGGTCCCCACGCGCGCTGCGCGCGTCTTGGTGATGAAGGTGCCGAAGCCCGGGATGGAGACCTTGCCACCACCGATGAGCTCACCGCCGATGATGCCTTCGCGGGCGTCGAACAGGGCGTTGAGGACTTCCATGGACTTGACCTGAGTGAGGCCGGTCTGCTGGGCGAGGTTGACGGCGAGTTCTTTCTTGTTCATTGCAGTTCCTCCCAAGGTTTGGTTCTTGGTGGTTGATGCGAAGCTGGACTGGCTCCGACGCCACGGTTAATAGCGCGATATCCGCGAGCCTGACAAGCCCCCGATCGCACTTTGTTCCCGCCGTGGTCGGCATCATGGACGATCCATCTGCTCGCCTTTTTGTTCTGTGCTTAAGTTGGATCCGACCTAATACCGGGTAAAATCAGGTAGTTAGGCGGCTTTCTCTCATCCTTTTTCTTACCTTTAATTATTCTAATTATAAGCGGGAAAAGCACGTTATCAACGAAGTCTCAGAGGCCGTTTTTTTTTTCGAAAGCCCACTTTTTTTTCTGGTTGTGTTGCGCGCGACGGGGGCTCGAGGCGCGCGCGGTCATGTCGCGGCAGCAGATCGGGCCCCCGCGAGCACCCGGACGGACAGCCCGGCGAGCACCAAGGCGACCACCAGCAGCAGCACGGCACCGACGCCCAGCACGAGGCTGCCGCCCCCGCCGACCAGGTGGCGCCAGGCCAGCATTCCCAATGAGCTCGTGGTCACGACGTACATGATGATCATGGGAACGAGCACGAAGAAATATCGGCGCGCCCGATGGGCCAACCAAACCGATACGGCGAGTAGAGCCAGGGCTGCCAGGAGCTGGTTGGCCGAGCCGAAGATAGGCCAGATCTGCTTCCATGAACCCGACCAAGCCAGCGCGCCGGCCGTTGCAACCGAGACAAGGGTAGCGACGTAGCGGTTGCGCGCGAGGGCCAGAGCAGGGGAGAGAAACGACCTCGCCTGCTCCTCGTCCCGCCTACGGGGCTCGAAGAACTCCTGGAGAGCGAAGCGGGACAGCCGCGTGGCCGTGTCCAGCGAGGTGAGCGCGAAAGCACTGACCGCGAGGGCCACGAAGCTGGTGGCGCCTTCGGCCGGGATGCCCAACGTGCCGATGAGTTGCCCCAGTCCGGCCGAGAACGCGGCCACGGGCCCACCATCGGCCAGGTAGCTCTGGTAGTCGCTCGTAGCGAGGTATCCGACCGCCACCAACGCCAACACGGCCAGCATCGACTCCACCAACATCGACCCATAGCCCACGGCCTGTGCGTCGGCTTCGCTGTCCAGCTGCTTGGCCGTGGTGCCGGAGGAGACGAGAGAGTGGAAGCCGCTGATGGCCCCACAGGCCACGGTGACGAAGAGCACGGGGAAGAGCGCTCCCAGCTCTTCAACGCGCCAGCCCGTCGTCACCGGTGCTACCATCGCGGGACGTGCCCAGAGCACACCCGCGAAGCCCAGAAGGAGCAGAGCGTAGAGCAGAAAGCTGTTGAGATAGTCGCGGGGCTGCAGCAGCACCTGCACAGGGGTCACCGAAGCGATGAAGACGTAGACCAGGAGGATCACCAGCCAGGTGTCGAACGAAAGGGCCAGGGGATACGCGGACCCGATCCAGATGCAAACGAACAGCGCCGCGACGCCGCCGGCCGACGCCGGGAGGAGCGGGACCCGCAAGCGATAGACCAGCTGTCCGAAGACCAAGGCCAACAGGATGAAGAGCACGGAGGCCGTGGCGGCCTCGGGGACACGCACGAAGGTCTTTGCCACCACGATGGCGAAGACCGCCACCACGAGGATCAGGGCCGTCCAGGAGAACAGGAGGAAGAGCGTGCGGCCCGCGTAGCCGAGCCGGGCCTCGATGATCTCGCCGATGGACTTTCCTTCGTGGCGCACCGAGGCCATCAGCGAGGCGAAGTCGTGCACCGCCCCCATCATGATGCCGCCCACGAGGATCCACATGTAGACCGGTCCCCACCCGAAGGCCAGCGCCGTCACGGGCCCGATGATTGGGGCGGCGCCCGCGATGGAGGCGAAGTGATGGCCTACGAGTACGGCCCGGCGTGCCGGTACGTAGTCCACCCCATCGCGCAGCCGGTGCGCAGGTGTCGGCCGGTCCGGGTCGACTCCGAGCCAGCGGGCCACTCTGCCGCCATAGAGGAAGTAAGCAGCAAAGAGCAGGCCTAGGGCTAGGAGCAGCAGAATGGCAGCGTTCATGGTGGGCCCCGTTGATGGGAAGGAGGATGGTACCTCGAGTCGCGAC
>CAZVHW010000109.1:0-16035 GCA_964626835.1 uncultured Enterobacterales bacterium
CGGCGTGTAGGTGACCCGCAGCCGCGCCGCACTGCCCGGGTCGAGCACCCAGGGCAGGGAGCCGTTGTCTCCGATCAGCCTGTCGAGAACGAGCTCGCCGCCGCTGGTGTCGTAGTCGATGTTATCGACCACCAGGGCCGCACTGCCCACGTTGGAGACCGTGAGCTCGAGCTCGGCGCTGGTGTCGGGATCGAGCGTTCCAAAGTCGTAGCTGGGCGGCCCGACCAGGATGTCGGGCTGGGCCGGACCGGTGTCGTTCACCGGTTCGCTGTCCCCGACCGGCCCACCGTCGGTGTCGATGTCCTTGGACCGGTTGAAGCCGTAGTCGGAGCAGCCGACCAGGAGACCGACCAGCAGGAGGAAGCGCGGGGGCATGTGAACTCCAGTGAACGCCGAGATTGTAGCATCAACGCGGCTCGTGGCGCTAGCGCTCGGTGTCTCGAGACACGAAAGCAGGGATCATGCTGTTCAGGAAGCCCTCGAGCAGCCCGATGATGTTCCCCGAGACTTCCAGGGATAGCTCCTAGGACATGACCACCCTTGCCCTCATCGTCGTCCTGCTTCTGGGTGCCTGCCGCACGCCCGGCGACAGCAGCGAGCCCACGGACACCGGGCCGACGGATGCCGACGGCGACGGCACCTATGCCTGGCAGGACTGCGACGACCAGGACGCAGAGGTGTTCCCAGGGGCCGACGAGACCTGCAACGAACGGGACGACGACTGCGATGGCGACGTGGACGAAGGCGTGGGCTTGGAGCTCTGGGCGGATGACGACGGTGACGGGTGGGGGGACGTGGACACTTCGGTGACGGACTGCGAGGAAACAACCGGATGGGCGACCCAGCCGGGGGACTGCGACGATGCCGACCCGGACGTACACCCGGATGCCGAGGAAGCCTGCGACGAGGTCGACAACGACTGCGATGGCGTCGTAGACGGGGGCGACGCGGTCGACGCCACCAGCTGGTACCAGGACGCCGACGGCGACGGCTGGGGGGACGAAGGGATCATGGAGCTCGCCTGCGAGGGGAGCTCCGCCATGGTGCGGCAGGCCGGTGATTGTGACGACGACGACCCACAAGTGAATCCCGAGGCGGAAGAGATCTGCGACGGAGTGGACCAGGACTGCGATGGCGACACGGACGAAGGCGTGCTGATCGAGTTCTGGGCCGACACCGACGGTGACGGGTTCGGGAATCCCGCCTACCCGGACCTGGCCTGTGAGGCGGACGTGGGCTTCGTGGATCCGGCCCTCGGCGAGGACTGCGACGACACGGATCCGGCCATCCACCCGCAGGCGGAAGAGGCCTGCAACGAGCTTGATGACGACTGCGACGGCGAGCTGGACGAAGGCTGCGACGATTCGGTCGAGTAGCATCCATCCTACGGGTTACGTCACGCCGCGATGCACGCCGCACTCGAAGACTCTCCACGACGAACGCCGCACAACGCGGACGCGGACGCGGTGCGTTACGCGGGCCGGCTGTTGGGCTGGCGGTCCATCTGGGCCGTCCTGGTCCTGGTGATCTACACCGGGTGGGGCCTCCACCTGATAGGCGCCACCGTACGCCTCCAGGAAGCCGGGGAGGAGCGCCTGGCGTGGTTGCACCAGCTGCAGCGCGCCCAGAACGACCTGCTGACCCACGACCCCGAAGACCCCGCCATCCGAGAGCCCTTCGCCCGCCTGGCGACCGTGGCGCAGGACATTCGGCGAGCGCGGGGGGAGCCCGGTGCGGGGACGGACCTGATCGAAGCCGTGGACGCCCTGCGCAGCAGCCTGGAAGTCCCGGGCACGCGCGACACGGCCCGGGTGCACCTGGTAGCCGCCATCGACACCCAGTTCGGCAACATCCTGGACGAGGTGGCGGGCCTCTCCTCCTCCCAAAACTTCCGCTGGCAACAGTTTCAGGCCCTCTCCATCTCGGCCATCTTGCTGGCCACCCTGGCCCTCCTGGCCATGCTCCTGGCTCGCCACCGACGGCTCTTGGCGGAGCAGCTGGGCACGCGGCTCGAGGTGGCGATCGGGGAAGCCGACGGCGCCCGCCAGCTGGCCCAGCGCGCCAGCCGGGCCAAGTCCCTGTTCCTGGCCACCATCAGCCACGAGCTGCGGACTCCCATGACCGCCATCCTGGGCACGGTCGACCTGCTGGGGCGGACCGAGATGTCCGGACGGCAGGCCGACTACCTCACCGCCATCCGCTGCAGCGGCGAGAGCCTGCAGAATCTCATCGACGACGTGCTGGACCTGTCGCGCATCGAGGCCGGCAAGCTCGAGCTGGTCATGGAGACCTTCGACCTGGACGAGCTGCTCGACAGCCTGGCCCTGATGTTCGGAGACCGCGCCGAGGTCAAGGGCATCCTCATCGAGTTCCACGCCTGCGAGGCCTTGCCCGGCCAGATCCACGGCGACGCGCTGCGCCTGCGCCAGGTGCTGGTGAACCTGCTGGGAAATGCGCTGAAGTTCACGGACCAGGGCAGGATCACCCTCCGCGCCACGACCCTCGCCGACCGAGAGGACATGCTGCACTTCGAGGTCACCGACACCGGCCCTGGCTTGTCCCAAGACCAACTCGAGCGCATCTTCGAGCCCTTCACCCAGGCCGACTCCTCCCTCACCCGCACCCACGGTGGGGCGGGCATGGGCCTGGCCATCTGCCAGCGTCTGGTCAAGGCCATGGGCGGCAGCATGGGAGTGGACAGCGAGCCGGGCGAGGGCGCGAACTTCCACTTCACCGCCCAGCTGCCCACGGTCACGCCGGCTCCCGACCATTCCTCGGACAGCCCGGTGTTGCTGGCAGGAGACCAGGCGGCGCTGGACGCCGTGGCAGCCCAGCTCACGACCTGGAACGTACCCGTCCACAGAGCGCTGGACGGTACCACCACCCTGGAAGAGCTGGACAAGCTCGCGAGCGGGCCCCCCGGCGTACTCCTCCTCGACGCCACCCTACCCCTGCCCGCGCACCGCGCGATGCTGTCCTGGCGTGTGCTCCGCCTCGTCCCGTTCGGCGCGGGGACGGCGATCTCGGAGCCGGGGGTCGCCCGCACCCTGATGACTCCCGTCCGGCCCAGCCTGGTCGCCGCAGTCCTCGATCCCAGCCGCGACGCACGCCCCCTCCCCCTGTGGGAGCCCACCCCCGTGGCCGCCGGTCACAGGGTGCTGGTGGTGGACGACAACGACATGAATCGCCTGGTCCTGGCGGAGATGCTCATCACCATGGCCTGTCGCGTCACCCTGGCCAACGGCGGCACGCAAGCCCTCGAGCGCGCCGAGGACAGCCGCTTCGACCTGGTCATCATGGACAGCGAGATGCCCGACATGGACGGCTTCGAGGTCACCCGGCGCCTGAGAGACACCGGGCACCGGATGCCGGACACCGCCATCGTGGGCCTGTCCGGCCATGTCACCCCGGAGCACCGGCGCCAGGGACTCGATGCCGGCATGGACGACTACCTCGCCAAGCCGATCCAGCTGGCCACCCTGCAACGCACGGTACGACGCTGGTGTGAAGAGCGATAACGACCCGCATGCTCCCCGCGATCTTCCTGGGCCTGATGCTCCCCCAGCTGGGGCTCTGCCTGGCCGTCCTTCACAAGCGCCCCACCCCGTGGCGCACCGCGCTGGTCCACGCCACCCTGCTGGGCTGCGGCGGCGTGCTGGTTGCCCTCCTCGGCCTGTTCGGGAACCTGCTCTTCCTCCCCATGCAGCTCCTCGCCTGGCTGCTGTTGCTGCTCTGGCCCGTGCTGCTGCTGGGCTCTGCCCGCTTCCTCTGGAGTTCCCACGCCGTCCTCTCCCGCGCCCTGGGTGGACTGGGCGCCGCGATCCTGCTGGTGGCCGCCTGGAGCACGGGCATCGAGCCCTTCTGGCTCGAGGTCAGCCACCACAGAATCGAGAGCGCCAAGCTGGACGAAGAGCTGCGGATCGTGCTGGTGGCCGACCTGCAGACCGACCGCATGGGCCGCTTCGAGCGCCGCGTCCTCGAGCGTGTGGTGCAGGAGCAGGGCGACCTGCTGCTCTTCGCAGGGGACTACCTGCAGCCCGACGACATGGAGGCCTTCTCGGCGCTCGAGCCCACCCTTCGGGCCGCCCTGGAGCCCGCCTGCGCCCAGGCCCGACTGGGTTGCTGGGCGGTGCGGGGCGACGTTGATCCCGACGAGTGGACCACCATCTTCGAACCTCTAAACGCCGAGGTCGTGACGGCGAGCCGCAGCGAGGACCTGGGTCCCCTCCACCTCACGGCCCTCGCTCCGCGAGATGCCCGCTCCGGCGATCCCCCGGTCCCAGCGGTGGATGCGTTCCACGTCGTGCTCGGCCACGCCCCGGACTACGCGCTGGGAACCTACACCGCCGACCTGATGCTGGCAGGGCATGTCCACGGGGGGCAGGTGCGCCTGCCGGGCTTCGGTCCACTGCTCACCCTGAGTCAGGTGCCCAGAGGCTGGGCCTCGGGCCGCACCGACCTGAAAGACGGCTCGACCCTCATCGTCTCCAGGGGTCTGGGAATGGAGCGCGGCGACGCACCGCGCGTGCGCTTCATGTGCCGGCCCGAGCTGGTGGTGATCGACCTGGTGGCGGAGTAGGCCGGCGGACCGCTGGCGCGTCTCGGGCCGCGGAGAGGCCGCAGGTGTCCGCCGGCGCGGACCGCTGGCGCGTCTCGGGCCGCGGAGAGGCCGCAGGTGTCCGCCGGCATCGGCGAGGCTCGTTCGCTCCCCGCCTCGAGGGGGGCAGGGTACGCAGCGACGGTACCAAGCCCGTTTTCGGGTACTTTTCGCAAGGCCTTGCGAAATTGGCGGGCTGGGCGAACCAACCCCTACCAGAGCATCAGCCCCGTCGGCCCATCGGGTTCGCGCACCGGGGGCGCGCCACGAAAGGCCCGCAGGTGGATCTCGCAGGCGAAGACGCGGGTGCCAGGCATCAGGTGGCCCCCGACACAGCGGCCGTCGGCCTGGTCATAGAAACCCACGACCGCGCGTTCGACCGCTCCGATGGCCTGGATGACCCCCGCCTCGACCCGCTCGGTTTCACACAATGCCTGCAAGGAGGCCAGCAGGTCGTCGCCGCGGTCCAAGCGGGCCAGCAGCACGCGCTCGCCGTCGAAAGGGAAGGTCTTCAAGGTCCGGCTCCGTTCGGGAAGGGTCGCACGGAGACACGTCCGTGTCCACGTCCAACGGTCCACGGGCCCCGCCTTCGGCCACGTCACACGGACGCACGGCCAAGGGTCCCAGCCCCCTCTCCCGCACTTCGGGCACCCTCTCCCCGGGGAGAGGGATTCGAGGCGGGGGCGCCGCCTACCACCGCACCGGTGCGAACCAGGCCTCGGTGGGTGTCCGCCGGGGGCCCAGGTCGAGCAGCAGGCACGCGTAGCCGCTCTCTTCGTGGGTGAGAACGGCGATGGGGACGGCCGGGTAGAGGTGGAGGGTGCGGAGCGCGCGATCCCGCACGCTGCGACTGTTCCAGCGCCAGTCCTGGAGATCGGGGCACCACTGCAGGCAACCCTGTCCCCGCTCTCGGAGCCGAAGGGCCTCGCCCGGATCGAGCAGGTTGAAGTGGGAGAGCTGATCGTCACCGACCACCCGGTGCTCCTCGGACACCAAGGTGCACTCCGGGCGTTCCTGCACCGAGAGCCTTGGGAGCCCAGGTGGCAGCGCGTCGACGTAGGCTTCCTCGGAGGCGTAATAGAAACCTGCGATACGCTGGGTCTCGAGCCCGTGCAGCAGCAGCAGGGTGAGGCCGACCGCCAAGGCCGGGCCACGACGCAGCGCGCCCAGGACGCCGCCGGCCAGAATGGCCAGTGCAACACCGGCTGGCAGCGCGTGGCGGTAGCCGTAGTCGTCAAAGGCCGCCATGACGGCGTGGACCGCCAGCGCCCAGGCCAGCATGGCCAGCACGCCGCCGCGGGAAAGCCCTCTCCTGCGCAGGCGATTGCCCGGCTCGGGCTCGGGCAGCCAGGCCACCACCACCAAGGGAAGCAGCCAGGCACCACACCACGGCGCCAGGAAGTCCACCAGGCCGATGTTGATGGGCCACATGAAGGCCCACTCCCCTTCGCCCGGCATGCCGCCGGGGAGGAGCAGTGGCAGCACCGCGGCCAGGGCCAGGCCGGCGCCGGCCGCCAGGACCGCCAGGTGCTTCCACAGAGGACGCGGCGGCTGACGCAGGACCAGCAGCAACGCGGGCACGATCACGACCGCGGACTCGAGCCGCGTAGCCACGGCCAGCATGCCCGCCGATGCCGCAAGCAGGCTGAAGCCCAGGCCGCCGGCTTCCTGCGCCCGCAGCAAGGCCCACAGGAACACCAGGGACAACGCCAGGGGGATCATGACGTTGTAGGCGGAGGAAGACCAGAAGGCGTGGTTGCCGTAGAGCGCCAGTAGCGAGCCCGTCCACAGCGCGGCACGCCCACCGAAGAGGCGACCTGCCAGGCCCGCGGCCGCTGCGATGGACAACATGGCCGCCGAGGCGGAGATGACCAACAACCAGCCCGCGCCGGACAAGGCCTTGCCAGCGAGCCAATACAGCCACTGCATGGCCGGGTACAGCACGGTTCCGCCACGGGAGGGGCTACGCTGACCAAGGAAGAAGTCCAGGTAGTCGGCCTCGTGGCCGTCGAAGACGTGCTCCTGGGGCACCGGCAGCCACACGAAGCGCACCAGCAAGGCGAGAAAGACGACGCCCAGCGCCGGGAGCCACCATTCACGGCGCGGCAGGATCTGGCGACGACGGTGAACCAGGGCCACCACCATGGCCACCGCGGCGAGCCACGCGGGCCAAGCCGTGGTCCAGGCAGCCGCGGGCTCCACGAATTCCGCCGTCACGGGGAGGCCTGCGAGTCGGCTCGACCCGTGATGACCACCAAGCGATCCACGCCCAGGCCGTCGTCGGTACCCACGAAGCGCTCCTCGAAGGCCCACGGACGCAGCAGGCGCCGCATGCGCTCTGGGTATCCCTGGGCCGGACCGTGGTCGTACAGCGCGACGAAGACCCTGTGGCCGGAGTCGGTGTGGTGTTTCAGGATGGCATCCATGCGGTCGGGCCAGTAGTCGGTGAAGCTGTAGACGGTGAGCCCCTCGTAGCTGCGAGGCTGCCCATAGCGGTAGTCGGTGTACTCCATGGCGAAGGGCTCGACCATGGGCATGGCCCGCCACGGTCTCAGACGCCACAGCGCGGGAGAGATGGCCCGCTTGTCGTCGTCGGGCTCGAGCGCGGGGGAGATCATCCAGAGCCCGTCACCAGCCCTGGCCTCGGCCAAGGCAAGGTCCACCGCACGAGCGCGCCGCTGATCGTTCCAGATGCGGCTCAGATCGTGATGTTCCGCCCGCAGTGCCAGCCACCCCTGGAGGACCACGAGCGACGCGACGCCTATCCAGAGGCCAGGGACCCGCGCCGCGGCCACGCCCACCAGCACGGCCCCGGCGGGCATCAGCACGCTCCAATAGGGGAACTGGTGGGGTGCAGCCACGCCCAGGGCCACCATGGCCGCGATGGACCCCAGGAGCCCCACCCAGCTCACGGCGAGCAAAGGCGCACGCCGAAGGGCCGGGATGGCCATGGCCGCTGCGGGGAGGCACAGCCAGCCGAAGCGCTCGCGCCAGTCTCGGACGCTCAGGTCGAGGTGCAGCTCGGGCTGTCCGTAGGTGTCGGCGTTGATCGCCAGGTCCAGGGCCCCTGCCACGACGGGCGCGCAGCCGAGCGCCAGCAGAACGAAGGCCTTGATCCCATCGCCACGGTGCCGCCAGAGCACGCCGAGCACCACGACTCCACCGACCATCCCGCCGAGCAGATGGGTCCAGCCCGCAGCCACCCCCAGAAGTGCCACCGGCAGCCAGCCCCCCCGCCCGCTGCGATATCGCGCCCAAGCCCACAGCAGAGCGGACACCAGGGCGAGCAGCAAGGGGTAGTTGTTGATCTCCGCGGCATAGTGCAGGGCCACGGGCGCGGTTGCCGCCAGGCCCAACGCACAGAGCGCAGCGACCGGCCCCTCCATCATGCGGGCGGCCCGGTAGACGAAGAAGACGGCCAGGAACGAGCAGAGGGCAGAGAAACCAAGGAACAGCAGCGGCAGAGGCGCCGTGCGCTCCATGATGGCGTAGCAGAGCCCATACAGCGGTGGATGCAGCCCCACCCAGCTGTCGATGAGCAAGCCCGGGTCGCCAAGGGCCTTTACGAGGGGAGCCTGGTAGGCCGAGTAGGCCAGGGAGACTTCCTCCCAGCGCAGCAAGGCCCGACCGCAGCGCAGCACCGCAGCCAGCAGGAAGAGGCCGATGGACAGACCCAGGGCGATGCCAGACGGCACGCCCAAGGGCCACCCCGGCGTCAGGATGGCCCTGATCGAGGAGCGAGGGCGCGCGTGAAGGGACTGGGAATCCCCGAGGCCCGAGGAGGCGCTGGGACCCTCAGCCCCTCGCGGCATTCATCACCTCGCGCAACCGGCACACGCGCTCGGGGTCCACCGCCCGGCGCCAGTCCCCTTCCTCCTTGAGCCAAGTTCCGACGATGAGAACGTCGGCGATGGCGGCCAACGCGGCGGCGTCGTCCGGCGTGACGCCCGAACCCACGACGACCGGGAGACCAGCGGACCGCGCCGCGGAGACGTCGTCGAGGGAGGTGGCCTCGCCCGTGGAGACCCCCGTGACAACCAGGGCGTCCGCCCCGCAGAAGGCTGTTCCTCGGGCCATGTCCTCGAAGGTAAGATCGCTGGTGACGGCGTGGGCAGCGTGCTTCTTGCGCACGTCCGCCCAGATGGCCACGGCCGAACCGAGCGCCCTGCGGGCCCGAAGAAGCTCCCCCGCACAGGCATCGAGCCAACCCTCGTCGGCCACGTGGGCGTAGGCAAAGGCCTCGACCCGCACGAAGCTGGCGCCCGTGGCCACGGCCACACCCAAGGCCTCGCGATTTGCGCCGGCCAGAAGCTGCACGCCCACCGGCAAGCCATGCTCCCGAACCGCAGCGGTGGCCAGGGCCGTAGCCGCCACGGTCTCCGGCGCGACACGGCCCCTCAGGTAGGGCAGATCGCCCATGTTCTCCACCAACAGGGCATCGCATCCCCCGTTCGCAAGGTGCTCGGCATCACGGCGGGCAGCGTCGAGCACCGAGGCCATGTCGCCCCCCCAACCCGGCGAGCCAGGGAGGGGGCGCAAGTGCACCATGCCCACCAGCGCACAGCCACCGGAACCGGAGATGGGAAGCGCGGCCATGAAAAAGGAACCTTAGGTGGGGCTGGGGGGTCGGAACCAGCATCACCAGGGGCGCAGCGTCCGTCAACCAAGCCGCAACCCGTTAGTTTCACGCCGATCATTCCACGAGGCATCCTCCATGCACCTTCCCCTCCCCTCCATCACCGCCCTCCTGCTCGCCGTCGGGCTCGTCGGTTGCGCCCACACGCCCTGGTCGGCCAGGCGGATCCGCGCCGCCCAGGCCCAGGTCCTGGCCGAGCCAGATTCCACCGCGGCCTGGATGATGCTTGGCGACACCTACCGCAAGGCCCACGCAAAAAAGAAGGCGCGAAAGACCTACCAGAAGGTGCTCGCCGTCGATCCCGCGTTCCAGCCAGCTCGGGACGCCCTTGCCGAACTGCAGCCCCGCAACAAGGTCTCCCGCCTCGAGCGGCGCGCCTTGAAGGATCCCGGCAACGACGAAATCTGGGGCGACGTGGCCGACGAACTGGCCCTGTCCGGAGACGTGGACAAGGCTCTGCGCTACTACGTCCACGCGCTCCGCATCGATCCCAGCGACGAGGAATGGATCAACAAGGTGCTCGAGCTGGGGGGTGAGGAGACGCTGATCGAGATGTTCCGCGAGCAGATGCACACGAATCCCAACGACGACGAGAGAATGGGAGACTACGCCGACCTTCTCGCCTACCTGGGCCGCCGCGAGGAAGCCTGCATGGCCTACCAGCGCGCCCAGCAGCTCGACCCCGAAGACAGCGAGTGGAACGACCGCGTGGCCGAGTGCGCCTCCACGGGCAGTGTCAGCGGCGCCGAAGCGGGCTCCTTGGTGGAAGCCCTCGAGGCCAGGCTCGAGGCCGAACCGAACAACGACGAGATCATGGGCACCCTGGGGGACACCCTGCTCGCCAGCGGGGACCGCGAAGCCGCCCTCGAGCAGTACCGCGCGGCCTTGGCCGCCGATCCAGGCGACAGCGAGTGGCTGGACAAGGTGCTCGCCATCTCGGGTCAGCCCAAGCTCGACGTGCTCCTCGAGCTGGTAGACGAACACGCGACCAACGACGAGCTGTGGGGCGACCTGGGCGATCTGTACCTGGACCTCGGCCAGCCCGACGAAGCGCGCGACGCGTTCCGCAAGGCCACGGCGCTCGATCCGGCCGACGAGGAATGGCAGCGCAAGCTGCGCATGTTCGGCACAAAGGACGACGGCAAGGAAGCGCCCGCGATCGAGATGGAGGAAGAAGGAGCCTCCCCCTCGCCCTTCGGGATGGTCCCGGAGTAGCGCCCGCGCCCCGTGGGTGAGATGATGTCCCCATGGCGCGGGCTCTCTCCATCCTGGCTCTCCTCCTTTGTGGCTGCACAGCCACGATCGAGATCGAGGAGGAAGCGCTGGAGGCGCCCTGGCAGGGCGAAGCGCAGCAATGGGATCGCGTGGCCATGTCCTTCTCGGTCGCCCTGCAGCGCGGCGACTGGGGGGCCACGATCACCCGCTGCCAGGTCGAGGTGGCTTTCACCGACCCCGGGAGCCACGACGGCCTCTGGGAAGGCACCGGCAACGCTGTGATCGAGCTGCCCAAGGCGCCTGGAACCTGCGCCTACACCTCCTTTGGGGAAGACGAGCAGAGCCTGGGTTTGTGGCAGGTGCGGGGTTCCTGGCAGGGAGGCGAGGCCCTCTGGCTGCACGGGCCCGACGACAGCCTCGAGCTGGTGCGACAGACCGACGAAGACGGCCGCGTCTACTACGGCCTCGAGGCCTGTGACGACGACATCTTCCCCTTCAGCGAGGTGCTGGACATCGAGGTGCCCGGCGACGACGGCGACGACGGGCTCGGCGCCTTTTTCGCCGAGGAAGCCTTCGTCGTGGGCCCAGACATCGTCCTCACCGAACTTCCGGCCGACCTGGACGAGTCGGCCAGGCTCGTACTCGACCCCCCGCGAGACCACGTACTCGCCTGGGACTACCGACAGGATATGCCCGTGGCCCGAGGCGCGGCCGTCCAGCACGTGCCCTACCTGATGCTGCGCAACATGCACCAAGGCGAGGAACAACCCTTCGAGGCGCTGGCCTGCCAACCCGACGTCTGGGGCCAGATCACCGTCCCAGCTGCAGACCTGGCTCAGCTCGAGCCCATGCAGGACGACGCGACGGGCGATCCCTACCTGGCCATGCAGCTGGACGCCTGGTACGAAGGCCCCAAGGTCCGCACGCCATGGGGGTCGAGCACCCGCGTGCTGTCCGCAGTTACCGAAGGTGGCATCGCCTTGCTGCCTCCCTGATTCCGTGAGCTGCCACCATCGGCGAGACCGGATTACAGTCTTGTTTCGTTTGTCCGCATGTCTCCGAAGATCCCCATGCCAGCCGCCGTCAACGACTTGGCTCGCCTGCTGCCTCTGCGCCAGCTGGGCCAGGACAACGCCCGCATCATCGCCCGCGCCTGGACCAGTCGCCACCTGCGCACGGGCGATGTTCTCTGGGAGCAGGAGGCCCCCGCGCCCAAGATCGGGCTGCTGCTCCGAGGTGGGCTGGAGGTCCAGGTGGACGGCGAGACCATCGAAGCGATCCACGCGGGCGACCTGGTCGGTGAGACCTCCGCCTTTAGCTCCAACGCTCGGCGCTCCGCCACAGTCGTTGCAACCGCAACCTCGACGGTCCTGCTCTTGGACGTCTACGAGCTGCAGCGGCTCGCCCAGGCCTACCCCCCCTTCCAGGAACGTCTGCTGGACCACGGCCTCGAGGTCCTGGCCCGCCGCATCCGCGCCACGGACAAGCGCATCGCCAAGCTCTCGCACGGGGTCATCGCCGCTCCCCAAGAAGCACCCGTCTCGGGCCTGGCGCGCCTCTGGAAGATGCTGCGCAAGGTCGGCGGCGACACACATTGCCCTCCCCTCCTACCCCTCATCGAGCGGCTCCCCACGATGGGCGAGCAGCCCCCCGCCGTAATCGAGACCATCGCCGACACCTTCCAGGCCCGAGCCTTCGAGAAAGACGAGCTGATCGCCAAGGAAGGCGAGCCCGGAGACGCTGCGTTCCTGCTGGCGGTGGGCGAGGTCCAGGCCTTGAGACACGTCCGCAACCGCATGGCCGAGGTGCTGGTCACCTTCCATCCCGGCGGGCTCTTCAGCACCGTCACCCTGCCCAAGGCCGGCCCCCGCACCGCCACCTGCCAGGCCGCCACCGACGGCTGGCTCTACGCCATGGACGCCGAGGGATTCAAGCGTCTCGAGGGGCGCGCCCGCAGGGCATGGAAGGAGTGCCTGGTGATCACCCAGGGCATCCAGTTCCGCAACGCCAACGCCCTGTTGGCGGGATTCCAGGCCGGCACCCACGCAGGGGGGCCGCTCTCCGACGAGCAGTTCGCACGCCTGCTTCAGGCGGCAGGCGCCTTGGTGGGCAGCGACGCCGCGCCGTGACGCACGCAGCTAGAACTCCACCCCCTCGAGTTCCGGCAGGTCATCGAAGGTGGCTGGGGGTGCTGTGACCGAACTGCCGCTATCGACCGCGGCGTGATGAGTCTGCATCTCTTCCTCGAGCTCCCGAACCCAGCGCTCCATGGCTGCCTCGATGCCCGTGAGCCGCGCCGTACCACGAACCGCGCTCCCCGCGCGCTCGACGGAACAGACCAGCTCGAGGCCGTCTTCGGCCAGCCGCTCGACGTATCCCTCGCAGCTGTCGAGCAGACAGCGCTCGACCAGGTCTGCGTGTGTCGGCTCGGTCAGGAGCACCACCGCCTGGCCGGTCAGCTCGTCCGCGCTCACCACGTCCACACCAAAGGCCAGGGACCGGTGAGTGTCGGGATCGAGCTCCGCCAGGCAGTTGCGCTCCCGGGGCTGCTGCGCTTCATCGAGCTGCTCGGCGACGGCGTCCTCGAAGCCGGGTATCGCCCCCCCACCTTGCTCGATTACCGCCTTCAGTTCTTCCATCTCGGAGTCGCTCAGGCCGTCGATGACCACGGGCTCGGGCCAGACCTTGTCCACCACGGGGGCCTGATAGCGCATGGCCCCGGTCAGCTCGAACGCGCTCTGCCCCAGCTCGTCCAAGGCGGCGCTCAGATCCGCGTGCAGCTCGGGCGGTGATTCCTCGTCGATGCGCTGCATGGCATCGACCATCAGATCGTAGGAGCCAGACCCAAACAGGGTGGTGCCATCCATGGCACCCCAGAAAAAGTCGTCGCCCCTGCCAGGCTGGGTGTACAGCGTGTGCGACCCCACTTCCAGCAGCTGCATGGGGCGGATCTCGGGATCGCCCTCGGCCAGCTTGGCCTGGGTCCAGCTGGCGAAGCGCATGAGCAGGCGGATGCCACGGCCCCAGCTGGGAAGGTTGAAGGCGACCAGGACCGCGAGCTCGAGATCGTCGGGATCGGGCTCGAAGGCAATGGCGACCTGGGTTGGGATCAACGACGGGACACCGGCCTGGAGGTTGTGCGCGTCGCGCATGGACTTGAGCTGGTTCAGCACCGCTGGGTAGCCCTGGGCCCGCCGCACCCGCGCCATCATGTCGGGGTAGACCGTCACCGCGTGAGACACGAAGTCGGCGACCCCCGGATCGTCCATGTCGACTTCCATCCACAGGACCGCGGAGCTGTCTGGAGACACAACGGCCTGCGTGTCGTACTGGTGCCCGCTGCCCATGACCCAGAACAGCAGGACCAAGGGCAGAACGGTCAGCAGCAGGCCCAGGAAGCCCAAGCCAACTCCCATGACGAGGATCACCCAGACCCACAGTGGCAGGCCCTTGCGCACAGGTGGAGGCGGCTGGTTGGGACGAGGAGGGCGCATGCGAACTCCGGCGATGGGAACAGTGCGAATGGCTATCCCGCGGACTCAGCCGCGGCGGCCCACTCGAACATGCTTCCCTAGCCCTGGGGGGGGGATGACAGCCACCCAGCCGCCGGCTAGTCGGCGGGAATGGACAAGCGGACTCTCGTCGAACGTTTTCGGGCCCTGCTCCTCGGGCGACAGCGCAGCCTCGAGGCCAGCCTGGCCGCTACTCGCAGCGGCATGCGCGTGGACGGAGACTTCAGGCCGGAGAACCGCGGTGAGCGAGCGGCCGTGACCTCCCAGGGCTACCTGGCGGCGGGCCTGAACCGCCGGCTCACCGAGCTGGTCGAGGCGCTGGACCTGCTGGACAAGGTGGACCCAGGGCCCAGGGAGCGGGTGATCGGGGGGGCGCTGGTGACGGTGGCGGACGAAGAAGGAGAGGAACGCCGGTACCTGCTGCTGCCGGGGGGTCAAGGCGACAAGCTGCAGACCAAGGAAGGCGTGGTGACGGTGCTGTCGCCGACCTCGCCGCTAGCGCGGGCATTGCGAGGCCGTAGGGAGGGAGACGAGGCGGGGTTGCGCTTGGAGGGAAGGATGGTGGAGCTGGAGGTGCTGGAGGTGTTGTAGGGAGTGGGGATTGGGATCGGAGGCCGTGCTCCGAGCCTGGCTGATCAGAGTTGCAGATGGACCCGCGACGGGTCGTCGGGGTGCACCAACACGGGGAGGGTCGCGCCAGGTTGCAGGCGGCGGTAGGACAGAGGCGTGAGGGGCAGCTCGGCCGTGTGGGTGGCGGGCTCGCCAAGGTCGCGCGGGATGCGCAGCTCGATCCGGTACTGAGGGACGCCGTCGACCTTCGCGCCGGTGGCGCGCACGCTGACCACCTCCGCCTGAACCTCGACGCCGCGATCATGAAGTTCCACGTTCTGTCGCGCACGGGCCAGCATACGGCGCCCGATCCACCCTGGGATCACCACGAAGGGCACCATGGACACGCCCGGGGCGATCAGCGACACACCCGTGACAGCGAGGGAAAAGCCCAGCGCGCCACCGGTGATCCAGGCTTCTTCTCCACCGCCGACGACAGCCGGGAGGACCACGGAGATCAGCGCGATGCCCAGGCAGACGAGGCCACCGACGACAAGCCCCAGCGCGATCAAGCCTAGAAAACCAGCCAAACCCAGGAACGACCACGCGATCAAGGTGGCGGGCGAGCTGCGGGCCGCCGTGGTGGAGGCCGCCCGGTGTTGTTTCACGGCCTCCGGGTAGGCGAGTGCACAGAGGTTCCAGTCCTCGAGGCGCTGAAGCCCGAGCTCCAGCTCGCGACGCTGGCCGCGCTTCATGGCCGCGAGAAGCTGCCCGACCGCGCGGTCCAGCACACCCCTCGATTCCCAGGCATGGGCTCGCAGCAGGGTGGCGGTGGGATGCATCTCCAAAGGCAGGGGCGCTTCGTCCGCGCGGGAACCCAACACGTCCAGCACCGCGGCGAAGTCGCGGCGAGCCGTGTCGAGGAAGGCGCGGGAGAGACGGTACGCGGCGTCGGTCTGCAGATCGTCCGAGCGCGCATCGCACGGCGCCAGCCAGCTCTCCGCTGCGTCCAGATCGCCCGCCCAGACCGCGGAGCGGGCCAGATAGCCCCGCACGATCTGGACATGCCGCGGAAGCGTGAACACCTCCAACGCGCTCTCGAACATCGCCCGCTGCCGCAGGGGATCGCTCTGCTCCCCGAAGTGGCCAGCCAACAGCACCGTGAGAAACAGGAGCCGCTCCGCGGCCTCGTAGCCCCCCACCTCCCCCACCTCGACGCGGGCGGACTGCCACACCGACACCGCTTCCTTCACCTTCCAGGCGGGAATGGAGCCATCCTCGGCCAGCAGCCCCTGCAGGCTCGCAGGTGGCGGGGTGGGCTTGCCATCCTGTTCCCTCAGCCTGCGAAGCCGCTCCACCTCGTCCACGGGCTCGGAGCTGCCGAGGGACAGATCGGGAGGTTCGGTCCGGGGCATGAGCTGGTTGGTCGCCCCGCAGTAGCGGCACTGGACGGGTCCCCCCCTTGGCCATCGCCTCCAGGGGGCCCCCACAGCCGCTGCAGGCCAGGATCCGGGTTTCATGGCTGA
>CAZVHW010000110.1:0-15998 GCA_964626835.1 uncultured Enterobacterales bacterium
TCGAGGACGGCGGCACCGTGACCTCCTGCCTCTGCCCGTGGAACTCCGGCGGCGCGTTCATGGCCGCGACCCTGGGGGTGGCCACCATCCAATACGTACCCTTCGCCTTCCTCAACCTGCTGGTGCCCGTCATCGCCATCGGGTACGCGTGGACCGGCACCTTCATCCTACGCCAGCAACCCGTCGAGCCGTAGAGCGCTAGTTCGTGGGGTCCTTGTCCGCTCCCGGCCCGAACAGGGAACCGTAGTCGGCCTGCAGGAAGCCAGCGGACCTCTCGAAGACCTGCAGCATCGGCTGCAGGTGCGAAGCCTTGAGACCCCTCTCGGCCAAGCCCTGCTCGAGCACCTCGCGGATGCGCCCGGACTCGGCCCCCCACCCGCGCTTGCGAGCCGCCCGCAGCAGGAGGCTCAACAAGAGGGCGCCGTCGAGCCCCTCGGCGACGATGCGGCGCAGGGGGAGAGCCTGCAGCACCTCGGGTCCGCGACCCGTCAACGAGGCCCAGGCGGCCTCGAGGCCCGCCACGAAGTGGGCGAAGGGCTCCCACTGGGGATCGGCTTCGTTGGAGATGGCGTCCAGCCGATCGCGCAGGGCACCCAGCCGACCTCGGAGCAGTGCGCAGAGGGCCAGGTTGAGATCGAAGACGAAGGTCCAGGACTTTTGCCCGGTTGCCGCCGCCCAGCCTCGGCCCTCACGGTACAGCTCGGCCGCCGCGGCCACGTCACCCTGAAAACGCAGGCACTCCGCGCGGGAGTTGCGGAACAGAGGCACCTGCCAATGGTGGCCGATGGCCAAGGCGGTGTGCTCGGCCTGCTCGGCCATGGCCTGACCGCGCACCCAGCTGCCGCGGACCCCGAGGATTCGCGCCATGACCGCCCGGGCCTGGGCTTGCAGCGAAGCGTAGCCCACCCGCCCCGCCAGCTGGCTGGCGTCCTGCAGCAGGACCAAGGCCTGGCCCATGTCCTGGTCTTCCACGGCCTTGCCCAGCTGATAGAGCATCTCCGCCCGGTGCGAGTCCCGCTCCACCACGTCCAGCGCCTCCCGCAGCTCCCGCTCGGCGGGCCGGGCGCGCCCCATGTGCAGCAGGCAGGCCGCGCGAGCCTGGTGCCAACGGGCGCGGGCCGAAGGGGTAGCGCTGCGCAGGAAGTGCTCCACAGCCTGCAGCGCCGGCAGACCCAGGCTGGCCCGGGGCTCGTAGTCCAAGGTGTTGACGTACTGAGCGGCCACCTCGATGGCCAGATCCGAGTCCGTCAGCTCGCGCTCGAGCAGGGTCTCGATGCGCTTGAGCGCGTCCGGGATGGAGCCTGCCGCGCGGTCGGCGCACGCCAGGGCCAGCTGAGCCAAGACCCACGGCCGCTCGTCGGTCCCGACCGCCAATGCTGCGCGGTTGAGCTCCTGTGCCGCCCCCCGCAGCTCGCCCACGTTGCCCGCAACCTCGAGCCACTCGACCGCGGCCATGAGAGGTTTCAAGGCCCGACGAGGTCGCTCGGCGGCCAGCTCGTGATGGCCCACCGCGACCTGCGCCCGCGGATGATGGCCGTCGGCTCGCCAGGAATCCGCCAGCGCCACGTGGGCCTTGACGGCCGCCCGGCCTTGCACCCGCTCGCGCAACAGCTGAGCCAACATGGCATGCTCGATGGCCGCGGTGTTGCCGACACGCCGGACCAGGCTCCCCTCGACCAGATCGTACAGCCCCGGCCCTGCGGCGCGGGCGAGGACCTTCCAGGGCAGGCCGCTACCGGCGATCCCCACCACGTCCAGCGCACGCCCGACGGCCGCAGCGTTGCGGGCACGGATGATGAGCGTGGAGAGCCGCGCGGCCAGGAGCGAACGGATGTCGTCGGGAATGGTGTCGAGCTTGGGCACGGCCAAGCGAAAACGAAGCCCGCCATCTGCAGGCCGCCCGATGCGCCCCAGCGGGCCGAAGTCGGCCACCAAGGCGTCTTCGCGGCACCACTGGCCGATGAGCTCTCGGGCGAAGAGCGGGTTGCCCTCGCTGCGGCGAGCCACCTCTGCCGCCAGGCCCGCGTCCAGGGGTAGGTATTCGTCCACCAGGGCCCCCATGACGTCCGAAGGCAGAGCCTCGAGGGTCATCTCCGCCGAGCCGAGATCCCGGAGGGCGCGCAGCCCCTGCTTGGCCGCTGGGCGGACGTCCAGGGGGTTGACCCGCGTGGTGACGATGACGAGTACCGGCAGACCGAGCTGCAGGACCGTGGCCGCGAGGTCGGGCCCGTCGTCGTTCGCCCGACACCAGTGCGCGTTTTCGACGACCAGCAGCCCCAGGCCGCGCCAGGCGTACCGCACCAGGTGCTTGAAGAGGTACTCGCGGGCCACGCCGGCCGAGACGGGCTCCTGCCCCTTGGCGGGCACTCCCCAGCGCTGCAGCAACTCGGCCTCGAGCAATACGTCGGCCGTGATCTCCTGACAATCCCGCGCGATCCAGCGCTCGAGCCGAGAACGGGTGAGTTCGGGGTCGTCCCCCACCAGGCGCAAGTGACGGCGCACCGCCGCTGCGTAGCCATCCCCCGGGCCGCCATTCTGCGAGAAGCTCACCTCGATGGGGATGGCGTGACCGGTCTCTTCGAGAGAGCGCACCACCGCGCCGACCAAGCGGGACTTGCCCACCCCTGCGTCGCCCCGCAGGATCACCGCGGCAGGACGGCCGCTGGCAGCGACACCGCGAGCTGCGTCCCAGAGTTGCTGAAGCTCCTTCTCGCGCCCCACGAGGGGGATCTCCCGAAGCGCGAAGAGAGGCAGGCTGGCACGAGCCCGCGCACCCAGTCCGGGCTCGGGCAAGGGCCGAAAGGGCACCGGCCCCTGATTGGGCCGGTTCCAGTGAGGTGGCTCGCTGGGGTCGCCGAACACCGGATCCTCGCTACACCAGCTGGAGGAGTGCTCTTCGGCCCCCAGGACGTCGGTGGGAGCAGCCGTCGCCCGGTGCTCGGCCGTGTCCACGTGGACGTCGTCTTCGACGTCTTCGTCGAGCCTGGGCAAGGAAGCAATGGCTGCGCGGAGATCGGCTGCCAGGTCGAACCGGGTGCGAGGGTCGGGCTGGACCAACGACAGGACGATCTCCTCGAGGCCGACCGGGACCGTCAGGCCACGCCGGACGGGGAGCCTGCGGGGAGGGCGATAGCGCAGGTTGATGTGGGCGGGGACACCCTGCTCCTTGAAGGGGTTGGTACCCGAGACCAGGCGATAGATGAGCACCCCGACCGCGAACAGGTCAGCCGTGGGCCCGATCTCCCCGTAACGACGGAGCAGCACCTCGAGGGGCATGTACGACAGGGTGCCCGCCAGGGTGCCCTGGAAGGCCTCGCGATGTTCGAGCGCCTTGGCCAGTCCCAGATCGGAGAGCCACGCGTGGAGCTTGTTGTCCCGCCCCCGCTGTAGCAGCACGTTGGACAGCTTGACGTCCAAGTGCAGGATGCCCCGCGCATGCAGGCAGGACAGCGCAGAGAGCGCTTCGTCCAGCAGTCGTCGCAACAGAGGCCAGGGCGGGTTGGAGCGGCGCAGCTCGAGCAGGCTGCCGGAGTCCGCAAGGGCGAGGGCCAGGTACGGGCGGCTGTCGGGTAGCTCGCCGAGGTCATGCAGGGGCACGAGGTGGGGGTGGACCACACCGGCGGAGATGGCCACCTCTCGCTCGAAGCGCGCCTTGAACTCCGGGGCCTTCATCACGTCGGCGCGAACCACCTTGATGGCCACCTCGTCGCCCAACAGGCGATCCCGGGCCCGAAACACGTCGGCCATGCCGCCCGAACCGAGCAGAGCACTCTCGGCGGTGGGTAGCGGCTGGTACCGCTCCGGGAGCTTGGGGCAGACCGGGGTGGGTTTGGTAGCGCTGGGCATGACGAGGGGCTGGGTTCAGCTCTGACGGATCAGGGGATGGACACGGCTGCGCAAGGACTCCGGGAGCCTGTCCCCCAGTATCGCCCGAATCTCCGCCAGGGAATACCGCGCCGAGAAGTGGGTCAGCAGAATGGCCTGGTTCTCGAAGGCCTCCGCATGCTCGATGATCTCGTCCAGGTGCACGTGCCCCTTGGCGCGGCAGGCCGCCACGCCCACACGATCGTCCAGGAAGGTGCACTCGAGGATCAGCAGGCGCGCCTGTAGCAGCCAGGGCTCCTGGTCGAGCACCGCGAGGCTGGTGTCGCCGGTGAACGCCACGTCGCAGGTCCAGATCGGACGAGTGATCTCGACGCCGGACAGGCGTAGATCTCGCAGCTCTGGGCCGGGCCGTCCGCGATACTCCGGGGCAAGCCTGTGCTTGCACGAGAACACGCCGTAGCCAAGGCTGGGCACGCGGTGATGGCTGGCAAACGCGACGAGCTCCCGGTCCTTGGCCAGGGGGTGCCGGTCCCCGGCCCGCATGGGGACCAGCTCGCAGGGAAGGCGCGAGCGGTCGATGCGGCGCCACACCCGGAACAGGGCCCGCAGATCCTCGAGGTAGGGCGCGGGCACCAGGTAGGTCGGTGGAGCCAGCCCGGTCAGCGCTCGCGTGGCGGCGTGCAAGGCGATTCCACCGGTGTGGTCCAGGTGCCCATGGCTGAACGCCACGCGCGAACGGTGGACGGCGGAGCGCGGAGCGCGCCCGATGTCGAAGCACAGGTCCAGCCCGGGCAGCTGAATGCACGTCTCCACGCCGCCTATGCTGACACCCTTCACCGCTGTGCCGGCCAGGTTGAGCATGGGGTGAACCATAGAGCGTCGAGTAGGCTATGACCAGCCGAGAGCCCTCCAGGAGGACCCATGCACCGAATCCTCGCTTTGTTCACCCTCCTCTCTCTCCCCGGCACCGCCCACGCCCTGGGCTACGGCACCAGCTACGGGATAGGCCTCGAGAGCTCGAGCCGGGGCTACTATGTCTCGCCGTTTGGCATCTACCCCAGCCTGGACCTCTACTCGGACGGCGCATTGGTCCAGCTCCACCCCCTCGAGCTGGTGCAGGGCATCACCCAGGACGACATCTGGCTATGGGCAAACGCCTACTTCCCGGGCCCGACCTTCTCCACGGGCACCGGGCTCGAGGGGACGATCATGCCCGGCGCCAGCTTCGACCTGCGGGCCGACACGGACTTCAAGCCCCTGTACCTGGCCCTGATGGCCGAAGGTCGCATGGGCGTGCAGACCGCAGAGGCCATGGGCGTCGGCGTGTACGTGGTTCCCGGGCTGGGCTTGGCCCTCGCCGACGGTGACTTCGAGGTCATGCTCGGCGGCCGGGTCGAGATCGCGATCTGGCTGCCCTAGGAAGCCACTGGCCTTCAGCTGGCGGCCCGATCGAGCTTCGCGAGATCCTCGAACAGATCCTCGAGGGCCGGCCGGCCACGAAAGCCCACCATCTGGCCCACGGACTCTCCACGGTGCAGCACGGTGAGGGTGGGGATGCTGCGGACGCCGAAAGCCTGGGCTAGTGCCGGCTCCTGATCCACGTTGACCATGGCGACCTTGACCTGCCCCGCGTAGGTCGCGGCGAGCTCTTCGAGCACGGGCCCGATCTGGCGACAGGGGCCACACCAGGGAGCCCAGAAATCCAGGATGACGGGCTCGGCGGCACGCCGTACCTCGGCATCGAAAGAGTCGGTGGTGACGTCGATGGGATGCTTGTCCATGGTTCGCTCCTTTGGGGCGCTCATCGCCCTTCACCCAGGACGAGCCACCAGCGGCTCCGGGTGTTTCGTCACGCTTCCCTGACAAGCATCGCTGGATACGGGGACGGCGAAGATCTATAAAGGAGGCTCCCCCGTGCTGCCGGAGCCGAAGGCTTGGACAAGACCGAACGGCCCCAGACCCCAGATCCGGACACCCCGGCCGAGCTGCGCGCATGGCTCGAGCGCCGCTTCATCACGGTGGTCTCCCACCAGCTCAAATCCCCGCTGGTGGCCGTACGACAGTACCTCGACCTGCTTCAGGAAGACGCCCAGTCCAGACCGGATGCCCACCACACGCAACCCTGGATCGACCGATCGGTGGTGCGCCTCGACGAAGCCCTGGCCATCGTCGACGACTGGCTGGCGCTGGCCAGGATCGAAGCCGGCGCCCTGATCCAGACCGACGCCAGCACCGACATCGTCCCCCTGCTCGAGGGGCTGGCCGCGGACGCACGCGAGGACGCCGCAGCCATGCACGTCTCGGTACACCTCGACGAACCCACCGGCCCCCTCGTGGTGCGCGGCGACCGCTTCGGCCTGCTGGCGGCGCTGTCCCACGTGATCGAGAACGCCATCCGCTACAACCGGTCGGGCGGGTCGGTGTTCATCCGCGCAGACAGGATGACCGACGAGGACGTCCACCAGGTCTGCATCGAGGTGCGCGACACGGGCATCGGCATTCCCCAGTCGTTCTTGCCACGTCTGTTCCAGGAATTCCATCGGGCCCACTCGAAGGCGAGCCAGGGCATTCCTGGCACGGGACTGGGCCTGGCGATCTCCAGCCGCATCGTCAAGGAGCTGAACGGGACCATCACCGTGCAGAGCACGGAGGGCCAGGGCAGCACCTTCCGCATCCTCCTCCCGCTGGCCTGAACATGGAGTTCCGACCGACCTGGCTCCTGCTGGCCTACGCCGCGATGTCCGGCCTCGCCCCCATGGCCTCGGCTGACGTCGGCGTTGAACCCGATCGAGACGGCGTCCCGGTGCTGGACGGCGAATCGGCCCTGCAGTGCCCAACCGAGGTGCAGGATGGCAAGTACCTTCTGTCCTGGCCCGGATCCGACCAGAAGCGCGAGCGAGGCACCTGTCACGCGGGCCTGGCAGTCCGCCGCTGGATCGCCTGGTACGAGACCGGCGGCCGAGCCTGGCGGGCGTTCTTCGAAGCGGGTCAGCTCGATGGGCGCTTCGAGAGCTGGTACTCCAACGGCCAGACCCGCTCTCTCCTGACCTACATGGACGGGCTGCTCCACGGCGACGCGTTCCTGTGGTGGGAAGACGGCACCATGCGCGACAAGGGGCGGTACGAGCACGGCCTCCTGCAGGGATGCCACGCCTCCTGGCACCCCGGCGGCGAATCCGCTGCCAAGGGCGCCTACCACGACGGCGAAAAGGTCGGCCGCTGGTTCTACTGGGACGAGCAAGGAAACCGCAGCAAGGAATGCTACGGCGGCGCCCCCTGCACCGGGCGTTGCTGGTGGCCGATGTTCTAGGTTCCGACGGGCGGACGCCCTGGAGAGAGGGTATCGTAGCCGCTCTCGAGGAGCCGCTATGCCCCAAAGGTCCGGTCTTCCCCTCTCCTGTCTGGCTCTCCTGACCTGCGTCGCCTGCAACCCCCAGCTCGAAGCGACGGTGAAGACCAACCCCATCTGCGACATCTCGTCGGTGGTCAGCTGGACGACCAAGGACCCCGCCTCCTCCTGGGTGGAAGTGGGCCAGGGAGCCGAGCCGTCCTTCCGCGTCGGCAGTGACGCGCTGGTCACCGACCACGAGGTCGTGGTGGTGGGCATGGTGGCCGACAGCAGCTACCAGCTCGAGGCGGTCTCGGTCACCGATTCGGGCAAGGAGCTACGGGCCGAACCCGCCGTCTTCGAGACCGGCAGCCTCCCCGATCCCTGGCTTCAAGGCGAGATCGCCATCCCGGATGCCGCGGCCGTGCAGGCAGGCTGGACCATCGCCAACGTCATGAACGCCTCGCTCACGCCCATCACCGTGGTCATCCTGGACGAACAGGGCCAGGTGGTCTGGTACTTCGCGGACGACGACGAAAACGCCGGGGCCGATATCCAGGTCAGCTGGTTCCACGACCGAGGCGAGATGTTGATCGGCCCCCACGTGGCGCCGGGAGACCACAGCTTCCAGATGGACCTGCAGGGGAACGTCTCTTGGGAAGGTCCCGAGCAGCCGGGGGACCCCAACCTCATCAACCTCCAGCAGGGCCAGTGGCACCACGTCTTGACCGAGCTGGACAACGGCGACCACGTCACCGTCCAGTCCAACTACGAATACGTCGGCGACGACGAGATCCAGGGCGATCGCGTCATCCAGCTCGATACCGACAACAACGAGGTGTGGTCCTGGAACACCTTCGACCACCTCGAGTACGACCCCGACGATCTCTACATGGGGTTGTGGTGGACCCACCTCAACAGCGTGGTCGTGGACTCGGACGAGGACGTCGCCTACATCAACTCCTGGGTGCTGGGCCACACCTTCAAGGTGGACCGAGCCAGCGGGGAGATCCTCTGGACCCTGGGCCTCGGCGGCGACTTCGCTCCGGACCCGGACGCCATGGAGCCTTGGTACCAGAAGTCCCACAGCTTCGAACCCATCGGCGACGACCACTACGTGATCTACGACAACGGCGACTCGAGCAGGGGCTGGTCCAGGATCATGGAATACGCCCTGGACGAGTCCACCATGCAGGCCGAGATCGTCTGGCAGTACCCTGAGTACGGGGAGGAAGACGTCTGGTGGGTCATCTCCTGCGGTGACGTGGATCTGCTGGACAACGGCAACCACCTCGTGGTGGCGGACCACCGCATCATGGAGCTCACGGTCGAGGGGGAGATCGTCTGGGAGTACACCTGGATCCCCGGCGAGAGCATCCACGACACGCGCTCCTACCAGGCCGAGCGCATCCCGGCGCTGGTGGAAGCCCTGTAGCGTCTAGTCGGCCTCGCAGATGTAGTAGAAGCTGCTGCTGCAGGGCTCGTCGTTCCAGGTGACGTCGGGGTGGAAGCGGTTGATCTGCCCGCAGTCCTCGCCGCCGCTGTCGTTGGGCTCGCCCGAGTGCCAGTTGGTATAGCTGACGGCGCTGCCGTCCTCCCAGACCCAGCTGCCCTCGCTCGAGATGTCGTTGAAGCCCATCCACCACTTGGAGGTCGAGTAGGTGTCGGCGGTGGCGTCGGCCCAGCTGTTCTCGCTGGAGTCGTCGATCGTGAGCATGTGGTAGTCGTAGGACCAGCAGGTGGACTGGGCGCTGCTCCACGTTGTGGTGCTGGTACAGAACATGTAGGGATGGTTGTCGTAGGTTTCGACGTAGCAGGGGCAAGCCGACGTAGAGTCCGCCGTCCCGTCGCAGTCGTCGTCCAGGCCGTTGCAGACCTCGCTGGCACCCGGGTTGATGTCGTAGTCGCCGTCGTCGCAGTCCGTAGCGTCGGAGACGTAGCCAGAGGGTTCGTCGCAGGCCGAGGTTGTGACCGAGATGTCTCCGTAGCCGTCCAGGTCGTAGTCCTGGTACCAGGTGGACGTACCCGTGACACTGCTGTCGTCGTCGTCGACCAGCCCGTCACAGTCGTCGTCGTACCCGTTGCAGGTCTCGCTGCCGGCCGGGTTGACCGCCGCATCGCCGTCGTCGCAGTCGCTGGTGTCCGAGACGTAGCCGGAGGGCTGGTCGCAGGCGGTCTGCGTGACCGACACGTCACCGTAGCCATCCCCGTCCGCGTCGGAGTACCAGCTGTCTGCATCGACGGCGTCTCCTTCGTCCGTGGTGCCGTCACAGTCGTTGTCCGCGCCGTCGCAGTACTCGTCTGCACCGGGGTAGACACCCGCGTCGCCATCGTCGCAGTCCGTGGCGTCCGACACGTAGCCGCTGGGCGCGGAGCAGGCCGTGTCGCTGCTCGAGGCGTCTCCATAGCCGTCCGCGTCGTCATCCGAGTACCAGGTGGAGGCCCCGGTGACGCTCCCGTCATCGTCGTCCACGAGCCCGTCGCAGTCGTTGTCCACCCCATCGCAGATCTCGCTCGCCGCCGGGTTGACCGCGGCGGCGGAGTCGTCACAGTCGGAGTCGTCCGTGACGTACCCGCTGGGCTGGGTGCAGGCGGTGGTGGTGCTCGAGGCGTCGCCGTAGCCGTCACCGTCCACGTCGGCGCTGTAGGTGGTGGTCCCGGTAACCGACGGGTCGCCATCATCCAGCAGGCCGTCACAGTCGTTGTCCACCCCGTCGCAGACCTCGGTGGCGCCGGGATTGACGGCACCGTCCCCATCGTCGCAGTCCGTGTCGTCCGACACGTAGCCGCTGGGTTCGGAGCAGGCCTCGCTGCTGCTCGAAGCGTCGCCGTAGCCATCACCGTCGGCGTCTGCATACCAGGTGGAGACGTCCGTGGCATCGTCCTCGTCCGTGTCGCCATCGCAGTCGTTGTCCGCGCCGTCGCACACCTCGTCCGCCCCCGGGTAGGCGCTGGCGTCACTGTCGTCGCAGTCGGTGTTGTCCGCCACGTAGCTCGAGGGCTGCTCGCAGGCGTCCACGCTCAACCGGCTCCCGCCGTAGCCATCGCCGTCGTAGTCCACGTACCAGGAGGTGGTACCGGTCACGTCGGGATCGTCGTCGTCCACCAAGCCATCACCGTCGTTGTCCACGCCGTCGCACTCCTCCGCATCGAAGCAATCGGCCAGGCCATCCGCGTCGGCGTCGAAGCCCTCGTCCACCAAGCCATCACCGTCGTTGTCCACGCCGTCGCACTCCTCGCTGTCGAAGCAGTCGGCCAGCCCGTCGGCGTCGGCGTCGTAGTCCTCGTCGGTGTCGCCATCGCAGTCGTTGTCGGCGCCGTCACAGACCTCCGTGGCACCCGGGTATGCCGTGGCATCGGCATCGTCGCAGTCGGTGCTATCGGCCACGTAGCTCGAGGGCTGTTCACAGGCGTCCACGCTCAACGAGGAGCCTCCATAGCCGTCGCCGTCGTAGTCGACGTACCAGGTGGAGGTGCCCGTCACGGCCGGGTCGTCGTCGTCCACCCAGCCATCGCAGTCGTTGTCGATGCCGTCGCAGATCTCGGTGGCCGCAGGATTGATGGCCGCGTCGCCATCGTCGCAGTCCGTGAGGTCCGCCACGTAGCCGGTGGGCGCAGAGCAACCCGCCAGGCCGTCGGAAGCATCGCCGTAACCGTCAGCATCGGCGTCGGCGTACCAGCTGTCACCATCCACCGCGTCTTCGTCGATGTCGCCATCGCAGTCCTCGTCCGCGCCGTCACAGTGCTCGTCGGCACCTGGGTGCACGTCGTCGTCGTAGTCATCGCAGTCGGTCCCGTCGCTGACGTAGCCGGTGGGCTGATCGCAGCTCACGGTGACCGCCGCGGCGTCGCCGTAGCCATCGCCGTCGTTGTCGCGGTACCAGGTGGACGCATCGGTGGCATCGGGCTCGTCGGTGGTGCCATCGCAGTCGTTGTCCATGCCATCACAGATCTCGTCAGCTCCGGGGTTGACCGCGGCGTCCCCGTCGTCGCAATCCGTGTCGTCCGCGCTGTAGCCGCTGGGCAGGTCACAGGCCTCGGAGGTGCTCGCCGCATCCCCGTACCCATCCGCGTCGGCATCCAGGTAGAAGGTGTCCATCACCCCTTCGTCCACGTCGCCATCGCAGTCGTCATCCACACCGTTGCAGGACTCCGCGGCCACCGGGCTGACACTGGCGTCCCCGTCGTCACAGTCGGTGGCGTAGGTCAGCGAGACGTAGCCCGAGGGCGGATCACACGCGGTGGTCGTGCTGGCGAGGTCGCCGTACCCGTCGCCATCCGCATCGGCGTACCAGGTGTCGGCGTCCGTGGCCGCGTCCGCGTCGATGGTGCCGTCGCAGTCGTTGTCCACGTTGTCGCAGACCTCGTCCGCGTCCGGATTCACACCCGCGTCCGCGTCGTCACAGTCCTCGCAGGCCGCGTACCCGTCGCCGTCGTCGTCGGTGTAGCCGGTGGAGCCATCGCAGTTGTAGTCGGCAGGATCCGTACAGTCGTCCTCCGACGCACCGGGATTGTAGGCTGCGTCGCCGTCGTCGCAGTCCCCACCGTACTCGGCGTATCCGGAAGGCATCTCGCACGCGTCCGCGGTGCTGGCGTCGTCCCCGTAGCCGTCGCCATCGGCGTCCTGGTACCAGGTGGAGGTTCCGACGATCGAGTCGTCCTCGTCGTCGACCAGCCCGTCGCAGTCGTCATCGTAGCCGTTGCACTCTTCCTGGGCGTCCGGGTGGATGCCCGAGTTGGCGTCGTCGCAGTCCTCGGCGTTGTCCACCCAGCCTGCACCGGGGTCGCAGTCCAGGGTCTCCACCGCGGCGTCCCCGAAGCCATCTCCATCCGCGTCCTGGTACCAAGTGGTGGCCAGCTCTTCGTCCACCTCGCCGTCGCAGTCGTCGTCGATGTCGTTACAGACCTCCTCGGCGCCGGGGTTCACCGCGGAGTTGCCGTCGTCGCAGTCCGTGGTGTCCGCCACCCAGCCCTCACCCGGGTCGCAGCTGTCCAGGGTGCTGTCCGCATTGCCGTAGCCATCTGCATCGGTGTCGGCGTACCACAGCTCCTGCAGGTCCTCGTCGATCTCGCCGTCGCAGTCGTTGTCCAATCCGTCGCAACGCTCCGCTGCCCCCGGATAGGTCTCCGGGTCGTCGTCGTCACAGTCCGTGGACTCGTCCACGTACCCATCGGGCGCCTCACAAGCGGTCACCGTCCCGCCGGTGCCACCGTGGCCGTCTCCATCGGCGTCGAGGAAGAAGGTGTCCGCATCCACGGCGTCCTCGTCGGTTTGGCCGTCGCAGTCGTCGTCGATGCCGTTGCAGTACTCGTCGGCGTCGGGGTTGATGGATGCATCGCCGTCGTCGCAGTCCAGATCGTTGTCCACGTACCCGGAGATGTCCTCGTCGCAGGGGCCCGTAGCGGGCGCGTCGACGACGCCGTAGCCGTCGCCATCGGCGTCTGCGTACCAGGTACAGTCGTCCCCACCCCCACCGGTGTCGATCTTGGGGTCGTCCGTGCGGCAGGCGGAGAGCAGAGCAAAGAGGAAGATGGCTGACATGGAGACGCGCACGGAGAACTCTCGGGCGGAGACCCGTTCAGTCTACACCGATCCCAGTCCACCACGGATGAAACCAGGTCGTGCGAACGCTCACCGGGCGACGAGGAGGATCAGTGGAGCCCCATCTCGCACAGAGGCGCGTCGAAGCTCGCGCTCACTTCGCCCTGCGAGAGCAGCACGTCGAAGCTACCCTCGAGGATGTCGCCGTCGTACCCGGTCAGCTCGAGGTCGCCGGTGTTGGCCCGTCCCTGATCGGTGAGCAGAAAGCCGTAGTTCTCGGTGCAGGCTTCGAAGCAGCTGGCCGCGTCGTGGTCCGCCAGCAGCGACAGATCCACCGGCCTGTAGTTCGCACTGAACATGCCGGGGCTGTCCGAGGCGGCCAAGGTGTAGGTGTCCTCGAGCACCTCGTCCACCGTGATGCCGACCCAGAGCACCCGCAGCTCGTCGGCGGGCCAGAGGTCCTGCTGTTCGAAGAGGCCATTGCAGGCGGACTCGCAGCGCGACCACCAGTAATGGTAGAGGGGCCCCAGCAAGGGACAGACGTCATCCGCGTCGGCGAGGACCACCACGATCTGCTGATCCTCCGGGCCGGCCGTGTCGTAGGGTCCCGCCCCGAGCTCGTCAAAGACCACCGTGCCCGGGTTGAACGCTTGGCCGCCCAGATCTCCCGTAACCGTGATTCCATCGGACTCACGGGGGGTGCAGGCCAGCAGGAAGAGCAGGAGCGTGGGTGCCGCCACCGAGGGCCTCCGGTCGAAGTTCGGGACCCCAGCATGGTACCCCAGGACCGCTCGCTCCGGGTGCGGGTGGCGCGAGGGGGCGGAAAACGGGTGAAGAAAGGGCTACGTTCCGCCGTCCGCGGCTCGCGGCGAGCCCGGCTTCCATCCCTGGTGACAGCTGCCCCCCGCTCCGGTGTCAACAAGAGCGAGGTCACGGAGGAGTTGCCCCTTGACCGTAGACGTAGAGGATTTCTATCGAAGGTACGGACCCATGGTGTTGCGCCGTTGCAGGGCGCTGCTCCGTGACGAGGAGCTAGCAGTGGACGCGATGCACGATGTCTTCGTAGAGGTGCTTAGGCGCCGCGACAAGCTCAGCCTGGACCACCCTTCGTCCTTCCTCTACCGCTCCGCCACCAACACGTGCCTCAACAAGCTGCGCAGCAAGCGCCGCAAGCCCGCGCACTACGACAACGACCTGTTGGAGCGCATCGCCTGCGCGCCCGTGACCGAAGAGCGCGCCAATGCCCGCCAGTGGCTGGAGCGCATCTTCGAGCGCGAGAAGCCATCCACGCGCACCATGGCCGTCATGCACCTGCTCGACGGCATGACGCTCGAGGAAGTGGCCCGCGAGCACGGCCTCTCGGTGTCCGGAGTACGGAAGCGTCTGCGCACGCTCCGGGCCCACGTGGCCGAGCTGGAAGGAAGCCTGGCATGACCACCCCCCCCCTGAACGTGCCGGACTGGATGCTGGAGCGCTACGCCCTGGGCGAGCTGTCCCCGGACCAGTCCGAGACCATCCGTGTCCACCTGCAGGCCGAAGCCGAGGCCGTGCGCGCCGGGCTCACCCCCCAGGGTGACCTGACGGTGCGGCTCGAGGCCCTGCAGGCCTCCGATGCGGCCATCCTCGAGGCCCACCCCCCGCGCCACGCCGCGGCCGAGATTCGCCGGCGCCTACACCACCGCCGCGCCGAAGACGACCAAGCCGGACGCACCACGTCACGTCAACGCCGTCGCTGGCTGCTTGGCGGGCTGGTACCCGCGGCCGTCGCCGCGCTGGCCCTGATTGTGGTCCTGCCCTGGGGACCGGACGAAATCACGACCATCGACCACGACAACGAAATCATCCAGACCACCCGCAAGGGCATGGAACAACCCGTGCTCCAGGTCTGGCGCGAGACCGGAAGCGACGAGGAGCTATTGGGCCAGGGTGCCCAGGCCCACCAGACGGATCTGCTCCAGCTGGCCTACGTCGCCAAAGGCCACGACCATGGCGTCATCCTCTCCGTCGACGGGCGCAGCGCCGTCACCCTGCACTTCCCAGCCGAGCCAGGGGGCTCCACCCAACTTTCACTGGACGGTCGCACGCCCTTGGGGTTCTCATACGAGCTGGATGACGCTCCCTCGTTCGAGCGGTTCTTCCTCGTGACCTCCGAGAAGCCCATCGACGTCCAGACGATTCTGGACGCCGCCACCAGGCTCGCTGGCAGCGGCCAAGCCGCCGAGCGGGACCTCCCGTTGCCCACCCACCTAAGCCAGACCGCCGTGCGCATCGACAAGGTGAAGCGATGAACCCACACCGTCTGGCCATCGGCATCATTGCGCTGGGGCTCACTGGCCCCAGCGTCGCCGTTGCGGCGGATGGTCCCACGGTGGCGGTACACCGCTTCGCCATGGTCGTGGGAAGCAACGACGGCGGTCCCAACCGGGTCACCCTTCGCTACGCCCACAGCGACGCCCAGGCCTTGGGGCAGGTGCTCTCCGACCTCGGTGGCGTGGCTCCCCAGGACCGCATGTCCCTGACCGATCCCGATCGGGCCGAGCTCGACCGCGCCTTCTCCGTGCTCCGGCAGCGCATCGCGGCCTCCAACGCTCCCCGCACCGAGGTCGTCTTCTACTACTCGGGTCACTCGGACGAAGAGGGGCTGCTGCTGGGGGGCGAGCACTACGGCTACAAAGAGCTGCGTGAAGACGTCTCGGAGCTGCCAGCCGACGTGCGCATCGGTATCCTCGACTCGTGCGCCTCGGGTGCCATGGTGCGGGGCAAGGGCGGAGTCAGACGCGCTCCCTTCCTGGTGGACGCCTCCAACGAGGTCAAGGGCTACGCCTACCTCACCTCGAGCTCCGCCGACGAAGCGGCTCAGGAAGCCGACCGCATCGAGGGCAGCTTCTTCACCCACTCCCTGGTCACGGGCCTGCGGGGCGCCGCCGACATGAGCCGCGACGGCAAGGTCACCTTCAACGAAGCCTACCAGTACGCGTTCCACGCCACCCTGCGCGGCACCGAGCGCACTTCGTACGGTCCCCAACACCCAGGCTACGACATCCAGATGGCCGGCAGCGGCGACCTGGTGCTCACCGACCTGCGCACCACCACCGCGGCCCTCGCCCTGGGCGAGCACCTGGTCGGAAGAACCAGCATCCGCGACGCCGCCGGACGCCTGGTGATCGAGCTCGAAAAAGACAGCGACAAGCCGGTCGAGCTAGGCCTCGCCCCCGGCTCGTACACGCTCATCGTTCGACAAGAAGACCGCTTCGCCGAGCTGCCCCTCGAGCTCCGCGATGGCGTCGTCGACGAGACGCGTCC
>CAZVHW010000111.1:0-15924 GCA_964626835.1 uncultured Enterobacterales bacterium
CTGCGTCTCGATGACGTTCAACGCCTCGTCCCAGGCACCCTCGGGAGGCTCGACGCCGTAATAGTGATCCTGGAAGGCGCAGACCTTGCTGGGCCAGTCGCGCCAACCCTCGGACTTCGACTCGCGGATGTCCCGCTGGGCGCGGTTCATGGCCTTGCGCACGTGGAAGGCGGGGCCGGGTTGACGGCCATGCTGGAGGTCACGCAGCGCCCCTTCGGCCATGTCGTGGACCACGGTTCCGATCCACATCGCACGGGTGGTGAGCTTCTTTTCGATGTAGGCCTGGCGTATTCCGGCTGGGGCGTCGCGTTTCCAGCCGCCCCAAGAGCCGTAGTAGGTGAGCCAGTACTGCCGTTGGCAGCGCTCGAAGGTGCCCCGACGGGAGTGGGACCAGGAAAAGGTGTTCTGAAGCTCGGCCATGGGCAGCAGGATATCCCGCCAACCCAGTCGATGTGGCTGTGGGCTGGTGGACGTGGCAGGGGTCTTGGGCGCAGCCGTCCCATGGAATGACACGCCAGCTGGCGCCCCGCTCCAGCTTGGTTTATGAGCGCGCGCCTGTAGGACGGCCCCTAGGGCCGGAGGTAGCCGTGAAGCTCTCGAAGCTGTTGTCGCTCTCGGTGTTCGGACTGCTCTGGGCCTGCCCGGCCTTGGCTTCTCCAGAAGCAGGAGACCACGCCAGCCATTCCCTGGCGGACGCTCTCACCATCTGGCATGTCATCCCCTTCGCGGGGCTGCTGCTGTCCATCGCAATCCTGCCCATGGTTGCCCACCACTGGTTCGAGAAGAACCGCAACCAGTTCATCGTGGCGCTGGTGTGGATGGCGCCGATCCTGGGCCTCTTCGGCTACTACATCCTGTCGCACTCGCCCTACGCTCACGACGCCGAGCACGGACTGCACCACGCAGTGGCCGAGTACGTCTCCTTCATCGCCTTGCTCGGTTCGTTGTTCGTGATCTCGGGTGGCATCTACATGCGGGGCGATCTCGAGGGCAAGCCGGTGGTCAACACCGCGTTCCTGTTGATCGGCGCGGTCATCGCCAACGTCATCGGTACCACCGGTGCCTCCATGCTGCTCATCCGGCCCATGCTCCGGACCAACAGCCAGCGGCAGTACGTCAAGCACATCCCCTTGTTCTTCATCTTCCTGGTGTCCAACATCGGCGGCGGCCTGACCCCCATCGGTGATCCGCCACTGTTCCTCGGCTACCTGCGAGGCGTGCCCTTCTTCTGGACCCTCGAGAGCCTCTGGCACATCTGGCTGGTGCCGATCGTCATCCTGGTGGCGATGTTCTACGCCGTGGACACCTGGTTCTACCGCAAGGAAGACAAGGAACACATCCAGCTCGATCACCGCCAGGTGGATCCCGTCGGCTTCGAGGGCAAGGTCAACTTCCTGCTGCTGGGTGGAATCATCGCCTGCGTGCTGCTGCTGTCCCCCGAGCAGGGTGTGGACGACTTCCGGCAGTACTACGCCCGCGAGATCGGCATGGCGATCCTCACCATCGCCAGCGTGGTCATCACCTCGAAGGCCGTCCGGAAGAAGAACAGCTTCACCTATGGGCCCATCCTCGAGGTGGCGGCGTTGTTTGTCGGCATCTTCGTCACCATGATCCCAGCCACCATGCTGCTGCAGGCCCACGGCGCCGAGCTGGGGATCACCAAGCCCTGGCAGTACTTCTGGGCCACCGGTTTCCTGTCCAGCTTCCTGGACAATGCGCCTACCTATGTCACCTTCGGTGCCATGGCGTGCGGATCGGTTGGTGCGGAGGTCTGCCCATCGGCAGAACAGCTGGGTACGCTGATCGGCCCCGAGGGCGTGCAGATGCTCATGGCCATCTCCTGCGGGGCGGTGTTCATGGGGGCGAACTCCTACATCGGCAACGGTCCCAACTTCATGGTTCGCGCCATCGCCGAAGAGAACGGCTACAAGATGCCCAGCTTCTTTGGCTACATGGGTTGGGCCGCCGTCATCCTGCTTCCGGTCTTCCTGTTGGTGACGCTGTTGTTCTTCATGGGATAGCTCCTTCTTTGGAGTGCATCCCGTGAGCAAGATCTCGCAACTTCCCTGGCGCCTCGCTGGCCTCTTTCATCCCGAGTGGGCGCTGCGCCTCGGCACCGCCGAGGCTGTCGAGCTCCGTGAAACAAGCGAGCAGGGCCTGGTCCTCGAAGGCCAGGTCGTATCGCGGCTCGGCCCGTTCGGGCCCGATGGGGACCAGGTCGCATCGTTGGCACGCTCAGACCTCACGGCGGGTGCGGTAGAGAGCGCTCGAATTCAGCGCCTCGAGTCATGCCGCGGCGCGGGATCCCGTTGGAAAGACGTGCAGATTGAGCAGATGGTGCTCTGCGATCTCGATGGCGCGCAGCTACACGGTGTCGGTATCGGCCGCGCGGTAGGATGCTCTCTACGCCAGGCTCGGCTCGAGGACTGCACCCTTCGCGAGGCAGTGCTCGTAGACTTGGGTGATGCACGGCTCGAACGGGTTCGTCTGGGCCGGGTGTCCACCGTTGACCTGTCGGGGGCGAGGCTCGTGGCCTGCGATCTCGACGGCGCCGATCTGCGGGGTGCCGTGCTAAGGCGTGCGACCTTCGTCGACTGCGATCCCAGCGCTGCCATGGTGTCCGGGGCGGACTTCGCGGGCGCTCGGGGGCTCGATCGCGAAACCCGCCGCGCGTTGTTGAGGGCTGGAGCTCGGTTCCGTTCCGCGGGCTGGTACGCGGTCTTGCGGCGTCTGGCGCCTGGTGCGGACGCCTTGCGGCTCGAGCGGATCGCCCTGGGGCTGCAGCTGGGTGCGCTGCTGCTCTGTGCCCTGCTCTGCGCGTTCGCTCTGTTCCAGGTCTTGCGCCCGAGGGGTGTGGAACCCGTGCCCGAGCCACCTCCAGCCCTGGCTCGCGAGGCCACCGCCTGGGAGATCCAGACCACCAAGGAACAGCTGGGCACCCTGCGCGAGGCGCTGCAGCGCTCCCACGACACCATGGTGGCCAACGGTGCCAGCGAGGGTAGTTGGCCGTCCATCACCGACTTCCAGCAAAACGGCTTCGACATCGACGGGAACGGACCAGGGGAGACACGTGAGGAGTTGGTTCGAGCTGGGCTGCCAGACAACCTGCTCACCGACTCCGTCGGCGGCGTCCTGCCCTACTGCAACGACGTGCCCACGCAGGAGACCATCACCGGCGTGGACACCGACTGGCACTACTGCGAGTTGTCGGGGCGTGTGTTTGCCAGTGCCGGCTACACGGAGCTACCCACTCTGGAGTGGTAGCAGGTAGAAGGGCACCAGCTGGTAGGTCCCGTTGGGGAGCGGGGCCTCGCCGACGGATTCCTGGTCGGAATCGAAAGAGGCGTTGCTGCCAGCGATACCCCAGGTCCAGACCGAGTCGTCGTCGTCGGACTGTCGCATGTAGGCGCCGTAGAGGTAGCCCTCGAGATGCTCGTAGCCTGCTGGCTCGAGCAGAGCCGCGATGTCCGGATGTAGCTCGCCCACGCCGATCTCGATGCTGTCGGCGAACCAGCCCAGCTGCGGGGCGGAGCAGTCTCCGGTGGCCTCGCCCAGGGTCACCTGCCACCAGTGGAAGATCGTAGCGTCGGGCGGGTCTTGGTCTTCCATGGAGCTTGGGACGAAGGTGGCGGTGCAGATTGGAGACGTGGGATCGGCTTCGTCGGAGATCAGGGAGGCTGTCAGCGTGGTGTCTTCGGGGACCGGCAGGGTCTCTTCGACGAGCACGGTGGCCTGGAGCGACCACCACGAGGGCGCCACCTGGTCCCAGTCGGCGGTGTCGGTGCTGCTGTCTTCTGGGCTGGCATCGGTGTCGCCGAGGTTGGCGGAGTCGTCGAACTCGAACGTCCCGTCGAACCCCGTGCAACCGGTGAGGCAGAGGAAGACGAGACCGGCCTGGGCGAGGAGGTGTGTGGACATCACTGGCTCCGCGCGGCCCTGACCCGCCGCTGTCGGAAACCCACGATAGCACGTGGGAGGGGCGTCGGCGCTGTCCTAAAGCTCCCACACATAGGCCGGCCAGAGGATGTAGGTCTCGTCGTTGAGCCAGCCCAGGCCGGCGGGCGCGCCGCCTTCCTCGAGGATCTTGGGGTAGGCGTAGCCGTGGGCCAGCCAGGTGTTCTCGTCGTAGCCGATGTACCAGCCCAATACGTATTCGTCGTAGGGAGCATCGGCTTCGAGGTCGGTGGGTAGGGCGCCCAAGGCCATCCAAGGGGGGCCGTCCCAGCCGCCGTCGTTGTTCACCCCGTCGGAGCAGGCTTCGACGCCTTGGTCCGCGGACAGATCGAGGGTGATCTCGTAGGTAGCGTAGCAGGTGGGTACGCCCGTCTGTGGGCAGGAGCTGACCGAGCCTCCGAGGTCCTGGATGACGCTGCACTTGAAGAACTCATCCGCGTGGTTGTCGTCCCAGCCCTCGACGAAGAGCTGCCACACCTGGTAGCCCTCGAGGCCGGACTCTGCGGGGACGACTTCCGCCCAGTTGAGTGCCCAGGCCGGATCGGAGTCGAGATCGGGCTTGGGACCGCAGGCGATGGAGAGGGCCAGCAGGGGGAAAGTGCGAGCCATGGCGGTGTACTCCTGAAGAACGAAAGCCCACGAGCGTGGGCTCGTGGGCTCGAAGATATCGGACTGGCGTGGTTGGCGCATGTGCTCGAAAGGCTCGTAGCGATACGGATTCGAGCCGCGCATGCGCCGCGGCGGGCACGCTCGCGTGCCCCATGAGTCCCGGGTCAGGGACTCATGGCTCCGACACTAGTTCACGAACCAGAGGTAGAACGGGGAGGCATTGTAGTAGCCATCCGCGCCCATGGCGATGTCGGTGAGCTCCATGACCTTGGCGGTCTCGTCGAGGTTGCCGCCGTCGAGGGGGAAGCCGTAGCCGTACATGGTCTGCATGGTGTGGATGGCGGTGCCATCGAGGTAGGTCTGCACGCCGAAGGTGTAGGGCTCCCAGCCTTCTTCCCACTTGTCTTCACCCATGTGCTTGATGAAGATGTCGATGAGATCCTGGCCCATGGGCTCGAAGCCGAGCTCCCACTGGGTGCTGGTGAAGATGGCGTACTCGTCGTCGCCCCAGACGTTGGGGTCGAGGTTGTCGCAGGTGCTGTAGTACGGCACGCTCAGGTCGAAGACGAGGTCGAAGAAGGAGTCGGCACCAGAGGATGAACCGGCGGTGGTGCTGGCGTCGTAGCCGATGATGCAGCTGTAGCGGTCATCGTAGCCGTTCAGGTAGTCCTTCTCGAAGAGCTCGAAGTAGAAGAACGGGGGCAGCTCGCCGTGCGAGGAACCGATGGTGGCAGCCTCGCCGCCTATGATGCCGCCCTCGAAGCCCCAGGAGTACAGGTAGGGCTCGAAGTAGTTGATGTCGGTGTCGGTGTCGGTGTCGCTGTCGGCATCGGTGTCGGTGTCGGTGTCACCTTCGGTCTCGCCGGTTTCGCCGGTGTCGTCTTTGCCGCAGGCGGCGATGGTGAAGCTGGCGAGTGCGAGTGCCAGGATGGATAGGCGGGTCAGGGTCATGTTTCCTCCATCGGATGGGGCCATATGGGGCGGCCCGGTAGCCCTGGGTTGTTAGGCGACGGCACCATAGCCGGTCGATCCGCTGATGGTCAACAAACCTGCTTGTGAGAGGTGTGTTCGGTGACCGATGGTGACGCCGTGGCCCTCTGGAGGCTTAGTGCAGGGCTGCAGCGGTCGCCGCGCGCGCACCGGAAGGCTCGAGCCTCAGATAACGTCTCCAGGCTTCTCGTTGCAGGCGTTCGTCGCGGATGACCTGGCCATGGAAGGCCCCCTGCTCGTAGTGGGCCCGTGCCATCTCGGGGCCCGACTCGACAGCCTGGGCCAGCCGCAGTGCCGCCTTGCTGCGTGCCCCTCGCCCCAGCTCGTGCCAGGCGAGGAAGAGGTGCACCCAGGGATCTTCCTGGGCGTTGTCTTGGAGATGCTCGAGCAGCGTGGGTGTGCCCGGGTGCCCGGCCAGCACCAGGGTGGCCAGCGCCCGGGACACCAGCTCGCGCTGAGCGGGGTCCTTGTCGTCCAGTAGGAGTTGATTGGCCTTGGTGAGCTCGGCAAGAGCGCCTGGCTCCCCGGACGCCAGGGTGGCGAGGCCCAGCAGCCAACGTGCTTCGCCGTGGTCGTCCTTGTCATCCAGGAGCGGTGCGAGCAGGGTAGCCGCGCTGCGCTGGAGGCCGGAGTCGGCGTGAGGCAGGCCGTCCATGATCATCGGCCAGGCTCGTAGCAGCACGAGGTCGCGGTGGTTCGGCTGGTGTTCCGCAGCCAGGTCGGCTTGCTGGTTTGCCAGGTCCATGCGATCGAGGTCCACCAGCAGCCTGACCAAGGCCCGCCTGAGCTCGATGTCTCCGGGGCGGAAGAGCACGGCACGCTCGAGCTTCTCGTGCGCCGAGAGAAGGTGCTGGCTCTCTACGTCGCGCCGGGCGAACCAGAGCAGGAGGTCGGGATCGGCCGAGTCCTTGGCGAAGGCTTTCTGCAGGGCCCACTCGCGCGGTGCGGAGGAGTTGTTGCCCGGCAGGGCGCGGGCGACCCGCTCGAACAGCTCCGCTTCGACCCGCGGGGGAGTGTAGCGCTTGGCCAACTGGGAGGAGAGCTCTTGGGCGGCAGTGGGCAGCTTGGCGGGGGTGGCCTGGTGCTGGATGAGCAGCGCCAGGATGGCCAGGCGCGGGCTGTTGGGGGACTGGGAGGTGGCCATCAGCAGGCTGGTCTGGGCGGCTTCGATGTCGCCGTTGGCCAGCTCCAGCTGTGTCAGGACCCGCTTGGCCCGGGCCGAGCCTGGCGCGAGATCCACCGCCTGCCTGGCTGCGGCGACGGCCTTGGCGGGTTGGCCGTCGAGGTCCCACAGGGCAGCCCGTACCAGCTTGGCGGGCGCGTCGTCCTGGGCGTAGGCCTCGAGGTGTCGCTGGGCGTCGGGTACCCGCCACTCCCAGGCCGCCAGCTCGGCGGCCGCCAGATGGGCGAGTGCGGGGGAGTCGGGCCCATCGAGGGCACGCTCCACCAACTCGTGGGCCTGGTCGCGGCGCTCCGGGTAGGGCTGAAACTCTGACCACAGAGCGAGCTCTACGCGGGCCGCCGCCGCCAGAAGCTCTGGGTCGGCTCCCGCCATGCCGGCGTCACCCGTGAGGTGGCGCTCCAGCTCGCCATCTACCTTGAGCAGCGCATCGTAGCGGTCCGACGCGATGGCCTTCGAGGCCTGGTTGGCGGGACGCCCCGCGCTCAAGAGGGCCAGCTGCGGCAGCGCCCACCATCCCAGCGCGACGAGGCCCGCGAGGAGGACCAAGGTCAGGAATACCAAGCCTGGGCGGCTGCGACGGGGGAGGTAGAGGTCGTCGTCTTCATACGACTGGGGTGGGACCCCAGGGGGGGGGGCGACCGGTCGACCGGAGGGGGGGCGCCTGGCCTCGGGTGGTGGCGGCGGGGCACGTGGATGCGGTGCTGGCCGGGGGCGGGTGGGGGATGCCATGGGTCTGGGGCCCACCGGGACCACGTCGTTCTCGGGCTCGATCTCGGGCGTGGGGTGTTTCTCGATGACCCGGATGGGCTTGCGGAGCTGGGGGGGGGAGGGAGCCTTGCGCCTGTGGGTGAGGCCCTCTCGGCGGGTGACCACGACCAGGTCGGCGTCTTCGTCTTCGAGGGACATCGAAGGGGACTCGGCTGCTTCTTCGGTGTCTTCCGGCTCGGTGACCAGATCGCTCAGGGAGGGAGCCCTGACCCCCATCTCCCGGCGGTATTCCTGCAGGTCGAGGGTGGAGCGGAGGTCGTAGTCCTGCTTCCGTCGGGTGTGGACGGATGCGTCGGCCTTGTCCACTCTTTCCAACCCACCGCTGGAGATCACCATCATGATCTCGGTGTCTTCTCGGCGGCCGTCGAGGGCGTCCGGGTTCTGGGGCCGGGGGGCCGAAGCGGGGTCCAGGAGTTCTTCCGGACTGGCCATGGTGCGGGCTTGGGTGACCTCGCCCGTTTCGTCGTCCATGATGGGCAGCGGGGAGCCCACCCGGCGAAACAGTGCTGGGAACTCGGCCTCGTGTGCGTCGTCGTCTTCGAGGGGGATGCGGGTGGCGGTGACCTCCTCGAACCCGGGAGGCTCGAGGTCGACGAAGGAAGTGCCGTGGTTTTGGAAGGTGGGTGCGAGCTGGGAGGCTAGCTCTTCAGGGCTGATGTCGCCGGCGTCGAAGTCGCCATCCAGGCCCCAGAGGAGGTCCTTGACACGCCCGTTGCGGGGCTCCGCCTGGCGAACGCGTTCGAGCAGACCGCGTGCGCGAAGGAACGACCCGGTTGCCAGGAAGCGCTCGGCGAGGTCCAGAAGCTCGGCGGACGAGCCGGACTTATCGACTTCCCTGGCGTTGGCGGGCGGGGTGCGCGGCGGCCCGGTGGTGAACTCGAGCAGGCGCTGGAGCTCTTTGTGTTGGGGGTTGCGATCGAGGGCTGCGGTGAGGAGCTTCTTGGCCCTGGACGGCCAGCCCCGATCCAGGAACATCTCGGTGGCCATGGCCAGGGTCTCGGTGTCGTCCTTGTCCTCGGCCAACATCTTCTTGAGGTGCAGCCAGGCGCGATCCATCAGGCGCAGGGCCAGGAATGCGCGGATCTGGTACAGCCGTCCGGTCTTCGTGGGCTTTTCGACGGTACGCCAGCGTTCCACCAGGCAGATGAGCCCCCTGAGGTTCTTCGCATCCCAGAGGTACTCCACCACACCGTCGAGGTAGCGTAGGCGTGTGGGTGGGGACAGACCCGGGGATGTCTTCTCGGTGGTGGCCATGGTGGCAGCGCAATGGAAGGACGGAGACGACTATACTACCAGCCATCAGCTGGAATATCTGGGCGGTGGCAGGCGGGTATGCCTGTGGATCTAGCGCCGTCTTCGTCGCTTGCCGCTCTTGCGGAGGTGTGACGGGGGCGGCCCTTTACCCGCTGCACCGCGGGAACGCCCGCTCTTTCCCTGGTTGGTGCGCAGAATTGGGGGCGGCGTGTGGCGTCCGGCCAGGTGAAACGGAGAGCCCGTCGCGAAGTAGTTGCGCAGGGGGAGCCCCAGCAGGGCGAGCAGCACCGGGAAGAACAGATCGGCGGGCGTAGGAGTGGGCCAGGCGCGCCCTTCCACGCCGAAGGAAAGTGCGAAGGCGTCCTTGTGGACGGTGGGGGCGTCCTCGGCACGTTTGCGTGGGGGGATGCCGTTTGGACAGCGGGGGAGGTCGTGACCGGTGAAGGCATCGGTCGGCAGCACCAGCTCGAGGTCAGACTTCGAGGGGCGCTCGAGCACGAAGCGCATGACGCGGTCGCCGATGCCGTCGCTACCCGGAAGGGGGCGGTAACATGTCGCCACGCCGTGGTAGGCGTCGAACAGGTCGGCTGAGTACAAGAACCACGTGGCCGCCAGGGGCGTGGCGAACAGCAGGTACACGAGCAGCCCGCGCAGGGCCGCCTTGGTGGTGGCCCCGGAGGGAGTCGGTTCGGGATCGGGCGTAGACATGGCCTAGCTCTAACCCCCTGTGTCCCCGGGAGGCCCGATGCTATGCTCTCTCGGTCGAGCCGAGGGCAGCCTTTCCCCGTCGTGTTCTCCCCACCCCAGCGTTCCGCCTTCCTTCTGACGTGGCTGCTCGCCGTCCTCGTCTCGGTGGGCTGTGCTCATCGAGGCGCCGCCGTGCACGAGCGCGTCGGCAAGGTGCACTTCGAGGGCAACGGGAACTTCTGGGACGGCACCAGCGATTTCCACGTGCGCCAGGCCATGGAGCAGGAAAAGGGCGCATGGTCGACCTTCTTGTTCCCACGCCTGGCCGTACCGCTCGACCGCCCTACGCTCACCCAAGACGCCTGGAGGGTGGAGCTGTGGTACGCACACCACGGGTATTTCGACGCGCGGTTCTTGGGCTGGGACATCCGTGAGCGCAAGCGGCGTTGGGGTCGGAGACCCGCCGTCATGGAGATCACGGGAAGAGTGGACGAGGGGGAACCCTCGGTGTTTCGCGACGTGAGCTTCAGCGGCTTGGACCTCGGGGGAGGTACGGTGCACCGCCGCTACCTGGAGCGAAACACCGCGGTCCAGTCTGGGGGCCGTTTTTCCCTCGAGGCCGTGCAGGACACCGAGGCCCTGATCCTCTCCTGGCTGCGGGAGCACGCCTACGCCTGGGTGCAGGTGAGCGTGGGTGTGGACGCGCACCCCGAAGAACACTCCGTGGACGTGCACTTCGATGTAGCCCCGGGGGTCCCCTGCAAGTTCGGCGAGGTCGATGTCAGCGGCTCGGAAAACGTTCCGGAGCTGCTGATCATGGACGAGGTGGATGTACGTCCTGGGAGGCCCTTCAAGGCCAGCACCCTGAGCAGCACGCGGCGCGACCTCTTCGTGCTCGGCACGTTCTCCACCGTGAGCGTCAGTCCGCGCCACCAGCCCGGGAACGAGGCCGAGGTCCCCATCGACATCCAACTCGCCGAGTCTCGCTTCAAGCGACTTCGACTCGGTGGCGGCTTCGGTGTGGAGAGCGGCCAGCAAGACGCCCATCTCTCGGTGGGATTCCAGCACAAGAACCTCTTCTCCCGCCTGATCCAGCTCGACCTCGAGGCGGAAGGCGGTGTGGCGGCCATCGCGACCTACGACGACGTGGCAGCTGGCGAAGGGGTGGAGAAGTGGGCCCCCGTGATCGACAGCGGCCTCGAGGTGACGTTTCCCCGCATCTTCGGCAAAGGCTGGAAGATGGTGCAGGCCCTGGACTACGAGATGGGGCTCGAGTCCGGCTACACCTTCTTCCAGCCTTCGTGGGAGCCAGCGGTGTCGTGGACCGTCGAGCCCCGCAAGGACACGCGACGGGAGCTCGGGACCGTCACCTTCACCAGCGGCTACCGCCTGAGCTACTTCGACTTCATCGATCTGGATGTGGACTTGAGCCCCAGTGTGAGCTCGCGCCTGGGGCTCGACCTCACCGCCCCCTACGTCTTGAGCTATGTCGAGGAAGACCTGGTCTGGGATCTGCGGGACGATCCGCTGTTCACCAGCCGTGGGCTGTATGTCTCGGGTGCGCTGGGCATGGCGGGCGGCTTCGGTGACCACGGTGCACCGCTTTTCGGCAAGTTCGACTTCGTCAAGGCGTCGACCGATCTGCGCATGTTCAACTCCTTGGCGCCCATCTTTCGCATGGAGAAGGACTTCGTGTTGGCGACCCGTCTGGCGGGGGGTATCGCGCACCCGTGGGGTGATGGTGACCGCGCTTCGGTGCCGTACGCCGAGCGCTTCAAGCTGGGCGGTGGCAACACGGTGCGTGGCTGGGTGTCGGACCACTTGGGACCGAGGCTCTGCGAGCGGGACGGTGAGTACCTCGAGGTCAACGCGGACATGAGTTGCCGGATGGAGAACGACGTCGTTGTCCCCATCGGCGGCCAGGTCTACGCCCTCGGCTCCGTCGAGCTTCGTAAGGAGATCATCGAGCGCTGGGGCGTAGGCATCGCTGGCTTCTTCGACATCGGCATGGCATGGGCCGATCTGGCTTCGGTGCCCGACCAGCTCCCGCTCCCCTCGGTCGGCGGGGGTGTCCGGTACAAGAGCCCCTTCGGCCCGGTGCGGCTCGACTTCGGGTACCGGCTCGACAACGATCCCGACTTCGCCGGTGAAGACAAGAAGTGGAACATCCACTTCTCCCTCTCCGAGGCCTTCTGATGCCCTCCGCCGCCGGCCGGGATCCCAGCCTGAAGAAGGTGCGCAGGCGGCGCCAGCGCTCATGGGTCTGGCTCCTGGCCGTCGTGCCGCTGCTGGCGTTCGCGGGTCTGCTGGTGCTGGCCGGCTCCCCAGCGGGCAACCGCTGGCTGCTGCTTCGCGGCATCGACGCTGCGGACATGGCTCTGCCGAACGCCAACCTCGAGGTGGGTGAGCTCGAGACGGACGTGCTGCGCGACATCGTGCTGCGGGACGTGCGCCTGGAGGACGCCGAGGGGAACGCCCTGGTGGAGCTGGCTTCCGTCGAGATCCGCTGGCAGCCCGTGCACCTGTTGAGGGGCGAGATCCTGGTCGAGCACCTGGTGTTGCGTCGCCCCCAGGTCCGCGCGGCGGTGGACCTCGAGGGCCGGGTGGACCTCCTCGAGGCCTTGGGTGTGGGGGGCGAGGAGGAACCCAGCACGGAACCATGGGAGGGGTTGCCCCTGCGGCTGCGCGTCGAGCGCATTCGGTTCCTGGAGGGCGACGTGGCCCTGGCCATGGCCAGCGCCGAGGCCGAGACCACTCACTGGTTGCTCGACGACCTGGACCTTGCCGCGGGGCTGGGGATGAAGGGCAGGCAGCTCTCGGTGGATCGGGCCGTGCTGGCCACGAACCTGGGGCAGCAGGTTGGCGAGGGCGAGCCCCACTGGCTGCCCCTCGGCCTGTCGGGGGACGTATCGTTGGTCGACGTGCACGAGGGAGGTCTGGTCCAGAACCTCTTGCTCGATGATCTCCGTCTGCGGGCGGGCAGTGCGGTCATCGGTGTCAGCGGCCGGGTGGAGCGGCTGGGCGAGGCCCCGAACCTCGACGTGGAGCTGGCCCTGCGCGATCTGGTTCCGGCCGAGCTGTCCTTCCTCACGGGTGATCTGGGCGTGGCTGGGCCCTTCGGCCTCGAGCTGCGAGCGACGGGCCCCCCTGACGCCCTCGAGGTGCAGGGACGCGTGGGTCTTCCCGAGGATTCCGGGGCGATCCGCCTGGGTCTGGGGACCAACCTGGTCGCCGAGACCCCGCTGTGGAACCTCCAGCTGGCCTTCGACAGAGCGGAGCCCCACCGCTTCGTCGAGGTCTTGAGCGAGCCCATCTTCCTTCGAGGCGCCTTGATGGCCCGTGGTGAAGGGCTGTCCTGGCCCGACGGGCTGGACGCGGAGCTGGGCCTGGCCCTCGAACCGGGTGTGGCCTGGGGTGTCCCCTTCCAGGGCCTGAGCGCCAAGGCCGGGGTCCGGGATGGCTTGGTGGAGGTGGAACAGCTGGCCTGCGCGGGGCCTCTTGGGCGGGCGAGCATCCAGGGCACCGTGGACCCGGCTGGCCCTGAAGTGCGTGCGAGCTTCCAGCTGGGCGAGGTGACACTCGCCCGGATGGCGTCGCTGGGTGTCTCGGACCTGCTGGGTGTGGCGGACGCCCAGGGCCAGGCCCGGGTGGTCGTTGGGGACGATGGCGTGACCGTCTCGGTCAACGGCAACCTCCAGGCCGCTGGGGTCGGCTATGCCGGCCAGGTCCGGGTTTCTCGCCTCACCAGCCCCGTGAGCCTGGCCTGGGGTGCCGGCGGCATCGAGGTTCGTGGGGAGATCGACGCCCGGGGTGTCAGCTCTCACGGCGCGACGGCTGCAGCCCTGCAGGGCCCCTGGCGCGTGGCCGTGCCGCCAGACGGAGGCGTGGAGTGGCAGGCGGAGCCCACGGCGACGGGATTGAGCTACGGCGTGGTCGAGGTGCAGCAGCTGCGTGCGGCGGTGGAGGGTGGCGTGCCGGCCGAGGGCTCGTTGGGGCTCGACGTCAGCTTCGACGCCTCGTCGCTCGCGGCGCCTTCGTCCATTGCGCCAGAGCTTCGGGCCGATCGTGCGGCGGGCCAGCTGCAGGTGGATGGCGATCTGCTCACGTTGGTGGCGCAGGCCAAGGACGGCGAACGGTCCGTGCTGCAGACCCAGCTGGCCATGGACCTGGCAGCGGGGACGATCGAGGTCCCCGTGTTGCTCCTGGCACCCACCGCGGAGACGGGTTGGGTCGCGGTCGAGCCGGTGCGCGTCACCCTGGTGGAGGGGGGGTTGAAGGGACTGCACCTGCGGCTGCGGTCGGACACGGCCCAGCTGTGGGCGCTGGGTGACTTCGAACCCTCGGGGCCGGTGGACCTGCGAGTCATGGCCTCGGACTTCACCCTCGATCCACTGGTGCCCATCTTCCCTGGCCTGCCCCGTGGCCTGAAGGGCAAGACCAGGCTGGCGGTGCAGGTCAGCGGATCCGCCGACAGCCTCGGTATCGACGGCAGCGTAGAGGTGGAGGGGTTGGCGCTTCCGGGCAGCCTCCGGTCCTTGGATGCGCGCCTCGTGCTGCATGGGACGGGCTCCGAGCTGGCCTTCCAGCTCGACCTGCCCGAGCCCCTCGTGTTGGCGTCCTCCACGGAGCTCCCCACCAAGGACGTGGAGGACGCCGCAGCCGTTCGGCACGTCTCGACGAACCTGCTTCGGGCGACGGGTCGGCTCCCCCTGTCTCTGGCCGTCGAAGACGTGAGCTTCGATCTTCGAGCCCCCTGGGACCTCGAGGTCCTCCTGGCTCCCGGTGAGATCGAGCGCTTCGGCAGGATCTTCGACGTCGGCGGGCTCCCCGACGGCAGGGCGTCTGCCCATCTCCGGCTGTGGGGGACGCCGGCGGCATCGCTGCTCGATCTGGCTGCTGCCGTGGAGGGTCCTCTCGGAGAGGACCAGCAGAACATCAGGTTGGATGTCGACCTCGGCCAGTCCGATGGTCGGGCCGAGATCGAGGTGGTGGTCTCCCAACGCATGCAGCGCCAGGCCGAGCTGCGCGTGCGGGCCGCCTCGCGCCTGCCCGAGCTCATCCACCAACAAGCCGCCGCTCTGTTCGCAGCCGAGCCGCCGCCCGGTGGTGACATGCTGCCGCTGGACGACCCCCGAAGCTGGGTGGACCAGCTCGAGGCCAGCTTCGTGCCCCTGGGGGTGTCCACGGACGTGGTGCGGCGCTTGGTCGCTCTGCCCGAGGGTGTCCACGGTGACGTCATGGGGGGGGTGCAGCTGTTGGGTGACCCGCTGCATCCGCAGGTGATGGGCGCGGTGCAGCTCGTGGACGGTGGCCTGGGCGAAGTGGGACTGGCGCCGGCCTTCGTGGCCCTCATCCCCGAGGATGGTGGATACGGCGTAGACCTCAACCTGGGCTTCGAAGGTGGCGGGAGCCTGCTGGCCTCGGGCTTCGTTCCCCTCGACCTGGACCTCGAGGACACCGACGTCCTGCTGGACTCCCTGGACGAGGAGGGGCTGGACATCGAGATTGGTGGTGATGGCATCCCGCTCGCGGCCTTGGCTGACCTGGCGGGCGACGTGGAGGAGGCGACGGGCATGGTTCACTTGGAGGGTAGCCTGACCGGCTCCGTCCTTGCGCCCGAGCCGGTGCTGCGGACCTGGATAGATGACGGCAGCATGACCTGGCACGATCTGGCCGTGCGGTACGAGGACATTCGCCTCGAAGCCTCCATCATCGGCGAGCTGGCCCGCCTCGAGCGGCTGCATGCTCGGTCCTTCCCAGCCTACGGGCTCACCACCGGTAACATCGTGAAGTCCGACAAGATCGGAGGGAGCACGCTGGATCTGAACGGTTCGGTGCTCCTGAACGGCTGGACCCCGGACGCCATCACCCTGCGTGGACAGGCGGATCGGTTTTGGCTCATCGACACCAACCGGTGGCGGCTGCGCACCAGCGCCGAGCTCTCGGCTTCGGGGCATTGGCCAGAGCTCGAGCTGCGGGGTAACGTGGAGGTCAGCGAGGCCCGCATCGTGCTGGACGACACCACGTGGCTCTATAGCGGCACCCTCGAGCTGGACCCGACCATCCGGGTGCACCGCGGTGCCACGGCCGTGGAGGAGGAAGTGGTGGAGGGAGATCCCTGGTACGACGCTCTCGACGTGCAGCTGGATCTCGATCTCTCTCGGGCCGCCACCGTTCAGCTGGAGATGCCCTTCGACGACACCTTTGGCGCGATCTACGCGTCTCTGGCCAGCATCCTGATCGAGACTCGCCTGGACGGCTTGTTGGACGTGGCTTTCGCGGGCGGCGAGATCTCCGTCGTCGGCGCGGTAGAGCCGGTGGTGGGGCGGGCCGACATCCTCGGCGCCCGGTTTTCGCTGGGGGAGGGCATCATCTCCTTCGTGGGCGACGACCCCTTCGACCCCATCTTGAACATGGAGGCGGTGCACGACGCTGGTGGCTACGGCCAGGTGGCCGTGGACATCACCGGGAGCCTCTCC
>CAZVHW010000112.1:0-15877 GCA_964626835.1 uncultured Enterobacterales bacterium
ACTTCAGTGTCACCTTGCTCTTTGTACGCGCGGCCATCTTGGTCGTCTCCGGAGGCTGATCCTCGAGGAGCACCGTGGGCCGAGCAGGCCCATCAGGTCAAGACGCCGAGCCATGCACCAACGCCGTTCAGCGTGCCACGAGGGTCATCATGTTGTTCGTGCGGGTGTTCACCGGGTCAGTCCTCCAGGCTGTCACTCTGATCGGGGACAGGGTTTGTCGAAAATGTCGGATTCGCTGATCCCCGAGCATGGGGTCTTGAGCCAGCATGCAAGTTCGCTGGTAGTCGCCTCTCTGTCACAGTCGTAGACGCACCCCAGGTAGGTCTCCTTGAGCTGGCGAGATGTCAGGTCCGTGGCGTTGGCTACACTCTCGTAGCCGGGGAAATAGACGCCAAATGCGGAGGCCCCGCAGCGCATCCAGTGCTCGCAGGCCGTCGAGCAATTGACTGCGGGCTCATTCGTCCTGAGCCCCGACGACGCACTCTGGTTGGGAACTGCGTCGGGTGGCCCGCCCCCGCAAGCACCGAACAGGATCCCACCGACCACCAGACATAGCCCGCAGAGCAGCGTCCATCCGGTGTGGGTCGTAGTTGTCTCCATGAGGGGGCAGTGTCCTTCGGGCAAGTAGCAAGATCAAGTCAACTGCTTGACCTTACTGAGGGGATAGGAAACATTAATACCGTTCGCCTCAGTCAGACACCGCAAGCCGACCTCATCCAACGGCAAAAACCAGTCCGCCGCCATCGTCGTGACCCTCCTGCGGGCCCACCAACCCCGAAATCCAAGGGAACGCTGATTCGACTGTTCGGTATTGTGGACATGACTGGGTATGTCTCCACCGAGTGGAGCGAGGCGAAGGGCAAGCGGACCCAGACGAAGCACAGTCCGTTCAGCAAGGAGGGGTTCTCTGCGGTGCTCTATCCGGAGGTGACCCAGAACCTGGGTGAAGGCCTCACGGTGTCTGCGGGAACCATCTTGATGTTCGGTGAGCCGCACACGAAGTTCGGGGATCCTGCGGCGGGCGGCTGTTGCGTCGCAGTCCCCGAGGCATGGCTCGTCGCACCGTTGACAGGCACGCCGCCAGCGGGAGAGCAGTGAGCACTCCCATCGCCTCGACCAGAGCAGCGAGCGTCGCGATCGCAGCCCCGGTGCCGCCGCGCACACCGAACATGCCGGGGCCTGCGACGAACGGAACTGTCCGGCACTTCCGCGGTCGAACGTCTTGGTGTCAGCGCTGAACAACCGCCGCCCCGCGCCGTCCAGCGCGCGGCCAGCCTGCCCCCCGACGGGACGTCAGCCATGCCAGCCTCACCTCCGCCTCGGTGCTGAAGACCACGCTGTCCGCTGGCCTGCGCCAGCGGCGTCAGGTTGACCCAAGACGTTCGGTCGCTGGGTCCAAGTCCCCGCCGAAACAAACAGCCCACCCGAAGGAGGCCCCGTGACCACGCTCTACGCCGTCGGCCGCTTCCCCAAGAAGGGCACCTGGGGTGTCCTCGCAGCCCCCACAAAGCTGGAGGCCCCGATCGAGCCAGCCCGTGACGACGCCCGCCGCAAGCAGGCCATCGCCCGACTGTGCGTGTTCCTGGACGAAGCCCGCCGCACCCTGCCCTTCATCGCAGATTCCGCGGAAGCGCTCGCCCTCATCGACGTCCTCTCCACGTGCCACCCGGAACGCTTGGCGCAATTCCACAGCCTCGTGGCCATCCGAGAAGATCTCGCGGCGCTCGCGAACGCGTGGGAAGCCGACGACGAGCCGCTCATCGAGTGGCTCCACGCACGCACGCGCGGGAGCCTCTCCATCACCCGCCAGCCGCTTCCCAATCCCTGGATGAAGACCCGGATTCGCGCGCTCTGGGATGCTCTGACCGCCCGCGGAGTCGACGTGCTCGACAGCCGCTGCACCCCCCGGATGCTCCCCCTGACCTGTGTCCTCACCGCGATCCTCGGGACGCACAGCGCCATCGGCCACCACGCCCACCACCACGCCCAGGAGGCACCATGAGCAAGCACATCGACCAACTGGCCATCCCAGTGGCCCTTCCCTCCGCCCGGCGGCCCCCAGGCCGCACGTCGTCGGGCACATCCGCGCGGCACCCGTACGGCGAGCTGCCCCACGTGCAGCTCCGCAGCGAGCTCCAGGCGTCGTCCTGGCAGATCGAGCCCCGCACCGTCTGGTACGCCGCGGCATCGATCCGACTGACCCGGTTCGGCACCGTCCTCGACGCCCAGAGGCATGAAGCCCACGCCACCCTTGCCCACAACCTGGCCGCTTGGCTCGCCAACCAGCCCCAGACCGTGGGCCTTCAGTTGGTCCTGGCGGCCCACCCCGGCCGCTACCGAGCGCATGTCGCCGTCCGCGTCGAGGTGTCCGATCCCGAAGTCGATCGCGCCCGCGGCCGGGTGCACGAGGCCGTCCGCCAGATCGGTCTGCTGCTCGGCGGCGCGTCGGCGTTCGAGACCGAGCCAGAGCACCCCGCGAGCGCGGGCCTGGCCTGGCTGGCGGGTTCGGCCACCGGCGGCCTGGCCGCCAAGCCACTGGCGCCCCGCCTGCGCCTGTCACTGGACCGCGACGTGGCCCTGCTGCCCGAGCCGCGCCCCGACCTGTGGGCCCGCGGAGGAGACCTGCTGCGCATCATGCTCGAGCAGCAGGCCCCCACGGCGGCGCTGGTCTCGCTCCAGCGCGTGGACCGCGCCGACCTGCTCGAGCTGCTCCAGGCCCAGCTGTCCCACCTGCACGCGTCCCTGCGCACAGGCCGGGAAGGAGCCCTGTTCTCCGGGTCGTCGAGCACCACCACCCGGCACTACCCCGAAGACCTCATGTTCCTCACCAGCGCGGGCGCACGCCTCGAGCAACATGCCGCCTGGATCGCAGAGCTGCATCGCGGCTCCCTCGCCATGCAGGTGGCCTTGCTGGGCGACGTGCGCTCCGGTGACGCCCTCACGCAAGCCGCCCAGCAGGCGCTGGTAGGCTCCGATGCCGCCTGGTTGCCCCTGAGCCACGAGCAAGCCGAGCTGGTCAAGGCCGGCCCCATGGGCGCCATCGCCTGCCCCCTCACCTCGGGATACCGCTCCAGCCACGACGACGCCGAGCACGACATGGAGGACCTGGTCCGACTGGTGACCGTCGAGTGCGCCGCGAAAGCCCTGCAGCTTCCCTCTCCGTCCCACGACGGCCTGCCGGGCATCCCGGTCGAGCGCGCACCGCTGCGCTTCGCTCCCTCCACCATGGCCCACGCCGATGGCGTGCTCCTCGGCGCCTGCCGCACCCGCCGCTCTCCCACCCCCGTGCGGCTCCAGCTCGAAGATCTGGACCGCCACCTGTACGTCGTCGGCAAGACCGGCACCGGCAAGACCACGCTGCTGACCACCCTGATGCTCGACATGCGGGCCAAGGGCCTGCCCTTCGCCGTGATCGACCCCCACGGCGACCTGTCCGGCGAGCTGCTCCAGCGCATGGGAGGCGATCCGGACGTGGTGGTCTTCGACCCCGCGCGCGGTGTCGGTCCCGGCCTGAACCCGCTGGCCAACGACGGCACGGTCCAGGGCGTGGAGCGCGTGCTCGAGAACATCACCGCCAGCATGTTCCAGCTCTACCCGCCGGAGTTCATGGGCCCCGTCTTCGAGCGCCACTCCCGCGCGCTGCTGCTTCCCCTGGCCACCATCGGCGAGGGTCTGGCCAGTGTGAGCCGCATGGCCCACGACGCGGCCTTCCGCAAGCGGTGCCTGCGCAAGCTCGACCAGCAAGATCCCGTGCACGCCGAGGTGATCCGCTTCTACGAGGAAGAGGTCGAGCCCATGCTGCGCAGCTCCAAGAGCGAGCTGCACACCTACACCGTGTCCAAGTACGACGCCCTGGTGCGCTCCAGCACCCTGCGCGCCGCGGTCGATCCAACCCGCCCCCAGCTGGACCTGGGGGCCATCATGGACCAGGGCAAGGTGCTCATCGCGCGGCTGCCACAGGGAGAGCTGGGCGCCATCTCCGCGTGGTTCCTGGGCATGATGCTGGTGGATCGCCTCAAGCACGCCGTCTTCGCCCGCTCGAGCCAGCGCGTGCAGCAGCGCCAGCCCTACACCCTGGTGCTGGACGAGTTCCAGCACTTCCTCGGCGGCGCTGGCTACGGCTACCGCAACGACGATCGGTCCCTCGGGCCCTTCCTGTCCGAGACGCGCAAGTACGGCCTTCGGGTGGCCCTGGCCCACCAGCACCTGGCCCAGTGTGACACCCGCACCCGTGAGGCCGTGCTCGGCAACGTCGGCAGCATGGTGGTCTTCCGCGTGGGTCACAATGACGCCGAGCTGCTCGCCCGGGAGCTGGACGACAGCATCGACCCCGCTGAGCTGCGCAAGCAGCCCTTGTTCCGCGCTGTAGCCTCGCTGCTGGTGGCCGGTAGCCCCGCGCGGCCGTTCACCCTGGAGACGATCCCGCCTGATAGGCTGGCGCTTCCGGTGCAGAGGCAGCGACGTCGCCCGCGGGGGTGAGCAGGCCGCTGTCCGGGCCAAGGGGGGGCGCGCGTCCATGACCACGCCCCCTCGAGGCCAAGCAACCCTGGAGAGACCATGAGCGACCGGCAAAACAACCAAGACGATGGCGTCGGAGACACCTTCGTCAAGCACTACAGCAAGGGGATCAGGGAGATCGTCGACGTCATCCGCCAGGGCCGCGAGCCTACTAACGACGACCTCATCGCGATCTGGAAGCGCTCCCTCATCCGCGTGTACGCGGAGCTCGGCTACCAAGAAGAGCTGGACTTCGTCGAGACCGCACCCCGAGAAGAGCTCCTCGGGCGCTACCAGCCAGAGCACTTTCCGAGCTTTGTGCTCTTCGAGAGCCTCTGGATCGAGGCCATGCAGAAAGCTCTGGGCTCTCCGGACCCCACGCCACCCAAAGGATAGACGCGCCAGCCAGGCCCACGAAGGATCACCCGAAATGGTTTCTTCGAGCAAGGAAATGACTCGACACCGAGGAACCCCAACCATGCCCCCCACCGAGTCCGTCCACGACATCATGATAGAAGCCCTGGAGCACCTGGCCGACCACCAGTGGTACCTCGCGTACAACAGCTTCCGCGAAGCCGTCTTCCACCGGATCGGCGCCCGCGATGCCGACCACCACGACAGCTTGCCCTCTGCCATGGAGGCCCGAGACTGGCTGGGGCTGGGCGAACGGCAGGGTCGCGCCCTGTGCGAGGCGCTGGCCCACGACTACGCCATGGCCAGGATCATGGGCGGCTGCTACGACGAGACCTTTGCCGACCTGTACCGGGATGAGACCACAGCGTACGAGGCCATGACCGCCGCGCAGACCATCCTGGATCGTTGCGACGAACTGGACCCGCAAGGAGCGGTCACCGCTCCCACCCCTCGTTCCACCCAGGTCCCATGAGGAGCTCCCATGGAGGTTGAGTTCATCGGGCTGAGCGCCCTGCTCGACGCGCACGGTCGGCAGGTCCAGGACTTCGAGCGCTGGGCCACCCAGGGCGAGTGGCGCCAGTTCCACACACGGCACTACGACTGGTGGGCCTTTCCCATCGGCCAGCCCAGCCGGTCTCACGGCCACCGGTACGCCGTGCCGTGGGAAGAGGTGCAGCAGCTCCGCGATGACCAGGCCTTCTGGCCTCCCTCGCCAGAGCCGTCGAGCTGCTCACCGCGTCCTGGGGCTGGGATCTCGCCAGCGAGCAACCCCTCCCAGCGCCGAGCCCGAACCAGGCCTGGTCCCACTGGCCCATCCGCTTGAAGAAAGCCACCGTGTCCGCCCGCCTCTTCGTGCTGGACCAACCCTGCCGTTCCCTGCTCGTCTACGCCAAGTGGCTCGATGATCGCGGACTGCTGCGACGCTACGGAGGCTTCTTCGAGCAGGTCCGGTACAGCCTGGAGCACGAAGGATAGCCCGAGCTCGAAGCCCTCATCCAAGCCGAGGCCGAACGCACGCCACGACAACCCATCGACCGCGCTGTCCGGCGGACGCAATCCCAAGCGTCTCCTGAGCGGAAGCGCCCACCACCACCCGGAGCCAGAGAGGACACCGCATGTTCAGCTTCGTGTCTACCGAGCTGCTCGACCGCGCCCGCGTCATCGCGCAGACCCTACCCCTCCTGCTTCCCAGAGACCCAAAAGGCAGTCCTTCCGGTTCCCCCGATGGAGATCCTCTATGACGAAGAAACCAAGTCACAGGAGGGACGAGATGAACAAAGAGACGCAGCAGGGCCAGGTCATCAACCTCGCCAGCCACGACCACCGCATCACGCGCCTGTGCCGCCAGGCACTGCCGCACCACCACGCCGTGGCGACCTACGTGGACCAGGCCCTCCGGGCCGCGAATGCCTCCGAGCTCGTGGCCCGGATCGTCTGCGCCAGCCTCGAGCAGATTGAAGGACCGCGCGCGTGCCCCAGGGACCAGACCGAGCTCATCGACCGCTGTCTCGACAGCGACAGCGTGTACAGCGAGGCGATGACCTGGCTGCGCCAGCACGACGACGCCTTTGTGCACCTCAGCCTGCAGATCATCTCCGACATCATCGGCGCTCGCGAGCGCGTCGAGCAGACCAAGGACCTCGAGGAAGGCCAGGCCCCCACCACCAGGACGCCCCTCGCCATCCGCAGCGCCGGGGATGCCGCGGTTGACTTCACCATCATCTTCAACCGCGCCTACGTGATGCTCCGCGATGTGCCTCCACACATCCTCGAGCCGCGCGAGCCTACGGTGCCGACGTGGCCCAAGCCCTGGCAGCCCACTTCTCCCCGGACGTGCCTGTCTATATCCACTCCACCAACAGCGGCGGCTCCGCCACAATGATGAGCATCCTCCGCGCACACGGCTTCGATGTGGAGCGGGGCTCGTGGATGGACCTCCAGGACGCGCCCTCCCCTCTGTTGGCGTGGTTCGAAGAGGTGCTCGAGATCTGGGAGGACATGCAGGAGTGACGACAAAGCACACAAAGGGCGCCTGGCGAGACATCTTCACCGCCAAGAGGGTGGCCACAATGGCCCAACACCTCCGCTCCCCCGATGGCATCGCTGCGCTCGTGGTGGAGGTGCTGGACTGGGGCGAGGTCTGAAGGTCACTTCCTCTCCGCGACTCTGTCCGAAGACCCTGCCAGCAGCCGTCATGAGGATGTCCCGCAGCTGGAGGCGGCATGTTCGGCGCTCTGATCCTCGTCGCCATCTCGGCCTGGTGCTTCGGCGCCGCGTTCAAGGTCCATCACGACGCCCAACGAAGGCACGCCGAAGAGCTGCGTGGCCGCGAGGTGGAGCTGCATCGGATCAAGGCGTGGCTCAAGTCACGTAGGCCACGGAGCTCACAGTCGAGGCGGCTTGGCTGGATCCAGGGAAGACCGGGCGTGGGCAAGTCCATGCTGATGATGCGCCTGGTAGCTGACTACAGCCACAGCCCCTCCTACCAGAAGGGGATCTTCTTCCACCGGTTCCGGAGCGGAGATTCCCGCAACAGCCGCGAGTCCTTCCTGCGGCTGTTGCAGGAGGCGCTCCTCGCCTGGGAGCCTCTGAAGGGGGCCACTGGTCCTCTGCCACCCGGACCACTGACCGTACAGGAGCTGGAGGAGGACCTTCGGACCCGCCTGGAGGCTGTAGCTTCGCTCCAGTCGAAACACGCCAAGGCTCCCGCACCAGCGTTCTGGGTGTTCGTGGACGGCCTCGATGAGCTGGCGGAATTGGATCCCGGGTTCCCCGAGCTGCTCCCCAGGTTCGCCCTCCCCGGCACAGTGTGGCTGTTGGCCGGACGTCCCGAGCACGATCTGGACGAAGCGCTGGGCAAGGTTGGATGCGAGGCCCTATTCGAGGGTGGCCTGCCTGGCATGAGCCCCGCCAACCTGCGAGCGATGCTGGAGTCCGGCCTGGGCAACGGTCGCTACGCTCTGCTGCGTCGCGACGAGGACCTCGAGTCGGGCGTCCGCAACCCCTTCGTCGAGCGGGTAGTGGAGCAAGCGCGGGGCCTGCCGCTGTACGTGCACCTGCTGCTGGAGGACCTGCGGTCGGGGAGACTGGGGATCCACGATGAACGGAAGCTGCCGCCGGGCCTGAAGGCGTACTTCGACACCTTGATCGCGAGGATGGGGATCAGTGCAGTGAGGGCGGACCTGACCCTCATCGTCTGCCTGCTGGCACAAGCCGCAGAGCCCTTGGACGCCACAGGACTCGCGGCCCTGCTCGCGCGGGAGCCCCGCCGCACCGCACGCTACCTGACCAGGGTAGAGGCGGCCCTCCGCGTGGGGCAGGCCCTGCTGCGGCAGGCACCCACGCCAGAGTCGGACCAAGGCTGGGCGCTCTACCACCAGAGCTTCCGGGACTTTGCCAGCGGCGGGGTGCCAGGTGAGCCTCCGTCCGCCCTCGACCCGATGGCGCACGAAGCGCGGGACCTGCTCGCCGACCTCGCCTCGCGCTGGGAAGAGCTGGAGGGTGATGCCATGCACCCCCTTCGCAACCACCTCTTCCGTTGGGGGACTCGCTACGCGCTCGGCTGGCAGGCCGATGAGGGGGCCTTGGCCGCAAGCCAGCGGCTGACCAACTTCTCCTACCTCCACGCGCGCATTGCGAGCAGCGCCGACGCCGAGATCGCCAGCCTGATCGGAGACTACGACTGCCCTGCAGTGCACGGCCCCCACCGGCACAGCGACGGCTTTCCCACGCTGGATAGAGTTCGTCAGAGGCCACGCCCACCTCTTGCGACGGGCCGACCAGCATCGACCTCCCGAACGAATCCTCCTGCAGCAGGCCATCGCAGAGGGCAAAGACAGCCCGCTGGCGGAAGGGGCCGAGACCTGGCTCGCTCGGGGCGCAGTACCAGGGACGTGGCTCCGACGAACTGGGATCTCCGCCCGGAGCCAGCCTCCCCACGAGGCGCTGGTCCTGGAGGGTCACGCGGGCCCGGTCCTGGCGCTGGTCACCTGTCCTGTCACGGGCCACCTGTTGTCTGGTGGGGCCGATCGCACCGTCCGGGTCTGGGATCCCGAATCCGGACGATGCCTACAGGTCCTTCGGGGCCATCGCCACAAGATCAAGGACCTGGCGGCCTTCTCCGATGGGCGCAGGCTCCTGTCGGCGAGCATCGACAAGACCATCCGCCTGTGGGACATGCAGAGTGGGGACTGCCTGCGCTGCCACCGCGGCCACACAAGCGGCGTGACCTCGGTGGTCCTCCATCCCAGCGAGCGGGAGTTCTTCTCCGCGAGCGTGGACAGCACTATCCGTCGCTGGAACGCGGACACGGGGGCGTGCCTGGACACGCTGGATCCCGGCGACCGGAACCGGGCCATGTTCGCGCTCGCGATGGAGCCGAGTGGCCGCGCCCTGGTCAGCTGCTCCCGAGACAGCCACCTCATCAGCTGGGATACCGAGAGCGGACAATGCCTGGCCGAGGTGCGCCATGATGGCCATCTGGGAGATTCACTCTACATTCATCCGGATGGTCGCCGGGTCTTGCTGGGGAGCAGCTACGACATCAGGGTGCTCGACAAAGCGACGGGTCGCAACCTGCGGCAGCTGGAGGGTGGAGCTGGACAGCACTGCTACTCGGGAATGACGATCGCGCTCCACCCGGATGGCGAGCGGGTGATCTGCGCCGCCTGTCTGCCGACCGTGCACGTCCGGGATGTGGACACAGCAGCGAGCGTACACGCCTACGGCGGCCACGCTGACGGAGTGGTGTCCGCAGCCATCTTCGCAGACCAGCGCCGCGTGGCCACCGGGGACGAGGGGGGGCAGATCCACGTCTGGAGCCTGGAGCCCAGGCCACAAGCGTCGAGCGGGGGCCTGCCCCAGCAGGTCCACAGCGGTGCGATCCATGAGGTCCTGGCCCAGCCGGACGGCCACTGGGCGCTCTCACGGGGCAGAGACGGCAACATCGCCCTCTGGGACCCCACCCAGGGCACCTGCTCGCGGGTGCTTCGGCATCCTGGTGGCGCCCAAGCGGTGGCGCAACACCCGGACGGAGAGCGCGCCATCACGGGCGGGGCCGATGGACAGCTGCGGGTCTGGGATCTGCGCACTGGCGCCCTCCTCGCCAGCCGGGAAGGCCACGAAGGACGCGTATGCACCATCTCCATCTCCAGCGATGGACGCCGGGCCGTCTCCGGCGGCGACGACTGCAGGCTCGTGGCCTGGGATCTGCAGGACCTCCGCCAGGTCTCCCGCATGACCGGCCACAACGGCAGCGTGACCCACGTGAATCTGTCTCGCGACGGCTTCTGTGCGGTCTCGGTCTCGGCCACGACCTCCACGGGTGACCCCACGATGCGCGTGTGGGACACCCGGACCGGCTCCATGACCGCCGAGCTTCCAGGACATCGCCTCTGCACTGACAGCTTCGCCCTCCACCCGGACGGCCGACGCCTGATCTCCCGAGGGGCGGACCGCAGCGTGAAGATCTGGGAGCTGCTGGAAGGAGGCTCCCCAACGACACTCACCCCGCCCTCCGACGGCGCATTGAGGCCACGCCACGAACCGGACTACGGGCTCCCGGAGTGGCTGCAGGATGACGCCGAGCGCCCCGCGGCGCTGTGCGTCGACCCCAGCGGGGAGCTACTGATGGTGGGCCACCACCACGGCGCGGTCAGGATCTGGAACCTGCTCACGAGCGAGCTCATCCGGACCCTTCACGGGCACGAAGACCGGGTCGGCGCGGTGGCCTTCCACCCCGGCGGGCGCCACCTGGTCACCGCGAGCCACGATCGAAGCCTTCGAGTGTGGGAGCACGATAGCGACCGCTGCGTGGCCAGCTGGGAGGCAGACGGAGCACTGACCACCGCCGCGTGCACTACCACGGGCCACATCGTCACCGGCAGCGCCGGAGGGGAGGTGATCTTCCTGGCCCTCGAGGCTGGCCCTACCAGCCCCTGACCACTGAACAGCCAGCATCCATCACAGCCCCCGCGAGCGGGCTCATCGTGCTGCCAGTGGTAGCAGTGGAGGCGAGGTTCACGAAACCCGCTCAACTCCACTGTCCGCTTCCCCCGCGCCGTGGCGTCTTAACGGCGTATGGCACGGGCTAGCCCGCGCGCCGCGGGAAGCTACAAGTGCCAAGAGGAGACCGACATGCGAGAGGGCTGGCTCCACGGTCTGGACCGGAAGCGCCGCGCAAAGCTGCAGCAATGATGACTGCACAGCGCGGAACCGGGGCACGCTGCCGCATTCCCTGCGCTTACGGTATGCTTCGGTCTCCCTACAGCTCTACGGCGCATCGTCCAGCGTGGAGGAGGGCGAATGGCTGATGTCACCTGGCGCTGGTACCGCCTGCCTGACTTCGACAAGTCAGGTGTGCTAGTGCGTCTCGCAGAGCCTGCAACGTGCCCCCTGACGCTCGAGATCGACGGCGTCCCCCAACCTTCGGCATTGCTCGAGCCCGGGCAACGTGCCGCGTTCGCCGGCATGAGGAAAGACAGCTTCACCCTGGGCTTAACCGCTCGCGGCAAGACCATCGCCGAGCAGCGCTTCGATGCTCGCGTCGGCATCCGGGGCCACGTCGGAAGCGACAACCAGGTCAGACTCGCACCCGTCGGTGGAGCGATGCCAGAACTTCGAAGCGTCACCTGGAACGCCGCGCAACCCCGCACGAGACGACTCCTCACCAGTATCTTGGACGGAGCCACTGGGATGCGAAGCGTACACGTTCGCACCGACCGCCACTGGATCCAGGTCGAGTGTTGCCCCAGGAAGGCCGATGCGCTCGGCCCAGCCTGGTGGTCTTGGCTCCCTCCTCGCCCGACCTCCCTCGAGGTCTGTTTCGGGCTCGTCGGCACGCGCCCCGTCACCCCGTTCCTGGAGCTCGAAGCCGGCTTGGAGACCAGAGAGCCTCTGTCGGTTCAGATCTGGTACCGCACCAGGAACAGCAGAGGCCAGGTACGGCATGTCCAGCACCGGTGGAGCACGTCGCCCGACCGCGTGATGCTGGACTTCATCGAACCTGGTGACGAGATCGCCGTCACTGCCGCACCTGGCGTGGCCATCGCAGCATCCGTGGCGGGCCCCGGTGGCGCTGCCGAGCGCGCCATCCGCAACCCAGTGGTGCGCTACGAGGGCTATCTGGCCCCTCCCAGGCCGCCCTGGTTCGAAGTCCTGAACTGGTCTCCGGCACACCAGGAAGACCACCTCCCGCTGGTGCTCGAGGCCCAGCTCGATCGCATCGGCCTCGATCCCGGCAGCGCTCCACGAGAGCTCGTGACCCTGCTCAGCCGCGTACCCGGTCTGCTCGACACGCTCGAACAGGGTGGCCAGGGGGAGCTGCTCGCGGCATCGGTTTGGGGTTCCGACTCCGGTCCATGGCGCATCCTCTCACTGCCTACCCCACTGATCTACCACTGGGCGCTCGAGGCCTCACGCAGGCCCGTGCCACTGGAGGAGTTCCTCGATGGCTGATGCCAGCGCCTCCGAATACGTGGTCATTGGGCCGTCCAAGGTCGGCAAGACGGCGCTGCTATCGACACTGCAGCACGCCGCGTTCGCCTGGGCTCGGGGCCAGTGCGGGTTCGAGTCGGTAGAGGTCCGTCCAAGTTCGGAGACCATGGTGGAGCTGTTCCACGAGGTCACCGCCACGCTGAAGCACGGACAGTTGCCTATCAACGCCAGCACCGAGCTCACCGAGTACGGCTTCGAAGTCTCCACCCGAGGCCACAGGCCATTCTTGCTGTTCCTTCGCCGCGAGCACGTCACGCGTGTGGGGTTCAAGATGCTCGATAGCCCTGGCGGGGCCATCTTCGGCAGCGGAACCGAGGGTGGAGACGTCGACTACGAGGCCATGGCCCGCTTCCGAGAGCACCTCGTGAACAGCCTCCGGACAGCCCGTGGTCTGCTGCTCTGCGTCAGCGCGATCAACCCGGATCAGGCCTTCGAGTTCTTCTGCGACCTCCCACAGGCGTTCAATCGCACTGGGCTCGCCGAGCTTCCTGCGCAGCGGGTCGCGATCTGCGTCACCAAGGCCGACGCCTTCACGAGCCAGCGCTCATGGGGCAGAAGCTCGCTCGAAAACCTGCGCGCGGAGTGTCCCCTCGAGGTCGCGCGTTCGATCTTGTCGAAGCCTACGTTTGCGACCTTGCGCCAGTTCCTGCGGCCCGATGCGCAGGTGGCGTTCGGCTTCGCCTCTGCCTACGGTTTTTTGGAGCACGAGGGCTGCGCCAACTTCGATCCCGAGCGGCAAGGGCTGATGGTCCACGTCGGCGACGAAGACGGAAACACCGATGGCAGTTTCGACCCGGCCCGCAAGATCGACGCTTGGCAGCCCTACCAAGTGCTCCATCCATTCCTGTTTCTGGCCACCGGGATGAGCGACGGTCTCACCGTCGTCAAGGCCAAGGATCTGTAGCCCATGCGCATTTCACTCGTCGGCACCACGAGGTCGGGCAAGACCGTGTACCTCGCCAGCCTGCTCCGGGCTGCGTTCACCCAGGATCGCGTCATGCGGCCCATCAAGGTCAGACCCGGCGCCGACTGTGAGCCCGCCTTGGACCTGTTCGACTCCGCTACGGGCATCCTGTGCGGCACGATGCCCGCCGGCACCACCACGCTCACCCGATATCAGTTCGTGGCCGACCTCCCGGGCTCACTACTCGCTGGCCTGGGCAAGTGCTCACTCGACATCACCCTCACCGACCCTCCGGGTGGCGACTGCATGCCGCCCGCGGGCAGCTCACTTCACCCAGCTGTGCTCGCCGATCTGTGCGAGGCCGACGGTCTGTTGTTGATCCTGCCGGGTGACGCCGCGAAGCTCCCCGGGGACCTCTGCGATCGACTGGATGCGCTCGCGCAGCAGGTGGCCGAAGCCAAAGGGGTCGAGCCGGGTAAGCCGGTCTTCCTGCGCGCCTGCGTGGTCGTCACAATGGCGGAGCTGCTGCCAGCGGGAAATGGCGGGTCAGCGCTTGACGAATTGGAGTCCAAGGAGCCCTACGACCTGGTGGTCGAACACGTGGGCTCCGACTTGGTGCGCGCACTGCGTGGAATGGTGGCACCGGGTGGCGACGGCTACGCCCTGGTGTCGGCCATGGGCTTCGACCGCTCGACCCGCGGCGTGGCAGCCCACCGCGAGGCGGGAGACTGGAAGCTGGTACCCGGCCCGCGCGGGTTCGACGAGGCCTGGTGGCCTTATCGAGTGTTCGAGCCGCTGGAGTTCTTGGCCCGGGGCGTGGCATGGCGCGCGAGGATGGCACCATGAGCGCCCGCTGGGAGCAGTTCGTCTTCGGCAAGCTCGTCCAGCGGCCGGGCGGCCCCATCGTCGGAGCGGATCATGGCTGCACCGCTAGGTCGCCGGGTTTCCCCAAAGGCCTGGTACTCACGGCGCACCCTGGCCACACAGGGATCGGGATCGGTACCTCGTTCGACTGGAACAAGTACCCATGGCAGGACACTCCTGGCGGCTTCGTGGCCCGCCCAGTGCATGACGGCGACCAAGCCTGGGTGCTGGCAGGGCGCATGAGGGCCCGTCCTGAAGATGGGGAGGGGTGTACCGGCCGCCGGTACACACAAGCACACTATGCTGCGGTCCCTGCCGAGCACTGGCGGCCCACCGCCCTGGTCGCCCTGTTGCCGCAGCTGACCACCGTGCCTGCCACCGAGAAGGACCACCAGCTCCCCACGCTCGAGACCGATGCACCCACCCTCGAGCTCCCGGCAAACTGGCTGCAGACGATCACGCCGATCCTCGAAACCGTGATGTCCGGCCACGGCATCAGCATCCAGAACTGGAACACCACTCCCGACGAGCAGGTGTGCCTACTTGCCGTCTGTCTCAGCGCCCTGCCCACGTCGCTGGCGTGGCGCCTGGACATCGGCGCTGGCGTGGTCGACATGGACGGCAGCTTCGCCATTGCCCACGGCATGCGCGCCGTGAAGGGAGTGCGCATCTTCAAAGGCGAGCGGAGAGGCGTCGAGGCCTTGGACCTGTCCGCAGGGAGGGCCTACGTCGAGTGGCTCCGCACTGTCGTCGATGACTGCCACTCCACGGAGCAGCTTCGCCAGCGCATCGCCTCCCTCGAACACTTCGACGGTTGGGACGCGATCCCACACACCGAGGGCTGGGTGCCCGCTGCAGGAGCCATCGGCGCGGCCATGCTGGAACGCGAGATCCTGGCTTCGCTGGAACGCTGGCTGACCGGAGCAACGCATCATCCACCCGCTGTGGCCCAGCTGCAGCACATGCGTCCTCTCGCCATCAAGATGGCGCTCGACCACGCGGAGAGTCCCGGAGCGTGGGTCCTGTGCGACATGCTCGATCCCAGCTGGGATCAGGCCTGGGCGAGCGCAGCCGAGTTCGCGGGCGAGCGCCATCTGGCCCTAGCCACATTGCTGGGCAAGCATGGCGCTCCCACGTCGGCCCACCTTGCAGAGATGGCAACTGTCGAGCTTCCAGCAGAGGTCGTCCGGCTAGTGGTGCCCAACCTCGAGCCGTTGATTCGGGGCGCCGGGCGTGAGCGCGACATGACCCAATGGACAGCGCTTGTCAGAGCAGCCAAGGCCGACTGGGCCAAAACATGGGTCGATGGTGCATCGGCCTGTTTGCTGTGGCTGGCGCACAGCGAGGTCGATCGGCCAGCGGCCTCGGGGCTGCTCGCGGCGATCAGCGACACCGCGGCAATGCGGATCGTACAACAACTCCAGGATCGGCAGGTGCCAGGTGACGACGGGCTCGCATGGCTGGCGCGCGGCCTCGCCATGGAGCCGCCGCATCAGGCTGCGCTCGACGACATGCTCGGCCGTATCTGGGCTGCTGGCAATCCCATCGGGGCGACCCGGCTCGCGCTATGCGCGGAGCAGCACGGCGTGGGCTCGAGACTCCTGGACACCCTGCAGTCCCCGGATCTGGTCCGCTCCGCTGGGCATTCGACCCTTGCCAAACAGCTGGCCGTCGCCACGCTGCAGGCCACGAGTGTGGCGCCCA
>CAZVHW010000113.1:0-15832 GCA_964626835.1 uncultured Enterobacterales bacterium
GCTGTCGCTGTCGCTGTCGCTGTCGCTGTCGCTGTCGCTGTCGCTGTCGCTGTCCGTGTCGGCGTCACCCTCGTCGCAGTCGGACGACCCGTGGCAGTCGGGATCGTCGCAGTCGTACAGGCCGTCTCCGTCGTTGTCGGCGGCGTCCGAACACTCGCCCGGCTTGACACCTTCGGGTGGGGTGCAGGCGGTGACGACCAGGAACAAGATGGGGATTGTCAGGTGAGATTGCATCCGTATCTCCATTGCGATCACGGTACAGAGTTCGACGTGTGCTGTCTCACTTCTTCGCGGGACCGCCGGATTCGGGGCTCCGTAGGGAGGCCTGCGGTGATAGTTCGACACCTCCAATCTCTGCTCGCGGAGGTGTCATGCCGTCCATCGTGACTTGGAACGTCAACGGTATTCGAGCCTGTACCAAGAAGGGCTACCTCGAGTGGCTCGAGGCCGAAGGTGCGGACATCGTCTGCTTGCAAGAAACCAAGGCCCACCCAGAGCAGTTGGTGCCCGAACTGGAGCGGCCCGAGGGCTGGCACACGGTCTTCGCCAGCGCCGTGAAGCGCGGCTACAGCGGCACGGCCATCTACGCTCGCTCCCTGGCCCAGGGGCTCGAGATCGGCCTGGGCTTACCCGAGTTCGACGACGAAGGGCGCACGCTCGTGGCCGACTATGGCGACTTCGTGCTCTTCAACGGCTACTTCCCCAACAGCCAGCACAGCCACGCTCGGTTGCCCTACAAGCTGGCGTACGACGCCGCGATCCTCGAACGCTGCCAAGCGCTGCGGGCCGCTGGCCGCGAGGTGATCGTCTGCGGCGACTTCAACGCCGCTCACACCGAGATCGACCTGGCTCGGCCCAAGCAGAACAAGAAGAACGCGGGCTTTCTGCCCGAGGAGCGGGCGTGGGTCACCCAGGCCCTGGCGACGGGCATGGTGGACGTGTTCCGCGAACGTCATCCGGGAGAGGTCGGGCACTACAGCTGGTGGAGCTACCGCATGGGCGCTCGCGCAAGGAACATCGGGTGGCGCTTGGACTACTTCCTATGTTCGCCCGGCATCGCGGAGCGGGTGGTGGACGTGCGGTACCTGAAGGACGTCCTGGGTTCGGATCACTGCCCGGTGAGGCTGGATCTGGCCTGAGGCGCGCGTCGGCGGAGCAGCCCCAGCCCCAGCAGCAGCACCGCCCAGGGCAGCGCCCGGCCCGGGCGGCTCTTGCAGCCCTTGCCGTCGTCCAGGGTGGCGGGTTGGCTGGTGTCGGACCACTCCAGGTCGGCCAGGTAGGTGTCCAGGGTTTCGGCGTTGCCGGTCATGCTGCTGACCGCCAGCTGCATGGCCGCGTCTTCGGGCACGCCGTCCTGGGCGAAGATCATCCAGGTGATCTGCAGCCGCCAGAAACCCCCTTCGCGAGGGAGGAAGAGGTTGATGTAGAACTGCTCGTCCACCTCGATGTAGCTGGCCAGGGGCCCGGTGACCTCGGGGGGCTCGAGGATCCAGTTGCGCTGGACCATGGCCAGGCCCCCCTCCATCTCCACCCACAGGTACTCGTTGTAGGTCTCCGAGATGGCCTCCACCCCCAGGGCGAAGTGGCTCTCGTAGTTCTCGTGGGCCTCGAGGCGGTCGCAGTCCAGGTCGAGGAAGCAGTCGGGGTCCCCGATGAACTCGCGCTCGTAGGAGAAGAACATGTCGGGGTAGACTTCGTCGCAGGGCACGCCCACCATGGCGTAGGTGGCCATGGGTACGGTGTAGGCGCTGGCCGTGGGCACCGCCAGGCCCAGCATCCCCGCCGAGGATCGGTCCACGTCGTCCACGGCGTCGACGGTGGCTTCGTCCAGGGGGCCGATCTCGTAGCCGTCCTCGGCTTCTTCGGCGTTGACTTCGAGCCAGTCGGCCAGCTGCTGCAGGGCCAGCTGCATGGCCTCGGGCTCTTCGTCCGGGTGGTGGGTGTAGATGTAGGCGGCCAACTCGTCCAGCTCTTCCGGGGCTGCCGGTGGGGCCTTGCAGCCCGCAGCCAGGATGCCAGCGAGGGCGACGAGGACGGGGCCGTGGAAGATCGAGCGCATGCCGCCAGGCTATCACGCAGCTCATCCTGTCGCAGGATGTATCGCGGATGTGTCGGCCGCTACTCGGCGGGTGTGCTCACCCACACCGCCATGCCGTTCGAGTCCAGGAACACGCCTAGCTGGAAGGGCTCGGGCTCGGGCTGGGCGGGGTCGGTCACGTAGATCTCCAATACGTCCCAGGCGGTGACGGTCTCGAAGCGCTTGGCCACGGGGACGGCCAGCAGGTTGATGGCGGCGCGGGCCTCGGCGCTGACCGCCTTGGAGATGGTGGCGCGCTCGAGGACCTCGAGGCAGGTCACGGCCTTGGGGTCGCCGATGCGGACCATGGCGTGGGCGATGCGGATCACGCCCTCGTTGGTGAGGTTTTCCTGGCGTTGCAGCAGCTGGCAGAGGATGGGGATGGAGTTCTGGTCGGCCAGGGGCTCGAGCAGCTCCATGGCGCGGCCCCAGGCCACGGGGTGCAGCTCACCCAGTGCTTCTTCGTGCAGCAGGGGCAGCAGCTCGGGGCCGGCGTAGAAGCGCAGGGCCTGCAGTGCGGCGGCCCTGGCGGTGCCCGCCTTGTCCGTGCGCACCATGTTCATCAGGGCGGGGCGGACCACGGACGCGGGCAGGCCCGAGCGTCCCAGGTTCTTGGCGCAGCGGGCCCGGACCTTCTTGTCCTCGTCGTCGAGCAGCGACAGTCAGGCGTCGTGCAGCGCGGGGTGCCCGAAGGCCTCGGCGGCCTCGAGGGCCTCGAGGCGGACCCTGCGCTTGGCACCCGAATCGGTGGCGATCAGGATGGTGAGGTCCTGCTGGTCGGTCAGCTCGCGCTCGGCCAAGGACGACAGCAGGTCCACGGCGAAGCCCAAGGCCAGCTTGCGGTAGTCGAGCAGCAGGTCGGGGACGTGGGCGTCGATGCGGGATGGCTCGAGCTTGGAGAGGATCTTCAAGGCTTTGTGCTGCAGCCCGTCGTCCAGGTCGGTGGCCACGAGCACCACCTCGACCTGCGCCAGGCCTGCATCGTCCTGCCAGTCCTCGAAGGTGGCGAGCACGTGCTCGCAGACGTTCTGGATGTCGGTGGGCTGGCAGGCTCCCACCATGGTGGGGGCTTCGCTGAGTGCTCGGCGCTCCCGCAGCAGCTCGATGGCGTCGAGGCGGTCGTCTTCGTCCGCGCCGGGATCGGCCACGAGCGTGGCCAGGTCGGCGTCGTTCATCTTCTTGAGCTTGGCCGCGGTGGCTGGGGTGGCGAGGAGCAAGGCGAGGGGAAGGAGGAGGCGGGCGTTGTGCACGGTGGGCTCTCGAGAATTGGAAGAGTGGACGGAAGGCGCCTAACCCTCTGCTCGTCGAAAGCATGCCATCTTTGCCATGTAGGGCCGCGACTACCCGCCCCCCACCCGCTGCAGCCGCAGCTCGTCGTGGCAGGCGGTGCCGTCGGTGTGGGCGGTCAGGAAGGCGGCGGCGCAGCGGTGGGACGCGACATTCGAGTCCCCGCATTCACCGCGCGAATGGGGGGCCCGGGCGCCTTCCCGTGCCCGAGCCCCCGCGGTCTTGGTCCTGATCCCCCCGATCGGTCGATGTCAACTAGGGACCAGACCTCATTCGTTTGGTGGCCAGCGGGCGATGTCACCCTGGGATGCCCAGGCGACGTCTGGGTCGCCCTCCTCTGCCTCGTCGTGACCGGTCATGAACAGGCCGAGCTCGCCGACGCTTCCCGAGGAGTTGACGTTGGCGACGATCTCGATCTCGGCGCTGTCGGCGGTCTCCACCGCTTCGCTGTCGGAGGACACGTAGCTCCCCGTCAACTCGGCGAGGTCCATGGTGTGCTCGACGCGCCCGGTCTCGGCGGTCGATGCCTCCACCTCCACGGCGACCAGCTCGTTCATCAGCCCATCCGCCGTCACGAAGGACAGGCTGGCGTCCACGATGACGTACTCCGCGCACTCCTGCCCCCCGGTGTCTCCAAACCCGCCGGTGTCTGGCTCCACCCACTCGCCGACCTGGTGGCGGACCTGGCCGTCTTCGGCGAAGCTCAGCTCGAAGGTCAGCTCCGTGGTGTCTCCGGTCTCGTCCCAGCTCAGCGTCTCGCCACTCGAGCCCCCGAGGGCGGCGGCCAGCTCTGCGCCGGAGAAGCCGAGAGGCGTGGCATCGTCCATCTCGTAGGCGATCTCGGTGTACTCGCAGCGTCCACCGTCGCCGTCGTAGGGGGCGGCGACGTTCTTGTCCCTGTCGGTGTTGAAGCAGCAGGTGGTGGCGATGGCCAACAGTGCGTAGTGGCGCATGGCGAGCTCCAGTGGGATGGGACGACGGGTTCCCACGGAGCAAATCGCGTGCCACTCAGGCTTGTTTCGCCGAAAGGCAGCATACATAGCCAGTTTATCGGTCGTGCGAACCAAGCTTGGCTCGAGGTGTCGGGCCGAAAGCCCGACGGAGATGTCGCGAGTTGGCCTAGTCCTGAACGAACTCGAAGGCGTCCGACAGGGTGGCGCTCAGGCCGCTGTCGTAGCCGACGTCCACATCGCAGATCCCTGGCTCGAGGGGGCGGTCCTTGCGGGTCCAGGCGATCAGGCGCTCCTCGGAGGACACGGTGACGTCGTGTAGCTTGTACTCGCAGAGGGAGAGCATGAAGTCCTCGGTCTCCCGGAAGCCCGCTCCGAACACGACCACGCGGGTGCGCTCGCCCCAGCTGGCCTGACTGGGTTGGATGGAGTCGATGCGCAGCTGAGGGACCTGGGCGCAGGCCGGATTGCTGATGGCATCATCGCTGACGTAGCCGGACAGGTCGTAGGGTCGCAGCCGCAGGCAGACGCGCTCCATGGGCTCGAGATCGTCCAGCAGCAGCGTGTGGCTCGAGACCAGGCCGATGTCGCGGACCTCGTAGTCCTCTTCGCCCTCCCGCTCCACGAGCAGCTGGTAGCCGGCGAGCATGGGGTGGTTGTCGTCGTTCCAGCTCAGGACCATGTCGTCGTCCAGGTCGAGCCTCGTGGCCGCCGGGAGCTCGGTGTCGGGGAAGCCGCCCGGCAGGAAGCCGTGCACCACCACCTCGCCCAGGCCCAGGGGCGGGGTGCCCGTGAGCCAGATCTGCAGGCTGTCGCTGCCCGCGCCCATCAGGTCCAGATCGACCCAGTCGTCGTCGCTGGAGAAGGGGTTGGAGAGGCTGGAGGAGGTGGTACCCACCAGCAAGCGGACCTGGGTGATCTCGCCGCCTTGCTGGAGCGGGTGCAGCCGGACGGAGTCCAGGCTCATCTCGGTGACCCAGGAGAGCTTCAGGCCCGCCTGGCTCTCGCCGCTGGAGTCCTTCCAGCCGTAGCGGTCGTCCTCTTCGGCCAGGCGTTGGTCCACCGCCCGGGATGGACCGGTGTTGAAGTTGTCGTCACCCGACGACGAGCCGAGCCCTTCGGCCTGGGCCAGGCGGGCCAGGTTCGTCCGCGCCTGGTCGTCCGCCATGTCGGGATCGAGCATGTGGCCCACGTGGCAGCCGCTGCAGTTCGCCAGGTTGTTGGGCCGAAGGAAGTCGTGCACGTCGACGAAGAAGTCCTGGCTCTGCTGGGCCAGGTCCTGCTCGGTGGGGCTGTAGCGCATGCGGGCGGCCACGCCCGTGGGGCCGACCAGCATGAAGAAGAAGGGCCGGTCTGCAGGCACCTCGGCGTTGAACGACCCGTCGGCGTTGAGGGACGTCTCGCCCAGGAACTCGGGCATCTGCTTGTTGAGCCGCGGGTTGTCGTCGGTGTCGAACTGCTGGGTGTCGTCCCAGAACCAGACGGACCAGACGGAGCCGGGCTTGGGGGAGAGGGGATCCATGGTGCCCAGGGGCAGGTCGGCGTAGACGCCGTTGCTGCTCAGGTAGGCCTTGGTGCCCTCGTCTTCGCGGGGGTCTTCGGTGGGGACGACGTCCGAGCCCGCCTCGATGGTGCTTCCGGTCCAGGCCACGATGGGGACCGCGTTCAGTTCGTCGGTGCGGTGGAGTTGAACCACCAGCTCCAGGCTGTCGGGATCGAGGTCCTCGTCCACGACGTACAGGCCGAAGTCGGGGCGGATCTCGTGGCCTTCGGTCTCGAAGCGCTGCTGCCCCCAAGAGAGCAGGATGCGGCCGTCGGGCAGGGGGGCGGGGCAGATGGCGTAGCCGTCGCTGGTGCCCAGGGGGAGGCCCAAGCCGCTGACCTCGTGTCGCTCCACCCAGCCGGGCTCGAAGATGGTGACGGCGCTCGAATAGGTGTCCAGGTCCAGTAGGGTAGCGTCCTTGCGCACGGTGGCCACGATCCGCCCGTCGGGCAGTTCCTTGGCCTGGTGCACGCCCCAGTCCTGGTCTTCGCCCACTCCACCGACCACGTTGGCGTAGCGTCCGGCATCGGAGCCGTCGGTCTCGAAGGCCCACAGGTCCCAGTAGCGCACCTGCCAGTGCCGCTGGGGTGCCAAGGGGCGCAGGCCCTCGTCCTCCGGGTGGGGAGCGTTCATGTTGTCGCTGTAGTAGGCCCCGAGGATGCGGCCGTCCGCCAGGGGCCAGGGGTCCACGATGCCCGAGCGGGTGGTGGTGATGCGACGGATGTCGCTGCCGTCGGACTGCATGACGTAGACGTTGGGCATGCGCAGCCCGCAGGACGCGGCCAGGGTGGGGTAACGCGTGGAGGCGAAGCCGATGCGCCCATCTGCGAGCCAGAAGGGGGAGTAGTCGCCCACGCCTTCGAGCTCCGAGAACACCGCCCCGCCGGCGTCGATGGCGTCCTGGACGGGGTTGTGATCGGGTTGGGTGAGGCGCTTGGCCTGGCCCCCCGTGGCGGGGACGGTCCAGATGCTCCAGCTGTCGTCGTCGGTCTGCACCGCCGCGAAGGCGATGGTCTCGCCGTCCAGGGAGACCGCGGGGCGCGCCACGTCGTACAGGTCCGGGTCCTGAACGAGATCGAGGAGGGTGCCGTCGGGCTCGAGCCGGTACAGGGTTCCGCCTGGGCGCTCGTCCCGGCCGTCCGCCTCGATGGGCAGGATGCCGTTCATGCTCGTCCGCGCCGCGAAGACGAGGGGGAAGTCCAGGACGCCGGTCCCTGGCTGGGACTCAGGCTCGCTGTCGTCGGTGACGTAGGTCTCGCAGGCGGCGAGTAGGGCGGGAAGGGCGAACCACCATGGTGTCGAGGAGCGCAATCCGGGACCTCCAGCAGGGGCAGGATACCCGGCACCGTGACATTCGACGACCGAAGCGTCCAGAGCCTCGGTGGGAACGGGGGGATCGTGGGGGACCCCTCGCCCGTTGGGTGGGGCCATCCGAACGTGCTAGGTCCTCAGCATGGAAGGTACCTACGAGATCCTGAGTGTCATCGGCCGAAGTGGACTGGGCACCATGTACCAGGCCCGCTTTGCCGGGGAGGGCGCGTTCACCAAGCTGGTCACCCTCAAGATGCTCGACGAGGGTGTCGGGGAATCCGACGAGGTGGCCTGTCGCCTGCGCGACGAGGCGCGCGTGCTCGGCTTCCTCAAGCACCAGTCCATCGTCCAGGTCGATAGGCTCGCTCGCTTGGCAGGTCGCTGGACCCTGGTGCTCGAGTACGCCGACGGTGTCAGCCTGGCGTCCATCATCGAGCAGGGTCCCATGCCCGCCGGGCCTGCGCTCGAGGTGGTGGCCGGCGTGGCCGGTGCGCTGCATGCGGCCTACACCACCCCGGGCCCCGACGGCTCCCCCCTCAAGTTGCAGCATCGAGACATCAAGCCAGGGGCCATCCTGGTGGACGGGTACGGAGCCCCCCGGGTCACGGACTTCGGCATCTCCCGCGCCTGTTTTCCTGGGCGCGAGGCGCGCACCCGCTCGTTCGTGGTGGGGTCGTTCGAGTACATGTCCCCAGAGCGCCTGGCCCTCGAAGAGGGCGGGCCCTGGTCCGACGTCTACACGCTCGGTCAGGTCTTCTACGCCCTGCTCATGGGTCACAGCTTCGGGCGCTCCCACCCATCGGAGCGTCACCACAAGGTCATCATCGACAAGGCCTTTGGGCAGCTGCTCTCCCGCGAGGGCGGGGTGGACGAAGGCGTGCTCGAGTTGCTTCGGCGCATGCTGGCGATGGAACCCCACGAGCGTCCCGATGCGCGCTCGGTAGAGCGCCGCTGCCACGAACTGGTCCGACTGCTGCAGGGCGAGACCCTGCGCACCTGGGCGGAGCAGATCATCGAGCCCATGGTGTTGATGCGTTCTCAAGCCACCACGGGTGGCCTGGTGGGCAGCGTGCTTCGCGAGGGGGATACCCCCTCTTCACCCAAGGTTCCTCATCCGCCCGATCCATCCCTCGTGGGCAGCGGCGCTCCGGTGCGGCGACCACCTCCGGTCGCCCGCGACCAAGAGCCCCAGTCCGCCCGTCGCGAGCTCGAACCTCTCCCGGTCCACACCTTCTCGGACGGCTCGGACGACGACGCTACCGAGATCATGACCCTGGGTGGTGCGGGGCTGGGTGCCAACCGGGGTGTCGGCATCGACGATCCCGCGTCCGAAGCCACCGAGGCGTTCTCGCGGCCCCTGCCCTCCTCTCGCCCCCGTGCTTCCGAGCGTTCGCGCCCCCCTGTCGATTCGGTGGAAGAGCTCTTCGAGAGTGTCACCTCCACCCATCTCCCCAGCGATCTACAGGTCGAGATCGACCTCAGTCCGCCCGACGACTCGGGGATGCCGCTGTTCCGTCCAGGAGCGACCACCTTGGACGATCCGGTGGACGGACCGTACTCGCAGGCCGAGGTCGAGATCGTGGACGAACCGGAGCCCGAAGAGGAAGAGCCCTGGGGTACCTCCGCCATCGACGATGGGGACGAGGCGCGTCCCACGGTGTTGGAAGGCGTTCCCGCGGCCCTCGTCGGCTCGGACATCGAAGCCGACACCGGCATGGTGGCCCGACCCACGCTGGTCTCGTCGTGGGGCTCGGACGAGATCCAGCCCGAGCACCTGCTGCCGGATCGGGCCGAGGTCACCGCGATCACGCCTCCCGGGGTGAGCGGGGAGGTCCTACTGCCGCCCAAGAACGTCGGTGGTGACACCCTGTCCCGGGACCAGGCCGAGCTCTACGCCCAGCTCGCAGCGGAGCAGACCCACCTGGGAGAGGACCTCGAGACCTCCCGCGTCGAGCTGGAGGGCGAGGCGGCCCAGCCGCGTTTCTCCCTTCCCGCGGGGTCCCAGGACGAGCACACCGCCGTCGGTGAAGACCTCGAGTCGGCTCGGGCCAACCTGCAGGACTCGGACGGGCCCCGGATCAACTTCCCGGTGGAGCCGCTCGGCGAGCCCACCGCCACCCTCGACGCCGTCCTGAACGCCTTGTCGGAGCGAGAGGTCGCCCAGCCGCACTTCGACGCTCCGGCCGGCAGCCTGGACGAACACACCGCCATCGGCGGGGATCTCGAGTCCGCCAGGGCGGAGCGAGAGGTCGCCCAGCCGCGCTTCGACTCGCCGGCCGGCTCCCTGGACGAGCAGACTGCGGTCCTGGAGGACCTCGAGTCTGCTCGTGCCGAGCAGGAGCCCGCCCTTCCGCACTTCAACTTCTCCGCGGTCGATGAGCCCCTACCGCCCCCACCGCCGGCCGAGCCAGCGCCACCGCCTCCTCCGGCCGAGCCAGCGCCACCGCCACCCGCCGAGCCAGCGCCACCGCCACCTGCCGAGCCAGCGCCTCCACCACCACCGGCCGAGCCAGCGCCTCTACCACCGCCCGCAGATTTCGCGCCTCCGCCCCCGCCGGCAGATTCCGCGTCTCCGCCGCCCGCAGATTCCGCGCCTCCGCCCCCGCCGGCAGATTCCGCGTCTCCGCCGCCCGGACTCGAGAGCCCGACGGCATGGCCCGAGCCCGAGCCCGAACCCACACCAGCCCCACCTCCGGCGCCGATGCCGGAAGGGGCCATCCCGGCCATGGTCAGCTGGAGCGAAGACGGCTTGGACCCCGCGGGCCCCTCCACCAACTCGGCGGCTCGCCCCTGGGTGCCGGTGTCAGGCCACGACGAGCGTCCTCAACACGACGAGTGGGTGCCCCCCAGCGCAGGCACGCTGCCGTCCGACGATGCGGCGCCTGCGTTCGCCGAAGCGGAAGCGCCGGCTTCCAACCCGGCCCCGCCGTCGATGCTGCCTCCTGCGCCCATACCGGATCCCTCCGAGCCCGAGCCGTCGCTCTCCGAGGTGTTGAAGCAGCACGAGCCCCGCCGCTCTGCGCCCGATCCAGGGCCCGAACCCACCCTCGAGGAAGAGCCCGAGACCGAGGTCCCCGTGACCGTGGTCAGGCCACGGGACGCCGCTCCCGAACCCCTCGAGGAGTCCGAGGCCCTGGTGGCCGACGCTCCGCGACCCGGCGATCCGCCGGTCAAGAAAAAGGGCAAGGGCAAGCTGCTGTTGGTGCTCGCGGTGCTGTTGGTGCTCGGCATCGTCGTGGTCGTAGGGCTCGCCGGTATCCTGGCGGTGGTCTACTTCCTGATTTGAGTTCGGGGCCTCAGCCCCTTCCGTGGAGAGGTCATGTCGAAGGCCGTGGATCTGCGTTCGGACACGGTGACCCGACCCACCCCCGCCATGAAGCGTGCGATGGTCGAGGCCCCCTTGGGCGACGATGTCTTCGGGGACGATCCGACGGTGAACTCGCTCGAGCGAGTGGCCGCCGAGCGCCTGGGCAAGCAGGCCGCGCTGTTCGTGCCCTCGGGAACCATGGCGAACCAGGTGGCGGTCCGCTGCCACACGCGCCCGGGCGATCTGGCCATCATGGCCGAGGCGTCACACGTCTATCGCTACGAAGCCGGCGCTCCCGCGGTCATTTCGGGCGTGCTCGTGCGGCTGCTTCCCACCGAGCGGGGCATCCTCGAGCCCTCGGCGGTGGACGCGGCGATTCCGTCTGACGACGTGCACTTTGCCCCCGCGAGCCTGCTGTGCGTGGAGAACACCTCCAACCGGGGGGGCGGCAGCGTCTACCCCCTCGAGCGGCTCGATGCCCTGGGTGGGCTGGCCCGTCGCCGTGGTCTCGCGAGCCACCTGGACGGCGCGCGGCTCTTCAATGCCCAGGTGGCTTCCGGCGTGCGTGCGGCGCGGCTGGCCCGTGAGTTCGACACGGTCAGCTTCTGCCTCTCGAAGGGGCTGGGGGCACCCGTCGGCTCGCTGCTCTGCGGGCCCGCGAGCCTGGTGTCTCGGGCTCGCAGGGTGCGCAAGATGCTGGGCGGTGGCATGCGCCAGGCTGGCATCCTCGCCGCCGCAGGCTTGTACGCCCTCGAGCACAACGTGGATCGGCTGGCCGAAGACCACGCGCGGGCCCGGCAGCTCTGGGCGGGGCTGGCAGATGCGGGTTGGCAGGTCGAAGGAGAGCCCGAGACCAACATGGTCTACCTGCGGGTCGATGACGCCCCCGCACTGGTCGTACAGCTGGCTACCGTCGGCGTGCGCTGTGCCGCGGTGGACCGGGACCGGATTCGCCTGGTGACCCACCTGGACGTGGACGATCGGACCATCCAGCGGGCCCTGGCGGCCTTTACCAGCTTGGCTCGAGTTCCATGCGGCGTTGGATAGCGCGCCTCCTGGCCCTGCTGGTCGGCGTGCTGCTGCTGGCCTTCGGGCTGGTGGTCTACCTGGCGTCCAGCCTCGACCTGGTGGCTCTCGAGGCCCAGCTGGACCTGGCGGCGCGGGAGCGAACCGGACACGACCTGGACATCGAGGGGCTCGACGTCGACCTGCTACCCCTGCCTGCCCTGACCGTCGAAGGCCTCCAGCTTGGCGCCGCCCCCGGTTTTGGCCCCGTGCCCTTGCTGCGGGTCGAGCGCGCCCGGGCGCGGCTGTTGCTGCTGCCCCTGTTGCGCGGCCGCGTGGAGCTGGGCACGCTGGGCTTGGAGGGCCTGACCCTGCGGCTCGAGCGCAACCAGGATGGTCGGGGAAGCTGGGAGATCCTGGTGGAGCACCTGCGCGAAAGTGGTTCGGGTGAAAGACAACGCGCCGTCCAGGCGCCGGCGGTCCGGCGACTCTGGATCGTGGACGGCGCCGGGAGCTTCGTGGACAGCTCCACGGGGCGTGAGCTGCTGGTCGAGGATCTCGAGCTGGCCGTCTCCCCGATAGGGACCTCGCAGCCGATGACGGTCGTCGGCCGGTTCGGCCTCCAGAGCGCGGATCCGGTGCTCGGGGCGCAGGTAGACCTGAGCTCTCGGATTCGGTCTGGGGAGCGAGTCGTCCTCGTGGAGTCCCTGGAGCTGGCGGTGGACGCCGAGCTGGGGCAACCCGCCATCAACGCTGGCATCAGCCTCACCGGTCCCGTCGAGCTTCATCCGGACCCATCCCGGATCATCGCGCCGGAGCTGTCCCTCGACGTCACGTTGAGCGGCGAACGGGTTCCCGGCGGCAGCCAGCTGTTGTCCCTGCAGGGTGCGGTCGAGGCTTGGCTCGATCGGGGTGACCTGGTGCTCGACGGGCTGCGTCTCGATGTGCTGGGCGCGACCACCAGCGGCAGGATCGAAGTGGCAGGGATCCCCGACGAGCCGATCGTGGATGGCTACCTGACCTTCGAGGACGAGAACCTTCGGGCGATGGCCATGCAGGCCGGTAGACCCTTCGACCTGGCCGACCCGACCGCGTTGACGCGCTGCTCCGTGGAGCTGCCCTTCACCTGGGACGGGCGCACGCTGACCCTGTCGGAGCTCGTTCTCGTGCTGGACGACGGCACGCTGCGCGGGTCACTGGCCATCGCAGGGCTCCGTCCGCCCGTGGCATCCTTCGATCTCCGGGCCGACCACCTGGATCTGGACCGATGGGCGGGTAAGCAGGAGGGGGAGCGCGAGCCGCTGGATCGAAGCGGGGACGCCCTGGCGGGGGCCTGGCTCGAAGGCCGGGCGCGCGTCGATGCCTTGACCTGGAGTGGCTGGAACTTCGAGGGGCTGGATCTGCCGCTGACCGTTCAGGACGGGATCCTCGAGATTCGAGATGCAGGCGTGGGGTTGGCCGGTGGCCGCCTGGAGCTGCAGCAGCTGCTCGCCGATCCGTTGGCGTCGGTGCCCAGCTATCGCGTTGTGGCCACCGCCCGGGGGCTCGACTCGGCCACGCTGCTGGCTGCCTCGGGATCCGAGCGAGATCTCACCGGGACCTTCAGCCTCGACGTGGATCTTTCCCTGCGCGGCACGGGACGAGCAGCGCTGCTCGGCTCCATGGACGGGGGCATCTGTGCGGCTCTCGAGGACGGCGTGCTGCCCTTGGCGGGTGATCGCGGCGCCGCGGGCATGGGGGAGGGTCGCCGAGGGGAGCGCGCGGACAAGGCCAACCGGCTGCTGTCCAACCTGACCACTCGCTTGGTGGAGCGGGCCCACGAGAAGCTCGAGGTCGAGCGTCCCGAGGCGTTGGACAATCAGCGCTTCGCCGCCTGCTTCCTGTTCGACGCGGGAATCGGCACGACCGACGACCTGCTGCTGCGCGCCGAGCGGCTGGCTCTCGATGGTGCAGGCAGCCTGGATCTTCCGGGCCAAGCCATCGATCTGGTCTGTGAGCTGCGCATCCCCAAGCTGCCGCCGATGCCCCTGCGCATCCACGGCCCCCTGGACGAACCGACGGTCGATCTCGAGCGGCCCGACGCCCTGGACGTTGCCCGGTACCACGTGGACCAGCGCCGAGGGGAGCTACGGGAGCAGGCTCGGCAGAAGCGCGAGACCAAGCACGACGAGACGCGCGATCGGCGCCAGGACGCCCGGGACGATCTGCGCGACAAGAGCGGTGACGGTGTGGACAAGATCCTCGACCACCGCGAGAAGGTGTTGGACCGACGCGAGGACGTGCGAGACAAGGTCCAGGACGCCAGGCAGTCCCTGCGCGATCAGACGCGGGAAGCCCGTGAAGGACGCCGAGATCGCCGCCGAGACACCCTGGATCGTCTGCGGGACGACCACGAAGCGGAGGAAGCGGACCAGGAGGTCGAAGCGGACCAGGAGGCCGAAGCGGACCAGGAGGCCGAAGCGGAGGCGTCGGCGGGCTAGTGCAGCCCCCCGAGGGCTTCGCGCTCTTGTGGTCGGGTCACCCGTTCGGCGAGCCTGGGATTGTCTTCCAGCAGCTGGGCTGCCAGCAGCCACGCCAGGGGAACAGCGGCGCCATCGTGCTGCACCAGGCAGCCTTCGACGGGTTGGGAGGCGTGGGGGCAGAGGCGCCCGGTCTGGAGGTAGAGGCCGAAGAAGCTGGCACGCAGCTCGCCGTCTTCGGCTGGCCAGGCGTAGGGATTGGCGCCCCGGGGCCAGCCAGGGAAGTCTTCGGCGGGCGGACCCATCTCGAGGACCAGGCTGACCAGCTGCCGCGACAGCTCGTCCACGGTGGCCGCGGGTAGGTCTGTCGCCTCGAAGCGGTCGTTGGCCTGGATCACGTCGTTTATCCAGTGGCGGGACTGTCTTCGGTGGTCGTCCAGCCAGGCCAGGGCGTCGTCCACGGTGGGTGGGCGCAGCTCGCGCTCGCCCCTGCGGGTGGTGAGGGTGATGGGATCGTAGACGTCTAGGAAGGCCAAGACACGTTGGTGCTCGACGGGATCGTCCAGGGTGACATCGACCCAGGCCCGACGGGCGTCGGCATCGACGCGGTGAGCAGCGCAGGCGCAGGAGATCAGCAGCGAGCCGGCGAGGAGGAGGGTGCGATTCATGGGATCAGCGCCAGGTGTCCGGAATCGTGCTCACGGGTGGTTCGGTGGCCGAGAAGTGCAGCTCGAAGACGTAGCCAGCGGTGGCGGTGAGGTAGCCGCGGTGAACGACGTTCGCGCCGGAGGCATCGAGGATCATCACCTTGTGCACCCCGGGGACCACGGCCACGGTCTCTTCGGTGTCGCCAGCCCCGAGCTGTGCCACGGTCTGGCCGTCGATGCTGACCAGGAGCTCGGTGCCGGGAGGCACCACGAAGGTCACCGACGCCAGCGATTCGTCGACGGTGGGTCGGTCGCCGGTCGCCTCGTAGGGATCGAAGCCGCTCTGTTGCAGGGACTCGGTCCCGTGGTTTTCCTTGGCGGAGGTGGCGGCGGGGCCGGTGGTCTCGCTCCCGGACCGGCCGGCGGAGGAGGCGCTCTGGGCGGTGCGCGCCATGGTGCCCCCCGCCGAGACGGCGGACAGCCCCGTCTGCAGGGCGCTCACCCCGGGGCTGGCCGGCATGACGATGCCCGCGATGGTGGCGCCGGCCTGCGCGGTCTGCATGGCGGAGGGGCTTCGGCGGTCCTGGCTGCCGGTTCGCGAGGTGTAGGAAGTGGGGGTGAAGCCCGTGGGACCCGACTTGATCTGCAGCTCGTCCCCGGTCCAGTGCACCATCAGGGTCGCCCCGTCCACCACCTCGACGCTGCGCTCGGCGAGCAGGACCCCGCTGTTGGTCTCGACCTTCAATGCGTGTCGCACGCCGCTGTCGACCATCACGGATGCGGTCCCCAGCGAGTCCAGGTTGCCCACCCCTTGGTCGTTCAGCAGGATGGCCACGTCCCCTTCGGCGGAGATCTGCAGGTAGCCCTCCGCCAAGGCAGGGAGTGGAAGGGCGAGGCCAAGGAGGAGGGCAGCGCGGGAAACGAGGTGCTGGGTTGCCATGTGTGGAGCTTACCACCGGCCCTTCGGCTCGTCCCGCCCTCGACGCGCCTCCCTGTCATCGTTGTCCGGTGACCGGTAGCCCATCCCCTCGCCAGCGCGCGGCCACCCTCGGGGTGCGAGATCCCCTGAATCGCGCGGACCTGCGGGACGCGAACCATTCTCCCCGTTCTCGCCCCACATCCCAGAGAATCGTGCGCCCAGCGAACCATTCTCCCCGTTCTCGCCCCACATCCCAGAGAATCGTGCGCCCAGCGAACCATTCTCCCCGTTCTCGCCCCACATCCCAGAGAATCGTGCGCCCAGCGA
>CAZVHW010000114.1:0-15829 GCA_964626835.1 uncultured Enterobacterales bacterium
GACGCGTACCAGGTGGTGGTCAACCAGCTCGGCTTGGCCATCGCCAACAAGCCGATGGCCCCGGGGGAAACCCTCGGTGTCTTCGGCTTCGACATCGGCGTGTCGTCCACGGTGGCCTTCATCGAGACCAAGGAAGGCTCCAACAGTCAGCCCTCGTCCTGGGCGCGCGTCCACGAAGACGGCGAACCCAACGCCGTGATGTGGATCCCTTGGCTCCAAGCGCGAAAGGGCCTGCCCCTGTCCCTCGAGGTCGGTGGCAGCCTGGGCTACATCGCCTTCTCCCACCAGACCATCTTCACCGGCTACGGACGTTGGGGCCTGTGGGAAGGCTACCACCCCATTCCCGACTTCAGCGTCCAGGTGGGGTACTCCGGCTACGTGGGCAACAACGAGCTCGAGCTCGGTGCGTTCGATTACTCGGCAAACGTGGGGTACACGCTGCCCTTCGGATCCCTGGTGGGCATCAACCAGGCACAGTTCAGCCCGTACCTTGGCGTCGGGTCGGTTATCGTGCACGCCGCTCCGCGCCTGTCCGAAGAAGACCAGGAAGACCTCGGCATCGGCCGCATCTCCGGCTTCAAGAAAGGCGACGGCTACACCGACGCTCTGCGCCACCTGGCGCTGCACGGCGGCTTCCGTGTGCTCTCTGGCGACGTCCAGCTGCGCATGGCCGTGAGCTTCGCCCCGGGCCAGCTCACCACCATCAACGGCGGCCTCGGCTTCGTCTACTAGCGCGGCGGTGCGGGCTTCGTTGGCGCCGCTGCTGGCGGTGTTCTGCTGGGTTGGGGCGGCGGTCGGGGCGCAGCCGCGCGTAGAGATCGAAGCGGTCGTGTTTCCACGACTGGACGCCATCACCGGGACGCTGTGCTGGGAGGGTGAGCGGCCGGCGGATTTCGTGGACGTCTTGGGAACGCTGCCCGAGCCTCCCGATGACCGCACCGCGCTGCGAACCTGGCCGGGCGGGCCTTCCGAGGGGTGGGTGCGTTGGCAGGAAGGGGAGGGGAGCTGCATCGACTTCGAGGCCAGCGTCCCCGACCGGTACGGGGCCGTGGGTCGCGTCCCCGGGTCTGGCCTGTTTCTGAACGGTGGGTGGTATCCGCAGCCTGTCGATGTCGAGGGCCACCTACCCGAGCTGTCGTGGTCGGTGAGCGTCCGCCTGCCCCTCGACATGGTGGGGGCGGTGGGGAGCACGGCGGGCGAAGGCCTGCTGCGCTGGGATGGGCGTGGTGAGCGGGTGGGATTGGCAGTGGTGCCTGGGGGCCGGGTGGAGCGGTTGGAGACCACCGTCGGGTCCGTCGCGCTGGTGTCACGGCGGGGCTTCACCGGCGCCCGCAAGCGCTGGTTGACGCGCAGCCTCGAGGCGGCCTGGCCTGCACAGGTCCCGCTCGATCTGGTGCTGGCGGACGCTCCGCTGATGCGGCGGCTCGTGCGTCCCGGGCCTGGCCTGCTCTTTCTGTCCTCTCGCGCGTTCCGAGTCTCGCCTGGCCTGAAGCATCTGCACCGCCTGTCGGTGACCCGGGGTCTGCTCGAGGCCGGACTGCACGGTCGGCTGCCTGCACAAAACGAGCGAGCGCTCGTCGCCGCCGCCCTCGCAGACCAGGCCCTCGTGGAAGCTCCGACGGCTCGAGGCCTGCTGCGATGGGTCTCGTGGCTTCCCCAGATCGACGAGCTGTTGTACTCGGGGAGCGTGCCCTACGTGGCCGACGTCATGGGGGAACCCTGGCCTGGCGACACTCTCCAGGACGACCTGCTCGAGCTGTTGGACCCCCGGCTACCTGGCGCTGTCGTGGCGGCACGGATGCGCGCCCGCGGAGCCGAACCGGTGAGCCTGGCCCTGGGTCTGCTCGACGCGAGCTCGGCGGCCCCTGCTTTGCCTCCTGTGCGGTATGCGGCTGCAGACCAAGACTACCGCCTCGAGGTTGGCCCCGAGGGGATCCGGGTCGTGCGCGATGCTCCCGCCGTGGCCCCTCCCGAGCCCGTGGTCTTGTCGGTGGATGGCGAGCGGATGCTGCTGGAGTTCGAGGGAGGCCCCGGCGCCCAGGCCGTGCAGCCCGCCGAGCCGCCCGACCGCGTCGCCATCGACCCCGACGGACTGCTGCGGCAGGCCGACCGCGCCAACGATCGCTGGCCCACCCGCTGGACGACCGTGGTCTCCGCGTTTCCGACCGTCTGGAACTTGAGCTCCGGGCGCCTCGAGGGCTACCTGGCCCTGCGCTTCCGTCGTCAGCACGACACGCGGTGGTACTACGACACCTTCCTGTTCCGCGACGAGGTGGACGAGGTCGGCTTCCAGGGCTCGGTCGGTCGCTCTTGGGGCCCCCTGCAGGACCGCCGTTGGCGCCCCTTCCGGCTACGGGTCTGGGCTTCCGCTGCTCTGCTCGATCCCGACTTCCGCCCCACGGACCGTGGCAAGGTCGCCGTCGACCTCGGGGCGACCTGGGTCTGGGACACCCAGGTGGACTGGATCTTCCCCCTGCGAGGCCACCAGCTGCTGCTGGCGGCCAATGGTGGCTTCGTGCCCAGCGGCGATCAACGCTGGGCGAGCGTCGGGGCCATGCTGGGTGGCGTGCACGCGCCCCATCCCCGCGTGGCCTTCGCGGGGCAGCTGCGCGGCGGCTCGAGCTGGGGCGAGGTGGAGCATCGCCTCGAGGTGCTGGGGGGTGTGCACAACCTGAGGTCCATCCCGGTCGACCTGGCCGTGGGAGACACCAGGGCCGTGGCTCGCGGCGAACTGCGCGTGGCGCCGCTGCGGCACGTGTCGGTGCCCCTGGGATTCGCGTGGTTGGACGAGGTGCAGCTCGCGGGCGGGCTCGAGGGTGGTGTGCTCCGGGGGGCGACGGTCGAGGAAAGTTATGGGCCGACGCCCACTGATGGCATCGCGGCGGCGGTGGGCTGGACCGCCAGCAGCTTCGTGGTGCTCGACGTGCTGGGAGGGCAGCCGGCCCTTGCGGGGTTGCTGCTGGCGGGGCCGCTGGTGACCGAGCCGGAGTGGATCGGGGAGCAGGCGCCGTCGCTGTACTTGATGTGGGAGCAGGCGTTTTGAGGTGATCTGTCGCCCGTCTCCACCCGTGGGGGGAGAGAAGGGGGGCGCTGGTCGCCGAGCCAGTTCGTGTTCGTGTTGGTGTTCGTGGAGGCCGCCCCGTGCTTCGAGCGACGGAGTGCCCGCCAATTGACCACTTCAGCGACGGAGTGCCCGCCAATTGACCACTTCAGCGACGGAGTGCCCGCGTTTCGACCGGTTGGCCGACTTCGTAGAGCGGCGCCACGGAAGGAAGGGGGTTTTCGTCGGGTGAGTCAGGCCGTCTTGGCTCGATTGCGCCCCTGGTGGTCGAAAAGAGGGGGCTCCGTCGCTCTTCCGGTCAGTTCGAGGGGACTCCGTCGCTCGGTGGCGTCGCATCGACCGCGGCAAGCCCCACCAAAGTGACACCCACCACTCCCTCCGGTGTCTCACCACTCGTCCCCGATCTCGGGTAAGGTGTTGACGTGTCAGTTCGTCGCCCCGCCTCGCGCGCTGGATGGCTGGTCCTGCTCGTCTGCCTGGGCCTGGCCGGCTGCGCGCACACCTACTACCGCTACCCCGGCCCTCTTGCGTCGGTTGGCAAGGCCGCGCCGCTGGTGGAGGAGTGGGACGAGGGCTCGGTCTGGGACGGGGTGGATCCCTTGGCCGAGACCTCGGCGCAGGAAGCGAACGACGGAGGGGCGCCGGCCACCGGCACGGCCGAGGACCAAGCTCCACCCGGCGCGAATGCCACGAAGCGGGGCGAGGCCGTAGCCAAGGCTGCCAGATCCTACCTGGGTGCCAGGAGTCTGCGCCATGGCGGGGACAGCTTCCGGTACGATTGCTCGGGGCTGGTCATGGCGGCCCATGCCAAGGCCGGGCTGTCTTTTGCGGGCTCGAGCGAGAGCATGTTCACGATGGCCAAGGACTCGAGGGTGTTCCACGAGCGCGAGGAGCCCTGGGTGGGTGACGTTGCCTTCTTCGAAAACACCTACGACAAAAACCGAAACGGGCGGCTGGACGATCCGATCACCCACGTCGCCGTGGTGGTGGACGTGGACGACGATGGCACCATCACGGTGGTGCACAAGGGCAGCAAGGGCATCTCGCTGCTCGTGATGAACCTGCACAGGCCTGGAGAGCGCGCTACGGCGAGCGGCAAGGAGCTCAACGGCTACCTTCGGGCGCGGCGGTCGGGGGATCGGCGGGGCACCTCGTACCTGTCGGGCGAGCTCTGGATCGGCTTCGGATCGTTCTGGAAGGTGCTCGAGTCCCACTAGGGCTCTGGACCTCGAGCCTCGAGCCGCGATAGGCTCGTGGAGTTCGGCGCGGGCTGCAGCCCGTGTTCCTCCCCGAGGTCCTCACCATGAGGGATCATCCCGTCCTCTCCGCGGCGGCACACCACGGTGTGAGGCTGGGGCTGGATCGGATGCGGCGCTTCATGCGCAGCCTGGGGTCACCCCAGGACCGCTATCCGATGATCCACGTGGGCGGCACGAACGGCAAGGGCAGCGTCTGCAACATGGTGGCCGAGGTGCTGTGCCGCCAGGGCTATCGAGTCGGGCTGTACACCTCGCCTCACCTGCAGCGGGTGAACGAGCGCATCAAGGTCAACGGCCGGGAGATCGGAGATCGCGCCCTCGATGCGCTGCTCGACCGCGTCGCAGCGCAGGGCCGCACCGTCGGTCGTGCGCTGGTGGACCTCGGTGAGCGCGAGGAACCCCTCACCTACTTCGAGACCGTCACGGCGGCCGCGTTCCTGCACTTTGCAGAGGCCGAGGTGGACGTCGCGGTGATCGAGGTGGGACTGGGAGGGCGTCTGGACGCCACGAACGTGGGCCGCTCGGTGGTGGCTGCCATCACCTCGGTAGGGCTCGACCACACCGACGTCCTGGGGCCCGACATCGCGTGCATCGCTGGCGAAAAGGCGGGTATCCTCAAGCCGAACCTGCCGGTTGCGTTGGGGGGCGTGCCCCGGGAAGCCCTCTGTGTCATCCGCTCCATGGCCCAGACTCGTGGAGCGAACCTGGTGGTGTACGGCGAGGACTTCCATCTGATGCGCGATGGCTCGGCCTTCAGCTGGCAGGGCCCGGGTACCAAGCGGCGTGGGCTCACGGTGGGGCTGGCGGGTATCCATCAGGTGGATAACGCCGCCGTTGCGCTCGCCATCCTCGATCTTCTGCCGCTGGAGTTGGCCTGCGACGAGCAAGCCATCCGTGCGGGCATGGCCGGCCTTCGCATCCCGGGGCGCCTCGAGTGGGTGGCGCCGGACATCCTGGTGGACTCCGCCCACAACGTCGACGGCGCCGTCACCCTGGGTGCCTACTTGCGCGGGCGCTCGGTGCGCCCACGGCGCACGCTGTTGCTGGGCTGTTCGCGTGAAAAGGACATTCGCGCCATCGGGGCCCTGCTCGCCCCACACGTCGACCGCATCTTCACCACGGCGGGTTCCCATCGCCGGGCGTTGGCTCCTGGCGACGTGGCCAACGCCCTCGAGGGTCTGTCGGTGCCCGTCATGCCAGCCGGGGCCATCGAGCAGGCGTTGCCCCTGGCCAGGGCCGGTGGTGGCGAGGTGGTGGTGGCCGGGTCCATCTTTCTCGTGGGTGCGGTCCGCGACCTGCTCGGGCTGAGGTGAGCGCGGCCGTCCCGCTCCTGCTCGCCCTCGCATTGCCTGTCGGCCCGGCCGCGGGCGCTGGGGCGGAGACCGGTGCCGGGTTGCACCTCGAGGCGGATCGCATCACGGTGGACGGTCAGGTCGTGACGGGAGAGGGATCGGTGCGGGCCGTCTTGCTCGGTGGAGAGGTCACCGCGGAGCGATTCGAGGTGCAGCTCGATGGCAGCGGTGCCATCGTGGAGCACGGCTGCTGGGTGCGTGAGGGTGAGCGAGCCTGCTTCGAGACGCTCGAGCTGTTGGCGGACGGCAACGCCCGGCTGGATCGGGCCATCCTGAGCCTCTGCGGTTGCGAGGGGGGCGTGGAGCCGTGGAGCGTCCGAGCGTGGCGGGTCACCGTGGACCCAGACCGGAGCGCGGTGTTCGTCGGCGGTGTCTTGCGCGTGGCAGGCTGCCCTCTGATCCCCATCCCAGCGGGGGTGTTCCCCCTGGGCCCGCGAAGATCCGGGCTCCTGGCTCCTCACGTGGGCTGGACCCCCGATGGGTTGGAGCTGGCACAGCCGCTGTACCTCACGCTCGGAAGAGCCGCGGACTGGACCCTCGAGCCCACCTGGCGTCAGCAGAGGGGTCTCAGGCTGGGCAACGAGCTGCGCTGGGCCCTGCCCGGCGGCGGAGGTGGGCAGCTGCGCGCTGTCGGTGGGTGGGACGCTCTCGAGGAGCACTGGCGCGGCATGGCGGCGGTGGAGCATGGATGGGTCGAGCGCTCGCTGCGCACGGCTGCCTCGGGAAGCATCGCGTCCGATGCCAGCTACCGAGATGACTTCGAGGCGGACTTCGCGGTTAGACAGCAGGGCTTCCACGAGGCTCGTGCCCTCGTGGGATGGGGTCCGTTTCGTCTGGACCACGACGGCTTCCAGGATGCCGATGGCCAGAGCCAGCGCTTGGTCGGGCTGGCCTACTCGCGGCCAGCGGGGGATTCGGCCGCGCTATCCCCGAGCGTGTCGCTGGACCTCTCGCTGGGCGGGTACGGCCCTTCGAGGCTGGAGCTGGACACGGCTTGGCTGGCGGTGGGGACAGGTGCCGGGCTGTCCGCAGGACGGCCGCTGGGGCCACTCGAGGGTGCGCTGGATCTGTGGGGTACGGGCCTGCTGCTGCAGCCGCTCGAGGGCGATTCCCTGTCTGCGGCAGGCACGCTTCTCGCCCAGGCTCGGGTCGCAGGCGAGGGCGAGCTGACGCTCCCCATGTGGGCCGACCATGGCTCGTTGCGCCATCTGCTGCGTCCCTCCTTGGTCGTGGGTGGCTCGCAAGGCTACGAGGGCGCCGATCTCGAGGAGACCATGCCCCTCCTGACGGGCCTGCCCCTTTGGTGGGTCGGCCCACGTGTGGAGAGCCGATGGCTCGCGTCCTCGTCGGTGCCCGTGCACCTTCGAGCCGACCTGCCCGTCACCGACGAGGGGTTGGCACCCGGGCTGCTGGCTTGGTGGTCGCGAGGCCCTTGGTGGGGAAGGGTACAGGGCTCCGCGCACTGGGAGCCGAGCTCGGGCCTCGCCGAGGGGTTGGCCTGGGTCGAGGCCGGGCGCCGCACCGAAGCCTTTCGAGTGGCGCTCGGCGTCGCAGGACTGCAGCAGGCCGAGGAATCGAGTCAGCTCACCGGGCGTTTCGGCTGGCGGCTCCCCCTGGGGGCCGACCGCTGGGAGCCCCGTGCCCGTGCGCGCTGGTCCATCGAAGATCGAGCCTTTGTCGAGCAACACCTGGGCCTGTACTTCGCCTCGCGCTGTGACTGCCTGGGCGTGGAGGTGAATGCCAGCTGGGCCGAGGACCGCGGCTGGCCCGATCTCGGCCTCCGACTGGATCTGGGGAGATAGGGAGCCTCATGCCTCCCTCCCGCCGCGACTCGCCCTACCTCGCGCTCGGCTTCTGCCTGGTCGTGGCTGCGTTGCTGCGTTTCGGGCTGGTCTGGGGGTACGACCTGAGGGGGGCGCTTGGGCCGGATGCGCCCGGGGCGGCCGCCGCGGCCTTTTCCGGGCCGTTCGGGCACCCTTATCCCCTGCATCCCCTGTTCATCCGGGTCCTGGCCCTGCCGAGCGGAGATCCCGTGCAAGCGGCCCTCCTGCTGTCGTTGGCCGCGGGGCTCGCCACCGTCGGTGCCGCCTGGCTGATGGGCCGTGTCCTCACGGACGGGCGGGACGGTCGGTCGGTCGGGCTCGTAGCGGCCTCGGCTCCGCTGCTGTTGCAGGCCAGCCTGCTGCGCGGGGGTGATGCCCTGGCCGTGGCCCTGGCCTGGTGGGGGGTCGCCTTGGCGTGGTGGGGTTGTCGGGCCCTCGCCAAGGAACGTGGCGTGGCGAAGGGACCCCGTGTCGCCATCGTGGCGGCAGGCCTGCTCTGGGGACTCTCTGCCGCGGCCAAGCCCATCGCTCTGCCCGCGGGAGTCTTCCTGCTGCCAGCTGCGATGTTGGGCGGCCGTCGTTGCCTGCCGTGGCTTCTGGGTGGATTGGGGGCGGGTGTGCTCATCGCCCTCCCTTTCCTGGGCCCCTTCCTGCGTCCCGAGTCCGCCATGGGCCTGCTGGGCTCCTGGTGGCTCGAGGGTGTCCCCAGCATCACCCAGCTGCCTCGTTGGTCCTGGGACGGGCTCGAAACGCTCGCGGCGCTCTTGCGAGACGTGAGCTGGGCCCAGCTCGGCCCCATGGCGTTCTTGGCCGTCATCGGCTGCGCGGTCGTGGGGCCTCGACGGGACTTTCGCCTGGCCGTGTTCGTGGCTGGTACCGCCGTGGCCGTGCTGATGGCCGCCATGCTCGGGTCCAGGCTGCAGGTCCGCTACCTCTGCGCCGCCAGCCTCGGCTGGGTGGCCCTGGCGGGGCTCGCGCTCACGCCGGGCTCCCTCCGGCGGCCCGACACCGATGCCAGCCCATCGTGGAGACGGGCACTCCTCGGCCCCCTGCCACTCTCCTTGGCGATCACGGTCTTCGTCGTGGCGGGCTTGCGCTTCTGGGATGGCATGGGGCTGCTTCGGGCGCAGGAAGAAGGTGCGGCCGTTCCGGAGGGGGTGTTCTCGGGCTGGGCCGAGGAGTGGCGTCCCCGGGATGAATACCTGGACAGCTCGATCTGCGGCGCGCTCGAGCTCGAGGAGCTCGCTGAGCGGCTCGGGCAGACCCTGCCGTCTGGCGCCACCGTGGTCACGCTGCCCCTGCGAGACGGCCGGGGATGGCACCTGCTGGGCCCACTGGCCGCAGCACGGCCCGATCTGACCTTGCTCGAGATGGTGGAGGAATGTTGTCCGGCCGGCCCCGAGCGCTGCTCGGAGCGGCTGCTGGACGAGCTCGCCTCGTCGGGTGGCGGTGCGTTCGTCCTGCCTCTCGAACCTGCGGGGCGCTGCGAGACGGGCGCGCTCCCCGCCGGCTTGGGGGCGTGGCTCGAGGCTTCGAGGCCCTTGGTGACGCGGGAGGGCTACTGGTACGGGTCGACGGTCGTACCGGCTCGAACCCGGGGTGTGGAAACGCACCTCTGCCAGGCCTTGGGTGGTCGAGCACCGGCACCGCCCGCCCGTCCCTGATCTGTCTTCGGCCCGATGCTGTGGTGGCCAGCGGCCCTGCAGGACTTGACAGGACCAGGGAGCGGGCCATGCTGTACGCTTCTTGGAGGCATTGACGTGGGTGGAATCGCGGCCATCGTAGACTTTGGCCAGCGGCCTGACCCCGGACTGGGTCGGCTGTTGTCACGGTCCGTGGCCTTGCGTGGTCCCGATCAGGAGGGGATCTTCGAGGAGGGGCCCATCTTCCTGGCCCAGCGCCGGAAGGTCGTGACCCCCGAGGGCTGGCGCCAGCCTCTCGTCTCGGAGCGGTTTGCGTTGGCCTTCGACGGCCGGCTCTACGACCACGTAGATCTGGCCCGCGTGGTCCCGGGTGGCACCCGAAACGGAGAGCGCAGCCCCCCCGACGCTGCGGTGCTCCTGCGCGCGTGGGAGGCCCGGGGCCCGGCCTGCCTCGAGCGCCTGGACGGTACCTGGGCCATCGCGGTCTGGGACCGCCAAGAGCAGGTGCTGTGGTTGGCGCGGGATCCCCTGGGCGTCAGGCCCTTGTTCTACAGCGCCGCCGGTGGGCGCCTGTCGGTGGCTTCCCTGGCGGACCGCCTGTGCGCCCTGCCCTGGATCTCTCGGGAGCTGTGTCCCGACAACCTCCGGGAGTACCTGGCCTTTCGATATGTGCACGCGCCTCGCACGCTGCTGCGCGACGTCTGTGCGCTGCCCCCCGGCTGTGTGCTGCGCTTCGACCGTGGCGGCACGCGTGTGCGCGCACACACCCGCCTGTCCTACGGTAGCTCCAACGCTTCGGCCCCCAGCACCGACCAGGGCGTGCGAGAGGTCGACCGGCTCCTGCGTCGCGCCGTCGCCAGGAGAGGGCGCGCGGGTGTGCCGGTGGGCGTACTGCTCTCGGGTGGCATCGACTCCACGAACCTGGCCCTGAACGCCGTCCGCTGCAGGCTGGACGTGCGCGGCTACCACGTGCACTTCCCCGAATCCGGAGTGGACGAGGCCGCCTTCGCCCGCCGTGTCGCGCGGCTGCTCGAGATCCCCTACCAGCAGGTGGAGCTGGATGCGGCGGGTTTTGCCGAGGCCCTCGAGCGCTGCACGGCCGTCATGGGCTGCCCCCTGCCGGATCCCGGGGCCGTGGCCCAGTACACCCTGCTTCGACAAGCCCGGCGCGACGTGGGCGTGGTGTTGTCGGGCGACGGCGGTGACGAGCTGTTCGCGGGCGGGCATCTGGCGGGGCTGTCGCTGCTGATGAAGCAAGCCAACCTGCTCGGCCGTGCCACCGGCCCCCTACGTCGTCGGATTGGGGGCAGCCTGGCCACGGCCGGTCTCGCCGATCTCGCGCTGCACCCCATGCGCTACGGACTGCAGCGGCTGGTGGGGGGCACGGAGGTCTTCGATCACGCTGCTCGTGAAGAGGTGCTCCAGGTCGGCCGGCCCCGGCCCCAGTTGCGGCGCGAGGTGCTCCTGCCGCTCTACACCGGCATCGAGGCCGATCCGATCAACACCCTGCTCGCCGTCTTCCAGCGTGGCTGGCTGCCCGAGGACATCTTGGCCAGGTCGGACCGGCTCGCCGCGGGCTGCGGCATCGAGCAGCGCTACCCCATGCTGGACCAGGGGCTGTTGACCTATGTCAACGGCATCCCCGGAGGGTGGAAGCTGCGCGCTCGCTGGGGGCTGCCCAGGTTCAAGTGGCCGCTCCGTCGGCTGCTGAGGGGCCACGTCCCTCGCTCGGTCTACGATCGGCCCAAGCGCTCCTGGCCCACACCCCTGAACCGCTGGTTGCGGCACGAGGGTACCGATTTTCTGCGGGATCGCGCCGACCGCCTGCTCGACGCACCATGGGGCCTCTGGAAGCCGGACCCCGTGCGGGCCATGGTGCGCGCCCACCTCGAGGGCGAGCGCTACCACGGGGGTGCCCTGTGGCTGCTCATCTTGCTCGAGTCTTGGCTGCGGCAGCTGCACGCCCCGCGATAGAGAGGGAAGACGTCCTTCGTCGCCTCGTGGAGGCCTCCGTGCTGCACCGCCTCGACGCGCCATGCGCCATCCTCTGCCTGCTCCTGTCCGCCTGCGATCCGGACGGCCCGTCGCGGCACGACCCGGGCACCCGTCCGGACGACACCCAGCTCGACACGGGCCCGGTGGACACGGACACCGGCACCCCACCGGCCGAGGGCTGTCGCGCCCAGCCCCAGGCGGCGGACCGCGAACGCCTGGTGGTCGTGGGCTACCCCTATGGGTCCGATGGCTCCCAGGCAGCGACCTGGGGTGTGTTCACCCTGACCACCGACGGCGAGATCGAGCACGGCGGTACCCGCTTCGACATGGGGCGCGGCTACTCCGGCCACGTCGCCTTCACCCCCGACGGCTCCATCGGCATGGTGGCCCACGACGATGGCACCATCGGTGTGTTCGAGGCCTTGTCCGCCAGCGAGGTTCGGGTGATCCATGCCCAGCTCGCGGGTGACTTCTACGCCTCGGCGGTGGTCTCGGATCCCTCCGGTGAGTGGGCATGGATCATCGATGGCAACTGGGCCGAGAACGGCGGTGGACTGTACCGCGCCACCATCGACTGCGACGATGGCAGCTTCGGCACGCCGGTGCGTGTCATCGAAGCCAAGCTGCCAGCGGCGCTGCTGCGCTTCCATCAGCGACACGACCGTGCATTGTTGATTGGCCGGGAAGCCGCGGGCGCCGCCTCGGGCGAAGACGCCTTCCTCCTGGAGTTGGGAGCCGACCCGGAGGTTCTTGGGGGCGCCGACACCTTTGGAGACGACGAGGCCATCTTCGCGGGCGCTGCCTTGACCTTCGACGACGCGCACCTGCTCATCGGCGACAACGCTTCCTGGTCCTCCTTTCCGAATCGGGTCGCGGTAGCAGTGGTCTCCGACAGCGGTCTCGAGGCCGTGCAGGTCCTCGAAGACGTGGACGACCCCGTGGACATCGTCGCGTCACCCTTCGACGGCGCTGCGCTGGTCATCAGTGGCTATTCCGATGCCATCTTCGTCCTGGACTACCAGCCCGGTGCTGCCGCACCATTCAGCCACGGTGGCGAGCTGTCCTACGTCGGCAGCTCCCCCCAGCTGCCTACGGCCGCCGCCGTGGTGGAGCGGGGTTCCCAGAAGGGGCTGGTGGTGGTCACGGAGAACCAGGGGCTACGCCGTGTCCAGTTTGGCCAGGACAGCGTCACCGACCTGGGGCTCGAGAGCTTCGGCTCGGGGCTGGAGTACATCCCGGGGGCGGTGGGCCTGCAGCCCTGACGGCCCACCCCGTGGATCATCCCAGGGCCAACGCAGCTGCCAGCAGGTGGGAATGGCGCGTGCCGTTGCTCGCCATGAGCCCGCGAACGAGGGCGGTACCGGGCTGGCGGTAGTCGATGGCATCACCTTGGAGGTCGGTGATTCGGCCCCCCGCTTCTTCGAGGATCGCCTGGCCCGAGCAGGCATCCCAGAGGTGGCAGCGGTCGTTGAGGACCAGGTAGACATCGGCCCGCCCGTTGGCGATCTCCATCAGCTTGAGACCCATGCCCCCTCTTCGCTGTGGGCCGACCAGGTCCAGATCCTCCGCGAACCACTGGAAGCGAGGATCGTAGCTGGTGCGACTGCAGAGCATGACCATGCGGGCGGTCTCGGTCCTGGACGAAACACGGATGCTCGAGCGCCCGCCCTGGTCTTCGCACCAAGCCCCACGGCCTCTCACGGCCCAGAAGCTGCGCTGGTGGAGCGGATAGTGGTTGACCCCCAGCACGGGCCGGCCCTCGAAGCAGAGGCCCACGTGGACCCCGAAGTCTCCCGTGCCCTCCAGGAAGTCCTTGGTACCGTCGAGGGGATCGACGAACCAGGTCCAGGTCGCCTCGCGTCTGCGGGCGATGGCATCGGTGACGGCTCGATACTTGGACCCGATCTCGCGCTCGGAGACGAGCTCTTCGGTGAGCAGGCCGTGGGAGGGAAAGGCCTCCACGATGACGGAACACACGTGCCGGTTCGCCAGCTTGTCTGCGATGCCCACGGGATCGCCCCCCTGCTTGCGCTCCACCTGGTAGTCCCCCGAACGGTACACCTCGAGGATCGAGTCCCCAGCGCGACGTGCGGCGCCAAGCGCGAGCGCCAGCTCCGCATCGAGCGTGCTGCCGTCCAGGCGGCCCGTGGTCTGGCCCATCAATCCGCCGAGTGTTCGAGCATCCCGACCGCAGCGGGTAGATCCGGCAAGACGTACCAGTGGTAGCTGCCCTCGTCGGAGGTCCACAGGCGCTGGCCGTCCGTCGCCAGGTCCTCTACACCGGTCCCGGCTGCCGCGAAGCTACCGAGGTGCTGGACTTTTTCCGAGTCGCCGCTGCGCAGGGCTTCGGTGATCCGGTAGACCTCGATGCGGTCGACACCCCGGTTGCCCACCGCTTCGTACAGTTGGGCGCCATCCCAGGTGAGCCCCTGCGAGAACGAGCCGTTGCGGTAGGACACCACCGCCAGGTCGCGGACGCCGTGAGTGTCGAGCTGATCGACCTGGTCGCGGCGAATCAGGTAGGTGCGGCTGGACCCGAGGAAGTCCGAGATCGCGAGGTAGACCACGCCGTCGATGGGGACCACGGTGAGCGCGGAGGGGCCGGACAGGCCCGTGGGCCAGGAGTCCGTGACCACGGCTTCTCCCCGCTCGAAGGTGGCCTGCATGTCCAGCGCGTAGAGCCGCTTTGCCCGGTAGTCGACGGCCCAGAGGGTCTCTCCGTCCCATCCGAGACCGCTGGTGTGCACCGCCTCTTCGGGCATGACGGCGTCCGCCAGGACCCGCATGGTGTCGCATTCGAGGAGATACAGCCCGCTCTTGGTGTCGTTCCAGTGGTTCGAAAACACCAGCCGGTCGCCGATCAGGGTCATGCCCTGGGGTGGATACCGCTCGTCACCGCCGGGCGGTACGCCCAGGTCCTGCCAGGGTCGTGGCGAGGAGAAGTCTGGCGTGTGGAGGTAGTGAAGCATGGCGCCACCGCACGCGACGGCGACGCTCATCGTCGCGACACCCAGCTTGGTGAACAGCTGCCTCAAGACGACCTCCTCATTTGGACACCCTGCGGCCCTCTTCGGCCTCGTCGCCGCGCGGGAGGGCCAGGGCCTCGTAGTCGGTCAGGTCGGTATCGTTCGCGTATTGGGTGATCCAGTTCTTGACGCCAAAGTGCGGCGGGATGTCGAACTCGCCGCGCGCCCATCGCCAAGCCCAGACGCAAGTGCCGCCACCGTGAGGGTCCCGCAGGGCCTGGCGTTCTTCGGGACAGAAACGGCAGACCAGGTGGGCGTGCTCGAGGGCGTTGGCGCGCAGACCCCAGCGCCGGCCTCGTTCGCCGAACAGAGCACCGAACCCCCGGAACACCGCGCCAGGGACGGAGAGCAGATCCAGCGCTACCCAGTCCGGCTTGGCCCAGCCGAACAGGCGATGGACCGTGTGCATGGGCAGGTAGCAGATGGCATGGGCGATCCGGAGCGTCCACACGAGGATTTGGTCGCTGGTGCTCTCGGCGAGCCACTCGGGTTCGACTCCGTAGGTGGGATCCTTCAGGTCGAAGCCCAGCACGGGCCTCGAGACGGTGGCGGCGATGGTGGACGCGAACCGCGTAGCGCGGCGCTTGCGAGGCGCCACCGTGAGCACCTGCTGGATCATGCGTCGGATCTTGGGGTAGCGGACGATGGAGACGACGAAGAAGTTGCCGAACTTGTGGGTGAGCAGATCCCCGAGGTTCTCGCCCGACTCGAAGTTCTGCAGGTCGGCGCGGAACTTGTCGCGCTCTGGGAACTGCGCCGCTGCCAGGTCCTCCCGCACGAAACGATCGACCTCGGGGCCTCGGTAGCCTCGGATGGTAGCCAGCGTGCGAGCCAGGTAGCTTCGGATCTCGACGAACTCCTTGGCTTCTCCCAGCCCCGAAGCGGGTCGATGGCGAATCTCGATCTGGCGCCGTCGGGTTCGAAGCTGCTCGGGATCGGGGGGTGGGAACCGCTCGAGGTCCTCGCGCCGTTGGAACAGGGAGAGGCAGTGTTCGAATGCGCGCAGCGCGCTCTTCCAATACCCGAAGTCGGCGGCCAGCATCGCGATGTTGTCCAACACGTACAGGAACAGGTCGGTGTTCCCGTCTTCGAACGCCTTGACCGCATACTCGCGGAAGAGCTTCATGTCCTCGGCACCGTCCTGGTGCACCTTGGAGTGGAGCGCTCCGTACCAGTTGAGGGTGTACTGCTTGTACGGCCTGCCCCCGTTGGCTTGGACGTTCCTGTGGGCCATGAAGTAGCCGCGGGTGGCCAGGGTCCAGGGCCGCATGTAGTCCTGGAAGTCGGTGAAGGCCTTTGCGTCTACGACGGCGGACTTGTCCATGGTGTGGAACAGCACGTAGAGCATGGACATCTGGGTGTACTCGATCCGTTCGTTCGCCTGGTTGTGGAAGATGCGGCGCACGAGCTCGTCGATGCGGTGGTAGTGGTCGACGCCCTGGGCGATGAGCACCCGCTCGAGCAGGTAGTTGGTGCAGGCGTCGCCCCGCGCGGCCCCTCGGACGATCAGCTCGTGCTTGCTCTCGAAGCCCTCGAGGCCCGGCTCGAGGTACGGCACCAGGTCGGTGAACCCCCGCTTGGTCCAGCCTAGGCCCCAGGTGGGCACCCGGTCGAAGAAGTGCTGGTATTCCACCAGGTTGTTCACGTACTCGGAGACGCCCTTGGCGGCG
>CAZVHW010000115.1:0-15665 GCA_964626835.1 uncultured Enterobacterales bacterium
GGTCGCCGTCCACCTGCCGCCCGACCAGCACCCCGGGGAGGCCTCTCGGGGGCCACCGTGGAGTCTCCCCGGAGATCATCGGACAGAGCTCCGGCTCCGTCCCTTCCTCGTGACCTGCCGCGCCCAGCCTCGAGAACCTGCCCCGTCGGGGTGCGCACCGCTTCGTGACGCGGTGGCCATGGTGCTGGGCCATCCATCTCGATCCCCCCGACGAGCTGCCAGCGGCGCGAAGCGGAGTGGGATCCGGCCAGGGGACATCCTCGAGGTCTTCGAGGTCGAGCTACGCGAGGACGATGACGGGCTCGATCACGACGACACCTTCCGGCCCGACGCCCTCGACGGCGCGAGCTGGGAGAGCCCTCCGGAGACCTGGCCCACGGCCCCCGCCATCGACCACGGCCCCACATCCATCGGCCCGCCCCGACGAAGGTGGCGCAACCTAGTCCGCTGGCGACACCGTCACCGCCGTATGGTCCGTGACCGTACCCGCGGCGTACCACCGGTTGTCGTCCCAGCTGTCGTCGTTGATGGCGAAGCTGAAGGTGCCGTGCTCGGGGGCTTCGAAGTTGGCCGAGGTACCGATGGGAAACACGCTCTCGATGCCGCTGACCGTGACGAAGAGACCGACGAGCTGACCACGGAAGCAGCCCTCGAAGTTGCAGGGCAGCGCAGGATCGGAGACGGGCTGGTCGAGGTCACCGTCGGCGTTGATCCAGGGACCCTCTGAGCTGATGCGGTAGCGGTCGTTGACCGCGGCCTTGATGTGGGCGCGGTCGCCCTCGCACATGGGGATCTCCTCCTGCCAGCCGTGGTCGATGCGCAGGTACTGCACCAGCTGGTAGTCCAGGGGCTTGCGACACTGACCCGCCGTGACCTGGGCCGGCAGCCCGGCCAGCCAGTAGCCCCAGGCGTCGGCGCTGGCGTCCTTGGCCATCACGGCCTGGCAGAAGCCGGCGTTGCGGGTGGCGACCTCCTCGATCTTGGCCGGCAGGCCCAGCAGGGTGAGCTCCAGCTGCTCGACCACCGCGGGATCGAAGGACACCAGCTCCGAGCGCTGCCCCAGCCATTGGCTCTTCAAGGCCTCGAGTGCCTGCTGGCGGGCCACGCGGCGGTCCACCAGGTCCAGATCCCCCCAGTTGGGCGGGAAGTAACACTCACCGCGCCAGCCAGGGGTCTTCTTGCCGGCGGGCTCGGCGTACCAGCCCACGGGTGGCGGAGCAGGCTCGGGGGCACGCTTCTTGGCGTGGGCGAGGGGCACGACGGCGAGGGTGAGGAGCACGCAGGAGAGACGGGACATGAGACCTCCGAACGTAGGAGCCATGACCCAACGCCTTCACGACGCAGGGGTACGGGGGATCGAAAAGACGTGCTCGATCCCAGCGTACCACTCGATGTTCCGACCCGCACGTGCGCTCGATCAGCCCAGACCCGCGAGAGCCCTAGCGCCGCTCGTCGGCGTCCACCTTCCCGTCCACCAGCCGCACCACGCGCTTGGCGGCGGCCATGACGTTGGGATCGTGGGTGGCGAAGACGAAGGTGACGCCGTGCTCCTCGTTGAGCTCCTTCATCAGCTCGATCAGCTCGCCCGAGGTCTTCGAGTCCAGGTTCGCCGTGGGCTCGTCGGCCAGCACCAGCGCCGGCTTGCCGACGATGGCGCGGGCCACGGCCACGCGCTGCTGCTGGCCGCCGGACAGCTCGTTGGGGCGACGGTCTTCCATGCCATCGAGGCCCACGGCGCGCAGGGTGTCCATGACCCGCCGTTTGCGCTCGGCCGCAGGCACGCCCCGCAGCATGAGCACGAACTCGGCGTTTTCGTAGGCGGACAGCACCGGGATGAGGTTGTAGGACTGGAACACGAAGCCCAAGCGCTCGAGCCTGAGATCCGAGCGCTTGCCGCTCGAGATCTGGCCCAGCTCTTGGCCGGCCACGACGACCGTGCCGGACGTAGGCTCGTCCAGGGCGCCGATCATGTTGAGCAGGGTGGTCTTGCCGGAGCCGGACGGGCCCATCAGCACGGTGAACTCGCCGGCATCGATGTCGAGATCGACGCCGCGAAGCGCGTGCACGGTGTGGGTTCCCTGCTGGTACTCGCGGGTGAGGTTGCGAACGCTCGCGATGGACATGGGGGACTCCTAGTGATGCCTGAGGGCCTGGACAGGGCGCAGCTTGCTGATGCTCCAGGCGGGGTAGATGGCGGCACAGATGCAGAAGAAGACGGCGCCAACGAAGTAGATGGCCATGCGGCTGGGATCCCAGGCACCGTAGACCATGGCGTCCATCAGGACGCCCCCGCTCTCCATGGTCTCGCTGCCAATCATCTCGGCGTAGTCGATGCCGTAGTGGACCACGGGCCAGGAAAAGGCGAGCCCGAGCAGCAGGCCTGCGACGGCACCGAGCAGGCCCAGGACCAGCCCTTCGAGGAGCACCAGCCAGGCGATCTGGCGGGGCTTCATGCCCAGCGACAACATCACGCCGAACTCCCGGGTGCGCTCCAGCACGGACATCATCATGGTGTTGAGAACACCGAAGGCCACGATGAGCCCGATGATGGCCAACATGACGTCGCCGCTGCCACGATCCACCTGGATGATGGCGAACAGCTCGGGCAGGGCGTCTTTCCAGTGGCGGACGTCCAGCTCCGGGCGCGCCAGCAGCGACTCGATCCGCGGCGTGGCCTCGAAGGCGTCGTCCGGTTCGTCCAGGTGCAGCGTGATCATGTTGGCGACGTCGCCGCCACCCATGACCTCCTGGGCAGCCTCGAGGTGGGCAAAGGCCAGGCGCCCATCGAACTGGGCGGAGCCGGTACGGAACACACCTCGCACGCGGAACAGCCTGCTCTGGACCTCGTCGCTGCCATTCTGGCCCATATAGACAAGCTTGTCGCCGAGATCGACGTCCAGGGCTTCTGCCATGTCCACGCCGATGACGATCTCCCGAGAATCGCTCCCGAGCCACTCGCCGTCCACCAGCTTCTCGTGCAGGTCCTGGACTTGCCGCTCTGCCTCTGCGTCCAGCCCCGTCAGGGCCACGCCTATGGAGCTGTCGGCGGACATGAGCAGCCCGCCTGTAAAGATGCGCGGGGCGACGACGGCGTCGGGGTACTCGGCTGCCAACGCGGCCACGACGGCGCCAGCGTCCTGCACCAGCAGGGTGGGCTCCTTTTCGTCCTGGTAGCCATCGGCCTGCACCACAACGTGGCCCGCCATGGAGCTCACGGCCGAGTCGATCATCATCTGGTAGGAGCCGTGCTGCAGGTTGACCACGAAGAGCATCATGGACAGCCCGAAGCCGATGGCGGCCAAGGTAAGGATGGTGCGCCGGGTGTTCCGGAACAGGTTGCGGAGGGCGAGCTTGACGAGCTTCATGGTCTACTCCGCCCTGATGGCCGTGACTGGCTGCAACCTGGCGGCTCGCCACGCGGGCCACAGCGAGGCGAGGATCGAGACGAAGAACACCGCGAGCACCGGGGCGATGACCCCCAGCGGACGCACCTCGCCGCGCATGACCGGGTCGAGGGTGATGCCCTCGAAGCTGAAGCCGTCAGGCAGGGAGCTCGAAAAGTCGAGCCCGTGGGCGACCAGGTACCAGTCGAGCAAGCCACCCATGATCAACCCGATGGTGGACGCCAGCGCAGCCAGGAAGAAGCTCTCGAGCACCACCAGCCACACCAGCTTGCCCGGCCGCAGGCCCAGGGCTCGCAGCACGCCCATCTCGCGGGTGCGCTCGAAGACCGACATCAGCATGGTGTTGATGACCCCAAAGGCCGCCACCGTGAAGACCACGCCCAGCATGATGAACACCGAGGCGTCCCGCATGCCCATCATCTCGGCAGTGGAGGGCGAGGCTTCCCACCAGGTCTGGACCTGGACGTCGTCGCTGGCCACCGCTTCGCTCAGGGTCTGGGCGTAGGCCTCGATGTGGTTGGCGTGGTCGGTGAGCACGGTCAAGCCGTGGGCTTGGTCGGATAGATACAGCAGGCTCTCGGCGTCGTCGATGTGGATGAAGCCGCCGCTGTTGTCCATCATCACGTCGCCGGTCTTGTAGATGCCCACCACGGTGTACAGGTCGTTGCCCACCGAGCCGTCGGTGGCCTGGGTGACGGCGACCACCTCGCTGCCCAGCGCTACCTCGATGTCCTCAGCGAGCTTGTGGCCGAGGATGATCTCGTGGGCTGCCGTCTCGCCGAGGTAGGCCCCCTCCTTGATGCGGGTGTGCAGCGAGGTGACCTGCCTGTCACGGGATGGATCGATGCCCACCACCTGGCCACCGGCCGACTTGGTGTCACCGCCCAGCAGGGCGAAGCCAACGATCTTGGGGCTGGCGGCAACCGTGCCGGGCAATGCGTCCACCCGCTCCAGAAGCGCGGTGCGACCGCTCAGGGTGTCGAAGACCAGGCCCTTGGCAGGGTAGTCGGGGTGGTGCACCTGCACGTGGCCCAGCTGTTGCTCGACCATGACCTCGAACATGTCGGTGTACATGCCGTCGGTGAACGCCACCATCGACATGCAAAGGGCGACGCCGGTGGCCATGGCGAAGGCCGTGATGATCGAGCGACGTTTCTGCCGCCACAGGTTTCGCCAGGCGATGGACCAGAGCAACTTCATGGGGCCAGCTCTCCGCGGTGCAGGCGCTCGACCCCCTAACGAGCGCCAGCCACGTCAGCAGCGAGGATCCCACAATGCGACGCCGGGCTAGCTCCCCTTTCCCCTGCGCGAAGCCCTCGCCACCTTCTGGCCGCCAAAGGACCACGCGAGCCCCGCCAGTCCCTGCCCCTCCACGTAGAAGCCTGGCTCGTCGTTGACCTCGGCTCGGTACATGTTGGCCCGCAAGCCCAGCTCGAGACCAACCGTCGGGCCCACCGGGAGGTGAACGCCAGCGAAGGCCCACGCGCCGGGAACCATCTGCCAGGCGCGGTGGATCTCCTCGTCCCAGATGGTGTACTCATCCTCGTCGTCGTACTCGAGGTAGTTGACCACCTGGCCGACTCGCAGCCCCTCGAGGCCGCCACCGAAGGTCAGGTCAAAGCGCCGCAGGTGGCGCTCGGAGTACAGCCCCAGGCCCACGCGGGTGTTGTCCATGCGCAGCTGGCCGCTCCACTCGTAGCGCCAGCCGAGCTGGTGCCCGGCGATGAAGGCCAAGGCAAGCGTGGGCCGCAGTCGGGCGCGCAGCTCGAGCTCGCCCCCCATGGTCCAGGGGTTTTCCTGGATGAAAGGGGTGGAGGCGGCGAAGCGCCCGCTCAGGCGCAGGGGCCGAGGCGCCCAGCCACCGCGGGCCAGGGGATCTCCCAGCGCTACCGAGGACATCTGGCCGTCGTCGATCCAGCGATCGCCGCCCCAGACCAGATCCAATTCGGCCAGCAGCACGTCCTCGCGGCGGACCTTGCGCACCAGGTAGCGGCCGGTGGGCAAGGCGAGCCTGCGGACCTCGCCGGGCTGCTTGTCCACCCGGGCCACCACCTGGCCGGAGCCGACGGAGACCACGGTGTACACGCCCTCGAGCTCCTCGGGAAGCAGCAACCCCGCCGCTCGGGCGGGGATGCGCGTGAGCACCACCTGGCCCACACCCTCGAGCTCGTAGCGGTACTCGGGGCGCTGGATGGAGGCCGAGCTGCCCGCGGTGCCGATGACCGTCTCGGCGAAGGCGTGGTCGTAGGCTTCCTCGAGGGTGACGACGCCATCGCCGTCGCCGTCGGCGCCGCCCCTCAGGCCGGAGTGCAGAGCACGGGAGAACACGCCGCCCCCGAAGCTCTCCGATTCACGGGCCACGCTCAATGGGCCGGTGGAAGTGACCACCGCCAGGCCGGACATGGTCAGGGCGTCGTCCACCGTGATGGCGATAGCCTCGACCGGCGTGCCGCCCCGGGTGCGGGCCAGGCTGCCGCTCTCGCAAGCGTCCACGAAGGCCAGCCGCACGCGGGCCGCGGAGGTCTCGAGCCAGCGGCGCAGCACGTCCATTGGCAGCAGGGTGCCCGTGAGGTGCAGCCCTTCGTGGCTGGCGTGGCCGGTGTAGTAGAAGATCAGCATGGCCTCGTCACCGCGGGCGCTGATCTCCCGTGCCTGAGCCTCGACCTGATGCATGGCCTCGCGTAGGGCCGGGGCCGTCGTGTCCTGGAGCACGATGGTGCGTTCGCGGGACAGATCGCCCATCTCCTGGAAGACCTGCGCGAGATCGTGAGCCTCCTGCTCGGCGTAGGCCAGGGGCTCGTCTTCACCAAAGCCGATGTTTGCGCCCACGAACAAGCCCAGGCGTACCGTGGTGGCGTGGGCGGGGAGGGCCACCAGCAGTGCGACGAGCGGCAGCAGCAGGCGCAGTGAGATCACGGTGTGGGCTCCTTCACCACCAGGATGGAACGTTGAGTCACACCCTGTCCCAGCCCCGGCAGGCTGTCCAGCTCTGCCAGAGGCCGCTGGAAGGCGCGCTGCGCAGCGGCCTGGACCTGCTCGAGGGTGACCGGCTCACCGGAGAGCAAAAAGAAGATGCGCTCGGTGCCCGCGTAGTCGTCGAGCACCACGGCGCTCTCGACGGGCTGCTTTGCGGCCACCTGGCGGGATCCGAGGTAGGCCTGTACCTGGCCGTCATCCTGCAGGTTGTAGATCTGCAGCCAGCCCGCAGCGGGCGCGGTGACGCTGTACTGCAGGTGGTCGCCCGCCCGCGCTTGCACCAGCGCGCCTTGGGGCGAGGCCTCACCGAGCCGGACCCGGTGGATCTCGAGGTCCAAGCTGCCGCGGAAGATCTCGCCCGGTCCCGGGTCGACCGGGTCCAGCTGTATCGGTTGGTCGGGCAGCACCACCACCAGCGCCACGGCGGCGACAATCACAGCGGTCAGGCCGAGGTAGGCGGGGCGGCGGAACAAGGCGCGCCACGAGGAAGGCATCCAGCTGGAGGCGTGCACCTCTTCGTGGGATTCCACGGGCAACTCGAGCGGAGGCAAGCCCGTGGAGGCCGCCTCGATCTCGTCCCTCACACGCTCCATGCGGGCGCGCAGCCGTGGATCGTCCTGGCCCATGGCCTCGAGGGCCTCCGCCCGTTCGGGCTCGAGCCGGCCCAGGGCCCAGCGCTCGAGATCCAGGCGGGAGACGGGGTCACGTTGAATGTCAGCTCGCATGGCAGACCTCCCTGGAACTGGTCAGCAGTGCGCGGGCGCGGGCCTCGAGGCGCTCGAGGCGCCGACGTACGGTGCGCGACGACGTGTCGAAGTGCTCCGCGATCTCGTGAATGCGCCAGCCTTCGGCGTGTCGCAAGCGGAGCATGGCGGCGTCCCGAGGGCTGAACCCATCCAGGAGACGCGCCGCCTGGATGCGGTCAACGGGCTCGTTCGGAGCCGGATCCGGCTGCTCGAGCCAGGCCCTGGGGGCGTCGGCCCAGGGCCGCCGCTTGCGGATGATGTCGATGGCGGCCGACCGACCGATGGTCTGCAGCCAAGCCAGTGGATAGCGCCCGTCGAACCTCTTTCGGGCCTTCCAGGCCCGCACGAAGGTCTCCTGCAGGGCCTCGTCCGCATCGGCCTCGCTGCCGCACACCGCGCGACAACGAGCGCGAACCGCCGGCCCGTAGCTGCGGTAGAGCTCCTGGAACTCGGTGCGGGACAACCCCATGTCACTCGTCCCCGCAGGGATGGCGGTGGGCGCCACCGAGGATCTCGCCCTCGAAGACCTCCCACAAAAACTCTTCCATGTACTCGAGGTGGACCACCGGTATGCCCGGCTCCCACAGCCAGTCCTTCTGTTCGTCGGGTAGTGCGAAGAACGAGCCATTGAAGGCCCCGGTGCCCAGGATCACCTCTGGCATGAAGCCCACGAACTGGGCGCCTGGCAGGATCACGCCGCCCTCGTCGGGCTCGCCCAGTAGCTCCATGGAGAGGCGGTCAAGGTCGCCATCGGCCACCAACACGGCGTACTCCCGGACCACGCCCCAGATGCCCCGGTCCTCGTCGAGGTCGGTGCGCTCACGCTCCGGATCCACGTCCCAGTACGGACCGGGTTCCGCCAGCACGAGCAGCGCTATCCCCCAGGAGTACTCCTCGGCCTCGATGCGGAACTCCTCCTCCGGAATCTCGAACACCTCGGGGGGCGGCACCTCCGTGGACCCGAAGACCACCTCGTCGAGGGCATGCATGCCGGTCCAGGGCTCCCGCAGATCACACTCGACCACGAGCCCGTTGCCTGGCCCCCCGTACCAGCGGAGCTCCCACGCCGCCTCGGCCGGGATCTCCTCGAGCCCCAGCAGCTCTTCCATCCAGTCCCCGCCCACGAGGCTGTCGCCGCAGGCCGTGAGGGCCAGCAGCGACAGGGCGGTGAGGGATGGTGGACGCAGGTTCATGACGTGGTGCTAACCCTCGAGCTCCTCGAAGCAGGCCTCGGCTTCCATCTCGAGCTCCACGCACAACCCTGTCAGGTCGGGCTCGAAGGCAGCTTCTTCCCAGCAGTCGTCGGCTTCCTCGGCCAGGGTCTCGCACTCCTCGTACCAGAGCTCCTGCTCCTCGGACTCGAGCTCTTCCCAGCAGCCCATCGCCTCTTCCTCGAGCTCCATGCACTCCTCGAGGATCTCGGGATTGTCGTCGGCCTCGTCGTAGCAGAACTCCGCTTCCTCCTCGAGCTCCTCGCAGGCCTCGTACCAGGCCTCGACCTCGTAGTCCTCGACCCGCTCCCAGCAGCCCATCGCTTCGTCCCACAGGCCCTCGCAGAGCTCGATCAGCTCGGGATTGTCGCCGGCTTCTTCGTAGCAGGCGTCGGCTTCCATCTCGAGCTCCTCGCACTGGTCGTACATGGCCTCGAGCTCTTCCTCCTCCTGCATGGCATCTTCGAACTCGTCGTAGCAGGCCTCGGCTTCCCACCCGAGCTCCTCGCACTCCTCGGCCACCTCGGGATCGCCCTCGGCCTCCTCCCAGCACTCCTCGGCCTCTTCGGCCAACATCTCGCACTCTTCGTACCAGGCCTCGCTCGCGAGCTCGTCCAGTTCGTCGAAGCAGGCCTCGGCTTCCATCTCGAGCTCCTCGCAGACCTCCTCGAGGCCGGGCTCGAGATCCGACTCCTCCCAGCAGCTCTCGGCCTGCTGGGCCAGCTCTTCGCACTCGGCCTCCCAGGCTTCCCAGTCCTGCTCCTCGTCCTGCTCCTCGTCCTCGTCCTCGTCCTCGTCCTCGTCTTCGTCCTCGTCTTCGTCGTCCTCGTCGTCGGTGTCCTCGTCGTCGGTGTCCTCGTCGTCCTGCTCGACTTGATCGTCGGTGTCCGTCTCGGCGTCGACGCCGCCGATGTTGAGCTCACAGCCGGACAAGGCCAGGAGGGAGAGGGAGAAGGTCAGGAGCTGAAAGGTTCGCATGGGTTCGTTCTCACGTGGGTTGTTCGCCCTTGAAACGAGAGGGACACCGAATCCGGGGCACGTTTCTTCCACTTTCTCGTGCCCACGGAAAGATAGCTTGAACCGTCGCGTCTCGCTGGACTCGGTGGGAGGCTCGCCCTCGAGGGCCCAGGGACGCCCTCGGCTCACCGCGTCGCACCCATGCTCGCCATCACACCGATGGATACGTCGGTCGGTCGACGGTTCGCCTTGCCCGTGACGTGTTCGGGCAGGATCCGCACTGCGACCGTGTGCTCGAAGCCCGCTATCGAACCGGCATCCTCCCCTGCGCGCTCGGGGGCCAGCTGCGCGACGCTCAGGGTCAGAGCCTCGGCGGCCGGTTGGCAATGGCGCGGCCGGCGAGGAAACCCAGGACTCCGCCTATCGCGGCCGTGAAAGGCGAGGCCACGAGGCCCAGGGCCAGCAGAGCGACGCAGCTGCCACCGTCGCAGCCACCCGAGCTGACCATGCTGATGGCACCGACGCCGATCGGCGCGACGGCCCCGAGCAGGGCTCCGAGCGTGGTTCCCAGTAGTCTCATGGACTTCCGCGGGGCGCGAGGCGCTCGCGGCCCGGCCGCGTGGGCCGTTCCGGGACGAGATGCACGTTCATCGGGCATTCCGCCGCACACTCATCCGCCAAGCGCAGTCCGCAGGTGAACATTGTCCGGCGGATCTCCGCGGAGGCTCGAGGAGACGAGTCCCACGGCACCTTTCGTTCCTCGTGTTCACGGAATTGGCAGACATGTCTGGCCAAGGCCTCGGTGGTGGTGGTGCTGGGCAGCTCGGCGGTAGCCGTAACCTGGGGGATGTCCCGCTCGGCACAGCGCTCGGAGGGCTCCGAGACCTGCACCTCCGAAGGCAGGCCCGACTGACCTGCTGCCTCACGGTATGCTAGCCTCCCACCATGACCACCACCACCCCTGGCTGGCGCTTCCACATCGATCGCGGTGGCACCTTCACCGACGTCGTGGCGCGGGATCCCAGCGGAGCCCTGCACGTCCGCAAGCTGCTGTCGGAGGATCCCGAGCGCTACGCCGACGCACCCCTGCACGCCATCCGGAGCCTGCTGGGGCTGGCTCCCGGCGCGCCCATCCCGGCCACGCGGATCGCCGAGGTCAAGATGGGAACCACGCTGGCCACCAACGCCCTGTTGGAGCGGCAGGGCGAGCCCACCGCGCTGCTGGTGACCCGAGGCTTCGCCGACCTGTTGGAGATCGCCACCCAGGACCGCCCCGAAATCTTCGCCCTGGACATTCGAAAGCCCCTCCCCCTGGCCAGGACCGTGGCCGAGATCGACGAGCGGGTGCGGGTGGACGGGACGGTGGAACGCACCTTGGACGAGGAACAGATCCGCGACACGCTGGCCCGACTGCGAGCGGATGGGCTGCGCTCGGTAGCGGTGGTGCTCCTGCACGCCTGGGCTTGGCCCGAGCACGAGACCCGCGTCGGAGAGCTGGCTCGCGAAGCCGGCTTCGAGCAGGTCAGCCTCTCCCACCAGGTCGCGCGAGAGATCAAGGCGGTGGGGCGAGGGGACACCACCCTGGCGGACGCCAGCCTCACCCCGGTCATCCGTGACTACGTGGCGCGCGTGCGCGCTGCGCTGGGCCCCGACACGCCCCTCTGGTTCGCCCAATCCAGCGGTGGCCTCGCCCCCGCGGAGCGGTTCTCGGGCAAGGACGCCGTGCTGTCTGGCCCGGCGGGAGGCGTGGTGGCCTGCGCGGCCATCGCCCGGCGCAGCGGCCTGGACCGAGTCATCGGCTTCGACATGGGCGGCACCTCCACCGACGTCAGCCGCTGGGGTGGTGCGTACGAGCGGGTCTACGAGAAGCGCGTGGCAGGGGTGCGCATCAAGGCTCCCATGTTGAGGATCGAGACCGTGGCCGCGGGGGGCGGCTCGGTGCTGGAGTTCGACGGCCAGCGCTACACCGTGGGTCCACGCAGCGCTGGTGCGAACCCCGGTCCGGCTTGCTACCGTCAGGGGGGGCCCGCCACGGTCACCGACGCCAACCTGGTCCTCGGTAGGATTCAACCACGGTGGTTTCCGACCTGTTTCGGATCCGAGGGTGACCGAGCCATTGACGAAGCGGCCTCCCGTTGCCGACTCGAGGCGCTGACCACCGACGGTATGACGGTCCAAGACCTCGCCGCGGGATGCCTGCGCATCGCAAACGAGCACGTGGTCGCCGCCATCCGGGAGATCTCCGTGGCGAGGGGCCACGATCCCCAAGACCACGCGCTGATCTGCTTCGGTGGGGCGGGCGCCCAGCACGCCTGCGCGCTCGCATCGGAGCTCGGCATCCGCACCGTCCTGGTCCCCCCCATGGCAGGCGTCCTCTCCGCCTGGGGCATCGGGTTGGCCGAGGCGGAGCACTGCGGAGTGCAGCCGCTGCTGGCCTCGTGGGACGACGCGCCGACCCTCGGAAGCTGCGAGGCCCACTTCGACCGACTCGAACGCGAGGGACGCCAGGCGCTGCTACGGGAGGGCTTCTCCGCGGACGCCATCCACGGCGAGCGCCGAGCCGAGCTGCGGTACCGAGGCGTAGACGCCTGCATGGACATCGAGTGGGGCGCCGATCTGCGTCAGCGCTTCGAGACCGCCCACCACCAGCGCTACGGATTCCGCCAACCGGGCCACGGTGTCGAGGTGGTCAACCTGCGAGTGGTGACCCGGGGCGTGGGAGCTCCGGACGACGGCGAACCCGCCCCCGAGCAGGGCAGCGTCCGCGAACCCGCGGCGCCTGCCGCGCGGGTGCAGGTCCACTTCGAGCGCAAGGACTCAGAGGGCCGACGTTCGCTGGAGCCGCTGCTCACGCCGGTCTACGAGCGCCGAGCCCTGGGCGTGGGAGAGCGACTCGAGGGCCCCGCCCTGATCGTGGAGGAGGTCGCCACGACCGTGCTCGATCCCGGCTGGACCGCCCGTGTGGACGGCTGGGGGCAGCTGCTGCTGCACGCGGTCTCGTCCACCACCACCACCGAGAGGGTGGACGCGGTCTGCGACCCCGTCATGCTCGAGGTCTTCGGGCGGCTGTTCTCCTCCATCGCGGATCAGATGGGCAGCACCCTCGAGCTGGCGGCTCACAGCGTGAACATCAAGGAGCGGCTCGATTTTTCCTGCGCGCTGTTCGACGGCGATGGTCTGTTGGTGGCCAACGCGCACCACATCCCCGTCCACCTGGGAGCCATGGGCGCGAGCGTGCGCACCCTGCTGCGTGACGTCGGCGACCGGATGCGACCGGGTGAGGCATGGGCGAGCAACGATCCCTTTCACGGAGGCTCCCACCTGCCAGATGTCACCGTCGTCAATCCCGTATTCCTGGGCCAGGACCGGCCCGTCTTCTTCGTGGCCAACCGGGGACATCACGCAGACATCGGTGGGATGAGCCCCGGCTCCATGCCGCCAGAGGCCACGAGTCTCGCCCAGGAAGGCGTCGTGATCCACGCCCTCCGCTTGGTGAAAGGGGGGCGACTCCAGGACCGAGCGATCCACGCGGCCCTCACGGAGGGGCCCTGGCCGGCCCGAAACATCAAAGAACGCATGAGCGATCTGAGGGCCCAGGTTGCGGCCAACCAAGCAGGCCGTGTCCAGCTCGAGGCCCTCGCGAGGCGCTACGGCTGGCCGACCATCCACGCCTACATGGGCCACGTGAGAGACCGCGCAGCGTCGGCCATGCGGCGGCTCATCCGCCAGCTGCCCGATGGCGTCCACCGCTTCGAGGACCGGCTGGACTGCGGCGCGCGAATCGCCTGCGCCATCGAGGTTCACGGCGACCGCTGCATCGTGGACTTCGCGGGCACGGCCCCACAGCTGTCCGGCAACCTCAACGCCCCACCCGCCGTCACCACCGCCGCCGTGCTCTACGCCTTCCGCGCCATGGTGGACGAACCCGTGCCCCTCAACGAGGGCTGCATGGAGCCCATCGAGCTGCGCCTGCCGCCAGGCAGCCTGCTCGATCCCCATCCGGGGGCCGCCGTGGCGGGAGGCAACGTCGAGACCTCCATGCGCGTCTGCGACGTGGTGTTGGGAGCCTTGGGGGCGCTGGCGGCATGCCAGGGGACCATGAACAACCTCAACTTCGGCGCGGAGAGCTGGAGCTACTACGAGACAATCTGCGGCGGGGCGGGTGCAGGCCCCGGCTTCCACGGCGCCCACGCCGTGCACACCCACATGACCAACACCCGCATCACCGATCCCGAGGTGCTCGAGCACCGCCACCCCGTGCTTCTCGAGCGCTTCGCCATCCGCCGCGGCTCCGGCGGAGAGGGCCGCTGGCGAGGAGGCGACGGGGTCGTCCGCGAGCTGCGCTTCCTCGCCCCCATGGAGGTCACCATGCTGTCGGAGCGGCGGGCGCACGGCCCCTTCGGGCTGGCGGGCGGCGAGAACGGAGCGCCAGGCAGCAACACCCTGCTGCGAGCCGACGGCCGGATCGTAAGTCTACCCGGTGCGTTCAGGGTCCAGGTACGGCCGGGCGACGTGCTGCGCGTGGAGACGCCGGGTGGTGGTGGATACGGCCCCTACCACCCCAACATCAGGTAGACCTTGCCCGAGGCCGAACCACCATCGTCATTGTCTGGCGCGGCCAGCAGCAGGTCGGTCAGACCGTCGGCGTCGGCGTCCCCGGCCGTCGAGACCGCGGCGCCCAGTTGGTCACCCGCCGACTCGCCCAGCCACGAGATCTCCGCGTCGGCCAGATCGCTGGCTCCGATCCACACCGAAGGGCCACCCAACAGCACGTAGGCTCGGCCCCGCTGCGAACCACCGCTGCTGTAGTAGGGCGATCCGATGACCAGGTCGGCGGCGCCATCGGCGTCGAAGTCCTCGAGCAGGTCGACCGAAGTGCCCGCCCTCTCGCCCGGGGTCTCGCCCAGGAAGTAGATGGGGGAAGAGCCCATGGAGTACGAGCCCGAACCCGACCACGACGAACCGCCCGTCCACAGGTAGGCCGCACCGGCCCGGGTGCCGTTGGTGTCGTTGTAGGGCGCTCCGATGACGAAGTCGTCGTAGCCGTCCGCGTCGAAGTCCTGGCCACCCGCCATGGACGTACCCGCCTGATCACCCGAAGACGCTCCGATGAGGATGTGGTCGGCATCGATCAGGCTGGCCTCACCAGCTGGCCACGAGCCCGAACCCATGACGATCCAGACCGCCCCGGTGGACGAACCGGAAGGGTATCCCAAGCCGCCCAGCATCAGATCGTCGTAGCCGTCACCGTCGATGTCGCCAGCCGAACCCACCTGGGAGCCCAATGCGCCGCCCGTGTCGGAGCCGGTCCAGTAGGCACCCGTCTCGATGAGATCCGTGCTGTCGCCCAGGTAGAGCTGGGCGAAGCCCTGGCCGATATTCCCCGAGCTCAAGCCGGGGGAGCCGATGAGCACGTCACCGAGCCCATCGCGGTTGACGTCGCCTGCGCTGGCCACCATGCCCAGCTCGCCGCCTTCGGCGGAAGTGTAGACGTTGGTGAAGCTCTCTTCGCTCGAGAACCAAAGCACTACGATGCCGGAGCCCGAGGCACCACCGTCGGCTCCCGGTGCGCCCACCCCGAAGTCCACCACGCCGTCGCCGTCCACATCGGGTAGCCAGGCCACGTCCGCACCCAGCTGGTAGCCGGACTGGGGTGGATCCCAGCCAATGGCGCCGGAGTACGAGGCCATGTCCAGGGTCAGGCCGGTGGTGTAGCCGAGGTACTCACCCGCCTGGATGTAGAACTGCCCACCAAAGGTGGAGTTGGGCGCCCCGATCAGGAAGTCGTCCGAGCCATCACCCGAAAAATCGTATCCACCAGCCAAGGAATACCCAGCCTGATCGCCCGAGCTGTCGCCCACCCAATAGTCGTCCGCCTCGGCGGCGTCCCGGTCCACACAGGGGCCTTCCTCGTCGATGTTGGTGTCACAGTCGTCGTCCAGCCCGTTGCAGCGCTCGGCCGCCCCCGGGTAGATCTCGGCGTCGGTGTCGTCGCAGTCCTGCCAGTTGGCCACGTAGCCGTAGGGTTGTTTGTGGGCGACCAGGCCGTCCAGCGGGTCGCCGTAGCCGTCGCCGTCGCCATCGTGGAACCAGTCGAACTCCGGCGCCCCGCCCTCTTCGTCGATGTCGCCGTCGCAGTCGTTGTCCACCCCGTCCCAGACCTCCTCGGCGTCGGGGTTGATCTCGGCACGACCGTCGTCGCAGTCGCTCTGATCGTAGGTGTAGCCGTAGGGTTCCTGGCAGGCGTACTGGGAGTTGTCGGGATCGCCGAACCCATCACCATCGGCGTCGGCGTACCAGACCAGGGTGTCCAAGGCGCCGTCGTCGACGTCGCCATCGCAGTCGTTGTCCAGCCCGTCACAGGTGATCTC
>CAZVHW010000116.1:0-1028 GCA_964626835.1 uncultured Enterobacterales bacterium
AGAGACCTCATCAAGGGCTCGAAGGCGAGCTGATCGATGGGGGCGGGCGAGCCGAGCTGGCCGAAGGGGAAGTGCGGTGTCGGGAGCGAGTCGGGGGGATGCTGAAGTTCTACCACCGCGAGGCGGCGTGAGGCCGGCGATGCGTAGGACTCGAAGGTGGCGGACGGTGGAGGTGGCAGAAGGTTGAGCGGTGATGGGGCAATGGAGAGGTACGTGTGACGACTGTGGTTGTCGCTCGAGCCCTGCTCGGTGATGCCTTGTCTGGTCTTCGTTGGCCAGAGTCGGCTGCGATCTGGGAGCTCGTTCAGGCTGCCGATGGCGGTGAGACCGCGAGCCCGGCGTGGGACGAGTTTTTGTACAGGACGGGGTCCCCGCCTTCAAGGGCGAGCTGGAGTACAGCGCCCAGCGCTGGCACGCCGGCCTGTGGGGCTGGCGCATCGATCCCGACTTCCGGGCCGAGAACGGCTACGTCACCGACGCCGATCAGCAGGGCGGTGGCACCTGGGGCGGCCTGACCCTGCGCCCCGGCTGGAAGGTGCTGCCCTCCATGTCCCTGACCCCCCTGAACGTCTACTCCATGTGGACCACCGAAGGGCAGCTCAGGGACGTCATCATCCAGCCCAACGGCTTCTTCCAGTTCGGCAACGGTGCCGGGGCGTGGCTCTGCTACGAGCACGGCGGCACGCTCTGGCAGGACACGTGGCTCCCCAAGCGCCAGCCCCAGCTCTGGCTGGGGGAAGCCTGGACCGACTGGCTCGAGGCCGAGCTGTACCTGTCCTCGGGCGCCCGCCCCTACTACGACGCGAACGATCCCCGCAGCGTCTGGATCACCGACGTGGAGCCCGGCGTCACCCTGCGCCCCTGGCCCTGGCTGGCGCTCGGCGCCTCCGCCACCTGGGAACAGGCTCTCGAAGACGGCAGCGTCCTGTACGACGGCTGGGTGGGCCGCGCGCGCATCGACGCCTTCGCCACCCGGAGGCTCTGGGCGCGCTTCATCGGCGACTGGTCCACCTTCTCCGGAGAGCGCA
>CAZVHW010000116.1:1038-6048 GCA_964626835.1 uncultured Enterobacterales bacterium
TGACCGGGACAGCGATGGGAAGAACTACTACTCCAGCACCGAAGCGCTGGTGGCCTGGGAAAAGGCACCCGGCCGAGCCGTGCACCTGGGGGGGCGCATGGACCTGCCCACCGAAGGCAGCGACGAGCCGGTCAGCTGGCAGCTCCAAGGCAAGGTGAGCTGGGTGTTCTCCCTCTAGGAGGCGTCGGGAGACGGGAGCGTTTCCCCGAGGACTCCTGGCCCTGCGTGGGTGGGCGCTGTTCCATCCCTCCGATCCAGGTACGCCGAAACGGTACGAATCGGACCCCACGCCACGCACGACGGCCCACCAACACCCGCCCTTTGTTCACTTGGAACCCGCGTTCACACCCCTCCGAACCTCCCTGGCCCGGCAGTTGCACCTGCTGCGGGCGGACAAGGGAGGTCGACATGTCCAACATCCGCAGGGCACTCTTTTTCCTGACCTCGGCCCGATACGCGCCGGTCTGGGTGGGAACGTGCTCGAGATTCCCGTCGCCGCTGGCCACTTCCTGCCAACCATCGCCTTCCGCCCGCAGCAGCCGCAGGGTGGCTCGGGGAGCGGGCCCGTAGTGGTCCACCCGCACGCCCGCTGCCAGCTCGACGAGCGCCGAACGGCGTCACTCCACGGGTGCCACCGTCACGAACGAGCTAGGGCTCTGAATCTCGGCAAGCGCATCCACGAAGGAGAACCAATGTCGACACGTTCGAACCTCATCGTCACCAGCCTCGCCGCAGCGGGCCTGCTGTCTCTCTGTGCCTGCTTCTCCCAGGACACCAAAGAGGACGCAGCCCCAGCAGCGCCACCCCCGGCTCCCGCGCAGCCACTAAACGCAGCGCGCCAACACGTGGGCGGTGCCGCTCCGAGGGCCGCCGCACCTCGCGAGCGCAGTGGTCGCCCGGGGCTCGGCAGCAACGAGGTGGCCGACTACGTCACCAACCCAGCCTCCAAGGCCAAGATGGCGGTCTACGTCGATATTCCCCAGGGCCGGGGGCCCTTCAAGGCCGTGGTCCTGGTGCCCGGCGGAGCCGGCAACGCCTCGTCGGTGATGGGTGGCGAGCAGAAACACTTCGACGCCTTCCTCGAAAAAGACATCGCCATCGTGCGCTTCGATCCCGACGGCCGAGGCAACAGCGAGGGCGACGACGACCTGGCTGGCGAGACCCATCAAGCCGGCCTCCAGGCCATCATCGCCTACGCCGTCGCTCGCGACGACATCGCCGACGACCAGGTCGGGGTCTTCTCGAACTCCTACGGCATCACCATGTCCGTGGGTGCACTGAAGGGTGGAGCCACGGACGCGATCTTCCTCATCGACTGGGAAGGGCCCTGCAACCGCGACTACACGGCCGGCTGCAACGGCACGCAGGGTGAATCCCAGGCGCCCTTCCAAACCGGCATCAGCTGCGCCGACGAAGAGTTCTGGGGCCAGCGCGAAGCCATCGACCACATCGCCGAGGTGAAGGTCCCCTACATGCGCATCCAGCGCGCCCAGGACCACGTGCACAAGTCCGACAGCTCCCACGCCTGGTTGATGCTCGACAAAGCCATCGACGGCGGAGTCCCCTGGGTGGGCCTGAACGACCTCCAACCCAACCAGAGCCTGGCCACCTACAAAAAGTCCGACCTGGTGGACGTGGAGTTCGATGACCTCTTCTACTGGTTCTCCGATTGGGCCGAAGACATGTTCGTGGTCGCCGAGGGTGGCACCCCGGTGGCGCGCAACCACGTGCCCTCCGCCTCCACCGCACCCGCGACCCGCCCCGGCCGCCAAGGCGCCGGCAGACGCCCGTCCCCCGGTGGTCCGCGTAAGGGCAAGGCCAACAGGTAGCGTTCGGAGCGGTCCCGAAGAGCGCTTCGGCCGAAACGGGCCGGCCCGACATGGCATACAGCACACTATGCCCCCCTGAGTGCACAAACTCAGCGACTATGCTGCCCGTTTTGCACAACTGGGCCGTTGCGTGCCACACTTTCCCGCCGCCTCCAACCGTGGAACGTCGGTTTTCGTAGAGCTCAACCCAGCGGAGCCACTCACTGGGAGCACGAATGTGCATTCGGGAGGACATAGTCGCGCTTTTTGTGCGTTCACCAGGGCATAGTGTGCGGCCCGCGGGCATGGGGCACGATCCGCGGGCGCGTTCGCTGGCTGGCCGCCCGCCTCGAACGTTGGCGCCCTCGCTCCGCGCACCGCGCCGCGGCATACAGCGCCCCCACCTTCAGCCTCGCTCACCATCCCGCGGCTCCAGGACACCCCGTACACCCGGGAACCGGTTGGCGAAGGCCTGCAATCGCTCCGCCACCGGGGGCGGCAGGCGCTTGGGCTCGATGCGCTCGCAGCCTGGGTCGCGCCACTCGTACAGCTCGGCCACACGCTCGCCGTCCCCGTCCGGGTGAATCCATGCAAAACACTTGCGGCCGATGGGGCGGGTATAGTGCACGTCCGCGAAGGCCGGTGACCAGGTGCCGGTGTTGATCATCTCGGTCTCGCCTCGCCACAGGTGCCCTTCTTCGTGGGTGTGGCCCACCACCGCGCGCTGGGTCCCCGTGATGCGCAGCGCCATCGGCATGCGCCGCTTGAGCGCCCGGTTGGTGTTGTCCACGTCCGAGTTCACCGAGCGGGCGTAGAACAAGAAGGGCGGCAAGAGCAGCAGGAAGAGCAGCAGCGCCCACCCCGGGGAGACATCTCCGAAGATGTTGAGGAAACCGACCACCTGGAAGCTGATGAATGCGAGGACGGCGAACAACAAGGTCCTGTCCAGCCACAGCTCCCGGAGGATCTTCCAGGGATTGAAGATGGCAGGGTGAGCTCGAAGCTCCCTCAACGCACGCAAGGTACCGGGGGAGGTGTTCGCACGCTCGGCCGCGGCCGTCTCTCGCTCGTCGAGGGTCAAGGGGGAGCGCATCGCGGGTGTGAACCCATCGCGCAAGGACACCACCAAGGTCGCGATGGCACTCCACAACCAGCTCCAGCCCAGGGTGGGCTGAATTCGGACCACCTCGCGGAAGAAGAACAACACGTACTCGTGTAGCGGCTTGATGAAGCTGGACTCGGCGTAGGGATTGAACAGACCCATGCCGTTGAGCATCAGACGGCCCGCGTTGTTGCCGAAGGGAGTCCGGACCAGCAGTCGGTGGCCCAGCTTGATGAAGGGGTGGATGGGATCTTGGCACACGCAGTAGCTGTCGTGCTGGCTGCCGTGCTCCACCAAGGTGTCGCCGTTGCTGACGTAGAACCACTCGCAGACTCGCAGAAGCTCTCGAGAGGCTTCGGGGAGGTCCAGCGAGTCGAGCAATTCCTGCTGGACCCCCGGCCAGTGCAGCTCCATGTCGTGGTTCCCCACCACGACGACCACGCGGTTGCCCGCCAGGATCCAGTCGCGCAGCGCAGCGACGAACACGGCGTGATCCCGCAGGATCACCTCCATCTTGAAGCGGGACTTCGCCTCCTCGGGAGCCAGGCCCCGCAGCCGCTCGAGCCAGCTCACCCGGAAGGGTGGCGGGGACGGGATCGCCATGACCGCGTCGAAGTCGAAGATGTCCCCGTTGAGGACGAGCTCGGCGGGCCCGGGGAGCTCCGCACGCTGGTGCTCGAGGAAGCGCGCCAAGCAGTCGTCGATGCAGAGGTCGCGGTGTTTGTACCGCATCCACATGGGCCGGGAAGGGTCCTGCTCCTCGAGCTCCGTCAGGTGCAGATCGCTCACGATGATCGTGTGCAGGGCTCGCTGGTCAGAGTCTGCCATGGGTCGCAGGGCCTAGCTAGGAATCCGCTGCCGCGCTTCCTCGAGGGTGAGCGGCAGATCCGTAGCATCCGGCTCGAGTTCGTGGAAGTAGCGGGTGATCTGGGGAGGGCGCAGCCTGGCACGCTCGAGCAGGGCGACGTCGGTGAGCACGGGCCGAAGCGGACCGTCGGCCAACAGCTGGCCGCTCTCGATCACCAGCACGCGCTCGACCAGGCGCGGCACCCTCTCCATCTCGTGGGTGACGACCAGCAGGGCGTAGCCGTGCTCTGCGTTGAGATGCCGCAGCAGCTGCTCCAGGTGTTCGGACGCCGCCGGGTCGAGCCCGCTGGTGGGTTCGTCGAGCACCAGGAGCGGGGGCCGCATGGCCAGCAGACCCGCGAGCGCGACGCGCTTCATCTCGCCGCTGGACAGGTGGTGGATGGGCCGATGTGCCAGGTGGGTGGCCTCGCACAGGGCCAAGGCGCCCTCGACCCGCTCGCGCTGCTCCTCGGGGCTCAACCCGAGCTTGCGCAGACCGTAGGCCACGTCCTCGGAGACGAAGCTCGAGAAGAGCTGGTCCTGGGAGTCTTGGAACAGCAGACCGACGCTCTTGTAGACCTCTCGGGCGCTGCTTCGGGTCAGGGCGCGGCCCTCGAGCAAGACCTGGCCACCGCTCGGCTCGAGCAAGCCCGCGATGAGCTTGAGCAGCGTGGTCTTGCCCGAGCCGTTGGGGCCGCACAGCGCCACGGTTTCCCCCGGACGGATGGCGAAGCTGATCCCGCGCAGTGCGTCGATGCCGCCGGAGTAGGAGAAGTGCACGTCGCGGCATTCCACCAGCGTCTCGCCCTGCGGGAGGTTCGCCGGCGTCACGTCGCAGTCGTTGGGGCAGGCCTCTCCACCCTCGCTCGCGGGCTCGACGGGACTCGGATCGCGCGACATCTCTCCGCCTCGGGCCTGGATCGCGAGCGCTATCCGCTCGCTGCGATCGATGGCCCTGAAGAACAGCTGGGCCGCAAGCATGCCAGAGGTGTGCAGGCCTTGCCAGCGGCTTCGATAGCCACCCCGCACCCGGGCCGCGGACCGCATGACGGAGAACTCGTCGAACAGCAGGAAGACGTAGCGGTACATGAAGCCGAGGGTGGAGACCAGCACCTCGGGAACGCGGAACCAGCGCAGCGCGGCCAGGATCTCGTGGAAGGGCGTGGTCAGGATCAGCAGCGCCATCCAGGCCATCTCCGAGCAGACCCTCAACACCGCGTTGCCCCCCATGGCCAGGCCTTCACTGGTGACGGT
>CAZVHW010000116.1:6058-14243 GCA_964626835.1 uncultured Enterobacterales bacterium
GACGGGGGTGTGACCAAACCCGACCGAGAAACCGAGCGCCACCACCGCCAGACCCCACGAAGGAGCGAGCACGAAGAACAGCAGCGAGCGAATGGGCACGCGGGAAGACGCGAGGCCGAGCAATGCCAACGCCAGGAACACCGCCGAGACATCGACACGCGCGAAGTAGACGTTGGCGAAAATGGCCACGACCACGAGCGCGACCTTCAGCCGCGGATCCCAGCGCTGCAGGCCGCGCACCTCCGCCCTGAAGACGCTGTCTTCGATGCGAAGGAAGTCGGCCAGGGACAACGGACCGCTCATGCAGGGGGGGCTCCCTCGGCTGCTTCCTCTTCCTTCGGCCGGCTGCCAAACAGCAGGTGCCACCAGCGCCCGATGACGAAGCCACACAGACCACCGGCACCCAGCAGGACCGTGTTCCACACGTCGCCCATGCTCTCGATGTCGATGAACGGATCTCGAGGAGCCGCGCCGGCCTGCTCCGCCACGGCCTCGTTCACGCTCTCGTCCATGCCCAAGAAGCCGTCGTCTTCCTCGGCGGGCTGCTCGATTCCAGGCTCTTCCGCCATGGCCATGGGGAAGAGAGGCGATGCCAGGCTGAGAGCACCGAAGCCCAGCAGCAGCAGCGCGGCACCCACACGTCGGGACACCACGCCCAGGGAGTCGAGCACCTCCGGCCGCTGCCGAGCGATGGCGTGCACCGCGTAGGCCGTGACGACCATCTCGCCGATGGCGATCAGGCTCTGCGTGGGCACATAGGCGGCGTAGATCACCTTCAGGTAGCCCAAGAAGCCATACTGGGGATCGGGCGCAAAGAAGGCCAGGTGGGTGGCCAGGGTACCCCCGGCGCCCAGGTATGTGCTGATGTCACCCACCAGGCCGGCGAGGCCGGCGGCCGCCCACAGAGGCATCCCCAGCCGGCGGCCACCGGTGAAGGCCAACCACGCCGTGCCAGCCCCGAGCAACCCCAGGTTGATGGTGTTGGCACCGAGGCTCGAAAACCCACCGTGCGCGAAGAAGGACGCCTGTAACAGCAGGCTCAGGCAGGCGAGCCCGGCACCGATACCCGGTCCCAGCAGGATGCCCGCCAGGGGTGTTCCGCAGGGATGCGAGGTGGTGCCGGTGAACGCGGGGATGGGGATCAACGACACCAGGAAGATGAAGGCCGCCGCCATGCCGAGCAGGGGCCGACGGGAGGGGTGCTCCTTGACGAACCGGGCCATGGACACCGCTCCCCAGGCGAGCACCGCGGCACCGCCGAGGCTGGTGGCCACGACCGTCGGTCCTGTCAGGATTCCTTCCGAGATGTGCATGCGCGTGGCTCCTGGGTGTCTCCCGCTAACACGCGCTGCACCAGGTATCCGAACCTCCTCTGTCGCTACCTCCGACGGACAGTCGTCTTCATCAGGTTCACGTTGTAGGGGTGCCAGGTGGACATGGGATCTCGACGACCTCGACGCGGTCACCAGCCCGGAGTGGAGCGATCCTCAGCTTCGCCGACCCCAGGGCTTTGCCGAGGGTTGGGTGTTCACCACGGTCCAGCTCATGGCCTTCTCGGCCGGGAAACGCCGGCGGATGGCGTGGGCGATGTCTCTGCGCATGGCCTCGGTCGGGGCAGGGGCGCCGATGGTGAGCAGGAGCTTGTCCACGCGGCCCGGGAACTTGGCGGCGCGGGGGCGATCTCGGCCCGGCCGGCCAACCCTTCCGCCGCACCGGGCACGGAAAAAATCCAGTTGGGGCCCTGCCCCACCAGCTCGCCTGCAGCGGGATCGAACCTGAGAAAGGCCCCACGTCGCAGGAAGAAGATCAAGGGCTCCTGCGGGTTCTTGGCCGCATGGGACCGATGATAGCCGCGATAGACGGGGCTCCTCGAGATCCCCCTGGCGTGGTAGTCCACGTGGAGCTTGAAGGCCTGGCCCCGGAAACGGTCCAGGACCAGGGTCTCGCCGGGCTCCGCCGCCCTGGGAGGGCGCAGGAACTCCACCACCTCGAAGCGACTCAACGAGTAGCCAAAGGGGGTGATCTCCTCGCCCAGCTCGACGCTGATGTGCGCATCGACAACCGTCGTGGGGTCGACCACGGCGATGGTGGGGGTCATGGCCAACAGATCGTCCAAGCTCACTCGACCACGGTGGTTCCGTGCCATCTCGACGCTCCTCGGTGCAAGGTGGGGCCGTCTCGGCTTGGGCGTCCCAAGGACATACCCGGTCGCACCCGCACTGCCGAGGGCCCCGGGCTGCACTACACTGTCGACGCCCATGGCCCAACGTTCCTCTCTCGCCGCGCTGGTCCTCACCGCGTGTCCGCTCGCGGGATGTGGTGGCTGCGGTCCGAGCGATTCGTCCAGCGGCATCTCGGGACTCCTCGACACGGGCCTGCTGGAAGAAGTGGCCGCGCTCGACCCCTGGCTCGAGCCGGACGTGTGGGTAGAGCCGCCGTACGCTGTCCCGGGAGACCGCGTCACCGTCCACTACCGGGGCTCCCTGACCGACCATGGCGCGCTGCGCCTGCACTACGGGTTCGACGGTGGGCGCATCATCGACGAGACCGAGGAATGGCTCGGTGGCGTGGATGCATCCTTTTGCCCCGACTACTATCTGGATGTGGGCCTGGAACCCGCCGCCGGCGGAGGTTTCACGGGGGATATCGAGGTGCCCGAGGGCGTCGCGGTCCTCGACCTGTGGTTCGAGGATCCTTCCGATGGTAGCCAGGACGACGCCGTCGGCCTGCGCTACCACCACGCCTTCGGATTCCCCTACGCCGGCCCATGGCTGACCTGGAGCGCAGAGGCGAGGCCGAGCGAAGGGGTCGTGGTCAACTGGCAGACCGACCTGCCCTGCCTGGGCGTGGTCGCCTACGCGGCCGAGGGTGGTCCCACCAGGCTGGTCGCCGGTGCACAGCGGCGCTTCCGCCACCACGTCCAGCTCACCGGCCTGAACCCTGGGACACCCCACCAATACCGGGTCTACGACTGCGCGGGACAGTCCAGCGAGCGCTTCGCCTTCACCACTCTGGACCAGGACGCCACCGACCTGGACCTGGTGGTGCTGGCGGACATGCAGGACGACGCCGATCCCGAGGAGGCCTGGGGCACGGTGGCCGAAGCCGTGCTCGCCGAGGCTGGCGGGGCTGACCTGCTCCTGGTCCCCGGCGACATGCCCTGCAACAACACGCCGGGATCCTGGTGGCGCTTCTTCGACCGCGGTCGCGAGCTGCTGGCAACCCACCCGATGGTCCCCGCGCTGGGCAACCACGACACGCCGACCAAGGGCCACAACGAGGACAGCACCACCTTCGAGCACCTCTTCACGCTGCCCGACGGAGCCGGCACGGAGGCCTACTACCGGCTCGACCTGGGGGCACTGCGGATCCTGGTGCTGAACAGCGAGACGCAAGCCGCGTTGGTGAGTGAGCAGGGACCCCAGCGGGCGTGGCTCGATGCCGAGTTGGACGACCTACGGAACGAAAGCGGCTGGGTGTTCGTGGCCCTCCACGAGCCCATCTACAACCTGGGGCGACGCTTCTACGGCAACCAGCTGGGCTACCGGCCCGTGAGCGAACGGTTCGACGGGGTGGTCGACTGGGTCTTCACCGGCCACGAGCACATCTACCAGCGCATGTCTCCCCTGCGCTTCGACGGCCAGCTGGCCAGCTCTGGGCGCTACGGTCGTTCAGAGGACGAGGGCGTGGGCTACGTCGTGGTCCCAACCGCAGGCGATGCCACCTTCGAAGGAGCGATCCTGTCCCCCATGGCCCCCACCGCGGACGACCGAAGCTGGCTGGCGTACCCCGTCCCCGACGAGGGCATCGACACGGTCCCAGCGGAGATCGGGTTCCTGACGGTCAGCCTCGAGGGGGAGCGCTTCGAGCTCGAAGCCTGGGGCCTGGGTACCCTCGCGGCACCCCTCGAACCCCAGATCATAGACTCGCTGGCCTACGAGCGGGACTAGCAGCGTGCGATCACGGCGTCGCCGGACAGATCGCCCCCCCCCGACAGCGATGTCGCGAACGGCGGGGTTCCCCGTCCACGATCCCGGCAAAATCGGCGTTCACGCTGGGCGGCACGGATCTTGCGAAAACCTTCACCAGACCGACCTCTCTCCGGAGGCACATCATGCTCGAAAAGCTCTCGGCCCTCGCCCTCTTGTTGATCATCACCGGCTGCAAGGTCTTTTGCGGCGGTAGCCTCGAAGGCTGGTGTGACGGGGCCTGCCCGACCTTCGATCCCTACGACTACGACCAGGATTTCTATCAGCCCATGCTCTGCGGCGACCACGTGCAGATGCTGTACAAGGACCTGTACGGTGAGGACCTGTACTTCGACGCGGAGTCGTACGAACTGGTCGCCGTGCGGGAGTTCAGCGACATCGAGGAGTACTGCGGCAAGTTCTCGGCCTGGCACGGGCCACGGATCGAGTGCGAGGCCACGTGTGTCTTCGCCGAGGAAGCACAGCTGCACTACTACACGGGCGAGGAGATCCCGCCCTGCTAGGGATGTTGCCGCCCCCTTTGGCCTGACATACGCGAAGCTGTGCAGCTGCCTCGCCAGACCTTGCCCTTCCTCCTGCTCCTCGCCCTGGGCGTCGCCTGCGAGTCGGCTCCCGAGCAACCAGCACAACAGCCGGCGCCCGTAGAGCAACCGCCTCCACCACCCACCGTCAACCAGGCAGCGGGCGTGGACGTCCAAGGCCTCGAGCCCGAAGCCGCAGCGGCGGTCTATCTCGAGGCCATCCAGAGCTATCGCGCACAGCTCGAGGCCAACCCCGACGACACCGAGGCGCTGGCCGAACTGGGCCTGGCGCTCTTGTACCACCGCATCACCATGAACCAGATCGACGGCATCGAACGTCCACTGGACGACGAGCCCCTCGAGCTGCTGAAGCGAGCCTACCGCCTCGATCCCCACCGCGTTGGCACCCTCTGGGGCTTGGGTCTGTACCACCGCATGGCCCTCGAGCACGACAAGGCCGTCCACTACTTCGAGCACCTGGCCAACACGCGCCCCACCGACTACCACGCGCGCTCGAGCCTGGCGCAAGCCCTGCGGGATGCCGGCCGCCTCGACGAAGCCGAGCAGGTCACCGTGGCGCTCATCGACGACGTGCGCGAGCTGCCGGGCTTCGAGAACCACTACCTCAACAACGTCTCGGTGCTGGCGGACATCCGCATGCGTCAGGGCCGCACCGAAGAGGCCGAACGCCTGCTGCAGGAAGCCTCCAGCCTGGGAGCGCCCACCACCGAAGGAGGGCACCAGCAGCCCATGGTGGCCTGCACCCACCAGGCCCTGGGTCAGCTCTACCGCAGCCAAGGTCGCAGCGACGAGGCCACGGCCCTGCTGGTCAAGGCCGCCGACATCGAGCCCCACCGCTCCGACTACCAGTTCCAGGCGGCCGAACAGCTCTTCTTCGAGGCCCGCTTCGAGGACGCGGAACGATACGTCCAGCGGGCCTTGGCCGCAGCCGACCGCCCTGCCTACCGGGCGCTCCGCGAGCGCATCCACGAAGAACTCCGCATCCAGCGCGAAGATCCCGCCGCCGCGGGCCGCACGCCCCACGAAGCCGACTTCGACGCCGCCCTGCGCGCCTTCGAGCGCTACGAACTCCAGCTGGCCAAGACCCGCAACCAAGCCGCCCTCGAGGGCAGCCCCGAGCTTCGTTATCGGGTGATGGCGGGCTTCCTGCACCTGCTCGACGGCGCGTACGAACCAGCCACGGCGGCCTTCGAGAAGGTCCTCGCCAGTGACGCCGACGAACTCGGAGCCCTGACCGGCATGGGCCACGTCGAACTCTCCGGTCAGGATCCGGCCGCGGCGCGAGCCCAGCTCGAGCCCCTGCTGGTCACCCTCGAGCAGCGCCTGGACCTCTCCCTCGAGACCCCGGACGGCTACGACTGGACCGTCTACAAGATGGCCGCCCTGGGGGTAGGCTGGAGCCACTCGAACCAAGCCCAACACCCCGAAGCCATCGCCACCTACGACAAGGTGTTGCTCCACCACCCCAGCGACATCTTCGCCTTGTTGGGCAAGGGCAACTCCCTGTCCGCCCTGGGCAAGCTGGACCAGGCCGAGGCCCAGCTGCAGCGCATCCTGGACATCGATCCCGACAACCAATACGCCATGGCCGAGTTGGCCCTGGTCCACTTCAACCGTGGCGACATGGGCACCGCCCAGCAGACCTTCGAGGCAGCGCTGGACGTGGCACCCGAAGGCTACACCTGCCCCCACGAGGGCCTGGGCCTGGTCTACCTCGAGCAGGGCAAGCTCGACCTGGCCGAGTCGTCCTTCGAGAAGGCCATCGCCATCAACCCCGACATCGAGTACCAGAAATACAACGGCCTGGCCCGCATCCGCATGGAGCAAGGCGACTACGACGAAGCCGAGCGCCTGCTGCGCCAGTCCTTGGACAACTACCCCTACGACAACGAGGCCGAGGCGATGCTGAAGGAACTCGAGGGGCTGCGGGACTAGCCGTCACTCCACCATACACAGGTACGGCAGCTCCACCGAGCAGGCGCCGTCGTACCAAGTGAAGCCGTTGGGGTACAGCGCCAGGCAGTCCTCGGCCTCCCCACCGCTGGGTTCACCGCTCGCCCATGCTGCCGTCCCCGACGTACCCGTGCCGTCCATGCCCAGCCAGCGGCCCTCTTGCTCCGCGTCGGTCGCACCGCCCCACCAGAAGTAGGTGCCGTTCCAGTAGTGTTCGTGCCAGTAGGCATGGATGAAAAAGGCGTACCAGTCCTCGGTGCTGAGAGGGAAGCCGAGGTCTCCGCCGTGGGCCTGACAGTCCGCACGGGCCGCGCTCCAGCTGCGAGGGTACCAACAGACCAGCATGGTCGAGTCGAAGGCGTGCTCGTGACAGGTGTCGCAGTCGGGGCTGTCGTCGGTGAAGCCGTTGCAGTCGTCGTCCCTGTTGTTGCAGGCCTCCGAGGCGCCAGGGTGAATGCTCGCGTCCGTGTCGTCGCAGTCGTCGCAGGCGCCGTAGCCGTCCCCGTCGTCGTCCTCGTCCAGACCCATCTGGCAATCGGTCCAAGCGTCCGTCCAGCCATGGCGGGCGTGCACGTAGGCAGCGAGGCGTTCCACCGCCTGGTCGTGCTCGTTCTGGGTGAAGTTGGTGTGGGGTTCCTCGCTGAAGGCCTCCGCGATCTGGTCGGCCCACTCCCTGACCCAACCCTCGAGCATGTCGGGGTCATAGTCATCCACGGCCTGGCGCATCGCGTCGAAGAACACCGGCCTCCAGGTGGCGTCGGTGACCGCCTGGTCGAAGTGGGAAGCGTCGCCGCCCCTGTACCAGGTGAACGGATCGGCCCAATACGGCGTGGCGTCGAAGCTGTAGTCCAGGTCCCAGGGCACGAACAAGAGCGAACGTTCGGGGTGCTCGTAGATGTAGAAGTTGTGCGCGCAGCACCAGTAGCCGTCGTTGTGGGGGGTGATCACCTCGGCCGCCCACTCGAGCAGGTTGTACTCGAGGTCCGAGATGCCTTCCTGGTTCGCGACCGAGCTGTCGCTCCACCAGGCGTTGATCAGGGTGGCGCTGGCGTGATCCTCGTTGGCGGTGGGGGTGCTCCCGTACTTCCAGAGCACACCCGTGGCGGCGTCGTCACCGAAGGCCCGCTCGAGAAACTCGTGGTCCACGTACTCGACGTTCTTGTACAGCCCGTAGTACTCGCCGTTGATGGTCAGCTTGGCGTTGTTGGCGCAGCTGGCGGGCAGGCCCAGGTGCCGCATGTAGGCGTAGGCCAACCGGTCTCGCAGCACGGTTGGATCGTACCAAGACGCGTCCAGCGAGATCTTGCGCACCCCCTGAAACCGCCCGTCGGGGTCCTGTTCGTTGAACGAGATGACGAACTGCATCTTCTCGCCCAGCCAGGAGAACCCCGGGTTGCCCCGAAGCCGTACCGCCGCGCTCTCTACTCGGATCTCGCCCCCCGTCGCGGTCTCGTAGACGAAGGCCGTGGGGTGGTACTCCTTGGTGCCGCTGGCGTAGTCGGCCAGCAGCCCGTCCCACACCGCCGCGTCCATCTCCAGCAGGAAGTGCTGAAGGCGGCCCTGATCGTAGATGGTGGAGCAGCCGTAGTCCTCTTCGTCGTTGCCGGGGATCTGCTCCAGCGCGGAATCGGGAGGCTGACCGCCAGCACTGTCCTGGGTGTCGGAATCCGGGGGAAGGACCGTGTCGCGCTCGCCCACACT
>CAZVHW010000116.1:14253-15657 GCA_964626835.1 uncultured Enterobacterales bacterium
TGGGGGTGCAGGCGACGAGTAGGACGGAGAGAGCGGCGAGGACGGGTGACACGCCGCGTCAGTGTACCAGCGCGGGCTCCCGCGTGGCAGGCGAGGACCGCTAGCGCCCCAGCAGTCGCCCCACCCTGTTCATCAACCACCCCGCCCAGCACAACGCGCCGAAGACGGCGCAGACCACCCCGCTGACGATGGCCGTCTGCGCTTGGTCCGCCGTGACGCCCCGGGCCATGCCCATCATGAACAGGGCGCCGGCCACGGCACAGGCCAGCCCGAAGACGATGGCCACGAGCCCGCCGACGGCGACGAGGACCATCCGGATGGTCTTGCGGCGCTCCGCAGGCACGCCCTCGAGGGAGCGCCCACAACGTTCAGCGAGGCGTTTCTCGAAGGGAGGCTTCTTCTTCTTGGACATGAGCGGCCTCTAACCCGAGCGAGCCAGGCCTGAACAAAACCGGCTGCCCACCACCAACCTGGCGCCCATGGTCCAGCCGTGGCGCCAGGCGTTCTGGTCGGTCCACCACACGTAGCCCCCCGACACCGCCAGGCGGGCGAAGGCCGGGTAGGGCGGCATCCACGCCAGGGAGAGCACGGGTTGGGGAGAGAGCGACGCCGCGAGCACGGGGTCGGTGCGCTCTTCCAGGTCCTTGAACCAGTAGCGGTCGGGATCGTCCCGCAGCAGGTAGGCGTGGAGGTCGAGCCCTCCGCGGATCTGCCAGGTGCCGTAGCGGATGGGGTGCTCGAGGGCGATGCCCCCCTCGAGCAGCGGCCGGGGCCAGCGAGGCATGGCGGCGCCGTGGAGGATGGTCTCCCAGCCCCTGCCGGGAAAACGTGGGACGTGGATCTCCGCGGTCCCGATGGGGCCGGTGGGCATGGGATCCGAAAACGTCGAGACGCCGACACCGGTGGCGAAGCGAAAGTGATCTCGCGAGAGGAGCTTCTGGGCGTCGAGCCGGGTTCCCTGGTCCAGGCTCAAGCGCTGGCGCGCCACCACGCGCCCACTGTCGGGCTCCACCAGCGTGACCACGTGCTGACCGGGGGGCACCGGCACCTGGCCCGGTAGCTCTCCCTTGACCAAGCCGTCGATGACCACCTGCAGACCCGCCAGCTGCTCCCAATACGACGCGAGCAGCCCCAGCCCCTGCTGCTGGCGCTCCCCGGACAGGATCACGGGATCCGTCCCGGTGATCTCGGCCCGGGCGTAGGCTCGCTGGGTACCCTGGGTGAACTCCCAGGTGCCCTGCCGGGCGTGGTCGTGGGCCTCGGTGACCGTGACGGCCCCGTCGCCGTCGAGGTCGCCATCCTCGAGAGCCTCGAGGAAGAAGTGGGTGTAGATGTCGTGGCCCAGGTCGTCGGACTCTCGAGCCACCTCGTTGTAGGCGCAGACCCCGATGACCACCACGGCCT
>CAZVHW010000117.1:0-1954 GCA_964626835.1 uncultured Enterobacterales bacterium
TACATCTTACCCTTGGGCCTCGAGAAGTCAAGGCGAACCTCGCCTGGCGGATGACGGTGGCGGCGGCCCAACACGCCGATCCTGCAGACGTAGCCTTCGGCCGCAGCAGATCGGCAAGACGTTAGCCAAACGAACGCGACGAAATGCTGGGCGAGAGCTCTCAGCAGGCTGACAGATCCGACGTACCGCTACGGTTCCTCGCTACTGATGGTCAAGGACTGCGGGTCACGCCGTGAGTCCCAAAACCGCAGAATCCAGACCACGTCGTCAACCACGCGGTACACCAACAAGTAGGGTCGGAGCACTACTTGGCGGTACGCACCTTCTGGTTCCAGCTGAGTCGCTACTGCCCCGATCTCTGGGAACTCTTCGAGCCTGTCAAGTGCGTCGATGAGGGCTGCCATCAGCTTCCGAGCTGCTGTGGGGTTCCTCTTCTTCAGGTACTCGTGAGCATTTCCGAGGTCTCTGTCAGCGGCAGGCGACCATCGAATCTCAGGTTTCTTCGACATTGGCCCAGCGCTCGATCTTGGCCTTCACCTCGTCGTTGCTGACCCAATGACCCGCGGCGATCTCTCGCTCCGCCTCCTCTACGGCCCGCTGAAGCTCCAGGTTCTCGACCCGTTCGAACAAGAACTCGTACTCCTCGAGCGACAGCACGACGGCCACACCCCGGCCATGGCGCGTGAGTACCACGGGGCGCCCGGTCTGGTTCACCTGGCGAACGATTTCGGCCCCACCTGACTTCAGGTCGGAAATGGGCCGCAGGTCCTTGCTGGCCTTGATGGTCACCATTTTTACCTCCGTTACCTACCCGTTATTCTGGCCTGTATTCTGGCCTGTATTCTGGCCATGATCAAGGCCAGATCTTCTGGCCCATGCGAGTTCCAGAAAACCTGACCGCCCCCGTTCTGGAAAATCTGGCCGGTTTCCGGAACGGAGCGACGGATGACTCAGCATCCCTGTCTTCCTCCTGATCATCAACCAGTAGCAGGGCCTGTGGGACCTGTGGGCAACTCGGCCGTCATCGCGGATCACCTCGCGGCCGAGAACGCCCCCACCGACGCGTCGGTTCCGGTCTGCCGCCCGGCGTTGCTCGTGTCTGGCGCTGGCCGGGCCGGGTCGTGGTGGCGCTCTGAGCGCGGGTTTCGACTGCGCCTCGCTACTCCACTTCCACCCAGGTCTCGAGGGACAGCTGCAGGTCGATGGTGATGTCGCTGCTGGTGGCGTTGGCTTGGTGCACTTCCACGGCTACCACGTTGGCCCCGGCGACCAACCTGTCGGTGCCGTAGGAATAGCCGGCGTAGCTCGTCTCGCCGTCGCCCGACGCGGTCGCCGAAGCGTAGCTGTCGGCGCTGATGTCGCCGTCTGGCATGGCCTGACGCATCAGCTCCTCGCCATTGATCCACACCACGCATCCATCGTCCACTCTGAGGTCCAGGTCCATTCCATCCGAGCGCTCCAGCAAGTCGCCTTCCATCGAAAACCCAAGGCGGAACCACGTGGTGGGGTGTTTGTCGGAGCTGTTGTCACCGTACGAAACCTGGGTGGTCTGGGAATCGCCGTAGCCCAGCGGGGCGGTGCCGCTGGCCCAGGTGTCGTCGTCGAAGCCCTCCGTGGTCCAGTCGTCGCCGGGGTACTCGCCGCTGTCCAGGTAGCTCCAGGTCGCGCCTTTTTCGACCAGCACCGTGCTCTGCTCCTCGAGGCGCAGGTTCGTCGAGCCCGGCGTGCCGCGGGCCACCTCGTCCCAGTCTTCGGAGCCGTCGGGCAGCCGCGCCCACGAATGATCCTCGCGTTGGGTGGTGTAGCAGACCCAGTTCACCGCGTTGCCTTCGCCATCAAACAGGCCCACGCACTCGCCCTGGGAATCCAGCTTGAACGGGACGTGGCCCTCCTCGAGACTGTTGTCGGCCCAGAACAGCAGGAATCCACCGGGTTCGATGCTGGTGCCGTCCGC
>CAZVHW010000117.1:1964-5904 GCA_964626835.1 uncultured Enterobacterales bacterium
AGTCGTCACTCAAGAAGTGGCCCGTCAGATCGACGCTCGTGTCCCCCGCGTTGTACAGCTCGAACCAGTCCGGGTAGTCACCGTTGTCGGACTCCACCGCGCTGTCGTTGGCCGCCATCAGCTCGTTGGCGACCACGGCGGGCAGGTCGGACGGAGCCTGTGTGTCGTCCGGCGGCGCCGTCTCGTTCAGGGTGTCGCTGTCGCCGGTTGTCGTGCTGTCGGCGGGTTCGCCCGTGGGCGTGCAGGCCACGGCGATGAGTGCGAGGAACAGGTGCATGCTGCCAGGATAGCAGACCGGTTCGAGCTTGCACTGTCCCAGCTGGCATCAACCCTCGCGGCGCCTCACGGCCAAGCCCAGGCCCGCCAGCAATGCCAGCCAGGCCGCCGGCACGGCGCGCTTTGCGGAGCAGGCATACAGGGGTACCCAATCGCCTGGAGGGAAAGCGCCGGGTACGGCCGTGTCCATCCGAACCGTGTCCTCTACAGTGGGGTCACCGGTGTCGTCGGGCGGGTCGCCGGTGTCGTCAGGGGGATCGCCCGTGTCGTCGCCACCAGGGTCCGGTTCCAGGGCGATGGAACACCAGAACGTACCCGAGGACTCCAACTCCTTGCTGCAGCTGCCTTCGTAGAACCCGTCCGCGATGGCATACGCCGTGTAGGTGCCCGACGACAGGCCGTCGAAGGTGTACACGCCGCTGCCATCCGTCGTGGTCGTGGTTCCGTCCGTCAGCCAGACCGTGGCCCCTACCAGGCGCTCACCATGGTAGATGTCCTTGTCTGCCACCACGCCGGTGAGGGTGCTGGCGCTCGAGATGGCGCAGAGAAGCAGGGGGACGATCAGGCTGGTCATGTCGGGCTCCGGTGCAGCCTTTAACTTTCCAGGGGCGTCAGGGGGTCGTCGGTGCTTCCTGCTCGTTCTCCACGTGTTTCTAGTAGCCATCCGCCCGAAGCCGATCGGCCATGCGCTGGTCGTGCGCCACGTGCGGCGTCTGCTGGCTTCCGTCGTCCCGGGTCCGGGCCTCGAGCCAAGGCTCCAGCTGCTGCCAAGCGGTCTGCACCCAGTCGGGCTCGGTCAGCGCGAGATCGTTGGTCTCTCCGGGGTCTTCGTCCAGCCTGTAAAGCTCCCCCACCAGTCGCGCGGGCCCGCTCAGGTTGGGTCGCTTGGTGGGCTTGGGGGGAGGCGGCGCTCGGAACGGGTGGGCGTACAGCTTGGACTCGGGCGTGTGCATCGACGCGGTGAGGCTGTCCGAGAGGCTGAATGCCGGGCCGGTGGCGTACAGCTCCGGCTCGCCGTCCATGAGGGGGACCAGCGACTGGCCGTCCATGGTCTCGTCGTGGGTGACGCCCGCCAAGGCCAGGACCGTGGGTGCCACGTCGATGCCTTGCACCATCGTGGTGACGCGCTGGCCCGAGTTGTCGCCCCGTCTGGGGTCGTAGACAAAGAGGGGGATGTGCAGGACGGTGTCGTAGTGGACGCCGTGGCTGAACAGGTTGTGCTCTCCCAGCTCCTCGCCGTGGTTCGAGACCAGCACGACCACAGTTCTTCGCCGAGCCTCCAGATCCCCGGTGGGCCCCCTTCTACCCAGCGCTGCTGGGTGGACTCGAGGTCCTGCTGGCCCCCGGCTGAATCATGGCTCTGACACGCCTGCTGCGTGGGGCCTGGGCGAAGGATCTGCGCTTCCACTACATCGTTCTTCAGCAGGCTCCGCGCTTCCACGCGGAGCTCGGCCAGATGCAGATTTGTTGGCAGTGTCCCGACGCGGTGGTGCGTCGTGACGCCTTGGTGCCCGTCTGCATGGCGGGCCGCCTGCGCCCCCTGGACGGTAGCTGCCCCAGCGCTCCCGAGTCTGTGGTGGACGCCGCCCTCGCCCACCTCGACCCCCCCCGAGGCTGACGTGCCCTACGAGTTTCGCAAGGTCTACCTCGATCTGATCACCTCCTGCGGCGAGGTCTGTGTCCTCTATCTGTCCTGGGTTCGTTTCCGCGAGCGCTGGCACGGCCAGGCCAGTCTCGAGGTCTACGACGCCTGTGGTGCTCGCACCATCGTTCACGCCCTGGGGATCCCCCCGATGATGGACTTCGAGCACGGACTCGAGCACCTGCCTCGAGCCCTCGAGGTCCCCGGCGGAGAGCTGAAGGTCGAGGTCAAGGCCGTTCACGATGGCTGGAAACCCGCGGTCCCGTCACCGTGTCCCGAGCTGCAGTGGAGCATCGGCGCCCTGCGCACGCGCGCTCGCATCGAGTGGCCTGGGCCAAAGGGCCCGCGGAGTGCCAGTGGTGAGGGCTACGTGGACTTCGTTCGGATCACCGCAGCCACTCGCAAGCTGGGGCTGCGCTCCCTGCACTGGGGGCGGGCCCACATGTTCGAGCGTTCCCTGGCCTTCACCGCTCTGGACCTGGAAAACGACAAGCGCTGGTACGTCGGGGTCACCCGAATGCACGGTCGGCCTGCTCGCAGCTACGGCAACCTCGCGGTCGAGATCGATCACGGTGAGGGCACCGGCATGGTCCGCTTCGGCACGGGCGGGCAGCAGCTGCGGCTCGGAAGCCCGCGCCTGATGCATGCCGGGTCGGCGTTCGATCCGCAGCGCGTGCCAAAGTTCCTTCACCGCCAGGTCTGCCAGCTGGTGGGTGGGCCTCACGAAGAGCGGCGCTGGCTTGCCAAGGCGCGTGTGGACCGCTCCCACGGCGAAGGCCTTGCCTTGCACGAGATCGTCTGGTTCGGCAAGCACGCCCGCAAGGCCCCCAAGAGCCGCCCGAACTCCTAAGCAGCACGCCCGCCCCTGGGGGGCGGGCGAACCCGGGTTGTCGCTAGGTCTAGAGTTCCGGGTAGGACAGCTCGACCTCGTACCAGGCAGGGCCGTTGTAGGCGGAATCGTCGATCTGGATCACCGTGGTGTAGTCATTGTCTGCGGTCGGGCCCATGACCGTCTTGACCAGGCCGCGCCCGCGGAGGATGGACAGATCGATCATCGACTCGACCTGGGGACCCAGCACGCCGTCCGGGGCATGGAAGGTACTCGAGGTGCAGTCGCAGTCCACGTTCTGGCCATCTTCGGGCCATTCCGGGGCCCAGTGCTGACCGTTGATGATGGTCGGACGAGCCTCCCTGGCCTCCTCGCTCATGCCCACCCCGGCCTGGCCGGGGGCAATACCCTCGTAGTGGTGGATGGTCAGGCCTTGGGGGGCGATGGTCAGGGTGCTCACTCCGCTCACCTCGATGCGTACCCGAACGCCGACTCCCCACTCTGGCGGGAGCACGCTCCCGAAGGCGCCGAAGAAACGTCCCATGGAGACGTCGTCGTCGGCCCAGTGGCCGTTGACATATGCGGCGATTTCGGCATCGGGGGCGTTCCAGGTGCCGCGGAGGGCGCCTTCGGCGCCCATCGGGCTGTCCCGGAAGTCGGCGCCTATGCCGCCTTCGTTGCCGGTGTCGTCATCGATGGTCAGGGCGTACAGCTCACCGCGAATCTGGTCCCCGGTGGGCTCCAGCCAGCTGCCGTCCAAGCGGTACCGGGTGGTAGTGTCCGAGGTGATCAGGCGTCCGCGAACGTCCACGGGGCTGCCGTTGCCGGCGGACTCCGGATCGACGGGGAAATAGAAGCCCGTGACGTAGCCTTCTACCGAGGTACCGATTGGGCTGCCTTCGCCTTCGATCGTGTCGCGGCCGAGGAAGTCTGCGCCGATCTGCAGGGCGAGCTCGTGGTTGCCTGCGGCCAGGGCGTCGGCCAGGTCGTCATTCACGGCGTCGAGGTCGGTGTTGGTGGCGGCGCATGCGTTCAGGCCGGCGACGGTGGCGAAGAGGCAGACGAGGCGGGTGCGGGTGCGGGTCATCGAAAATCTCCTTCGGTAGCCCGGCTTTCTCGATGGAGAACCGTGGCTTTGCGTCCCAGCCTCGCGGCTGGTTTGCCTTTTGTCGGGAAGAACAACGCGCTCTCCC
>CAZVHW010000117.1:5914-15578 GCA_964626835.1 uncultured Enterobacterales bacterium
CCTCTTTCATGCTCAACGGTTTGGCGGCCGGGCGCTTTAGTCACGGATTGTCATTGCGCGAAAAAAGTCGCTGTTGTGGCGGGATACGGCCCGTGGTCAGCCGGTCCGGCGGCGCCTCCTGGTGGACACGGAGCCCGCCGCGGCCAACCCGAGCCAACCCAACAGCAGCCCTCCGGTGCTGTCGCAGCCACCGCGGAGGTAGGCGGCGTAGCAGGTGTCTGGGTACCCGTCCTCGTTCTCGTCCGTGTCCCCATCGATGATCTCGATCTGCATGGTTGTGCTGGTGGACGAGCGCATGCGAACGAAAGTGTCCAGGTAGGTGTAGTTGCCCTTGCCGCTCTCGGTGAAGCTACCCCAGGCGCGCGCGGTGGTGTTGGGTTGGGCGGCCTCGTCGTAGTTGCCGGGATCGAGCCCGTCGGGCCCCGGGGAGACCAGGCCTTCCTGACCGTTGGGCATGCCCTCGGCCAGATCCTGGACCAGGTGGTCGTTCCAGATCATGGGCAGGGGCTGGCGAGAACCCTGGGAGGCCATCTCGTACATGCGCATGCCCGGGTAGGAGGTCTCCACGTCGTTGGCGACGAAGTGCACCTCGCCCACGGTCACGGTGACCTCGCAGTCGTAGGTGCCGGCGGGGATGGGATCGCCGGCGTTGTCCAGGCCGTCCCATTCCACCTCGTTGGTGCCTTCGACCGTGCCGCCGGTGAGCGCCAGGTCTTCGTTGCTGGTCAGGTCGAAGGTGCCGTCGCCGTTGAGATCGCAGACGATGTGGTAGGTGGCCGCGATGTCGGTCTCGAACGTGAAGGTGCCCGTGGAGTAGCCGGAGGCGAGATCGTCGCCGCAGATCCCCTGGTCGTTGTGGGCCTCGAGGGTGAGCGCCCCCGTGGCGCTGGGGGTGAGCACCTCGTAGACCGAGTTGGTCGGGGGCTCGAGGTAGATGGGGTAGAGCGGGTCGTAGGTGATGTCCGTGGAGATGGGCACCGAGCGGCCTGCGTCGAGGCCGTTGACGCCGGTGGCGTTGGCCGACATCTGCCAGCGTCGCCCCGACAGGCCCGAGAACTTGATCTCGATGACGCCGTCGTGATCGGCCGATCCGCCGGGAACCAGGGCGTAGAAGCTCCCCTCGAAGCTGCCATCCTGGCCGTAGGTGTCGGTGTCCAGCACCCAGTCGTAGCTGAACAGGCGGCCGCCTTCCTCGACGGGATCGAGGACGCTGACGTCCCAACCGGTCTCCTGGGAGTAGACGAGCTGGATCTCCCAGGCCCCCGCGCGGCCGGAGGACAGGTCGATGACGCTCCCCGTGGAGAAGGTGCCGTCGAGCTGGTAGCCGTCCGGATCGATCACGCGGATGTTGCCGTAGCCCGTCCACTCGATGGTCTCGACGTCGGAGTCCAGGATGTCCACGTACAGAACGGTCTGGGCATCCACGGGCTGGTTCTCGAGATTGGCCGAGCCCTCGGCCAGGGCGGTGGCGGGTGCGAGGAGCAGGAGGGCGATGGGTGCGCCGCGGAGCACTGTGGTGATGTCGGTACGCATGGCCTAGTCCTCCAGGATCACGGTGTCTTGCTCGAGGATGTTGAACTCCACGCGCCGGTTCTTGGCGCGGCCCTCGACCGTCTCGTTGGTGTCGATCGTGCGGGTCTCGCCGTAGCCCTTGGCCTGCAGCTTGCTGGTCGGGACGCCCTTGCCCATCAGGTAGTCGAGCACCGCCTGGGAACGGTCCTGGGAGAGGATCTGGTTGCTCTGCACCGTGCCCTGGTCGTCGGTGTGCCCCGCCACCTCGACCAAGCGGATCTGCTTGTGGGTCTGGATGGCTTCGGCCATCTCGTCGAGCAGTGCGTAGGATTCCGGCCGGATGATGGCCTTGCCCGTCTCGAAGTGGACCTTCTCGAAGATCTCGATGCGCTGGGCGGTGACGCGGGTCCGTGTCTTCTTGAGGGAGACGGTGACCTGCTCGTCCTCGCCGGGCTTGATGTTGACCTTCTGGCGGTACAGCGCGTACTTGGGCACGTCGATGATGACCACGTGGTCGCCGGCGCCCAGCCCGATGCTGCCGGTGCCGTCGTCGCCCAGCTGCAGGGTGCCCTCGATCGGTGCGCACTCGTCCTGGTCGCTGCGGATCTTGACCGTGGCGCCGGGGATGGGCTCCTTCTCCTCGAGCGTGGTGACCTCGAAGGCCAGGGTGCCCTCGAGCTGGCGCTCGAGCGGAATCACCAGATCGCGCTTGCCTCCGATGGCCTCGGTCTCGACGCTGCCCTCGAGGCAGCCGGCCTCGGCGGTGGCCGTGTAGATGATGCCGGGCATCACGTTGTCCAGCTCGGCGTGTTCGGGGTCCAGCAGGCGGGAGCCTTCGGGGCCGATGATGGTGACCTTGGTGAGCTCGCGGGGCTGCTCGCCGTACTGGCCCCAGACGGCGATGGTGCCCAGCACGTCGGGGCAGCCGTCGTCATCGGCCCACCCGTTGACGGTCTCCGCATCCTCGGGGCAATCGTCTTCCGCGTTGGGGATGCCGTCGCCATCCAGGTCGGGGGGTACCGGCGTCTCGATGTGGCCGAAGCCCCCGCCCAGGAAGGCGCGGAAGGGCGCGGCGCCGGCGCCATCGGTCAGGGCGGTCCCCACGCCCACGGTTACCATGCCGCCCTTCTCGAAGCGCTTGCGGAACGAGAGGATGGTCTCGACGGGGAAGTCGGTGCCCTTCTCGGTGTTGGCGGACAGGGGCGGAGTCACCAGGGCCTCGAAGTTCAGCCCCGCGTAGTGGTCGAACAGCCAGCCGATGCCCACCGCAGCCAGCAGGGAGTCCGCGCCTTCGATGTTGTAGGCCTTGATGTCCGGCTTGTAGTGGTAGCCCAGGTGGGCGGACAGGGTGAGCTTCTCGAACTCGTAGGTGGTGGCCAGGGCCCCACCGCCGGCCATGGCCGCGTTGCCCAGGTAGATCTGGTCGTCACCCGTGGGGATGTCCACCCAGGGGACCAGGCCCAGACCCAGTCCACCCGCGCCCTCGTAGGAAGGTCGGACCAGGCCGATCATGCCGGCGACGCGCAGATCGCCGATCTTGGTCCCCGTGGCCTCGCCGTCGGGGCCCACCGCGTAGACATAGAGCGGCATGCCCACATCCAGGCGGAAGCGGTCGTGTACCGCCAGGCCCAGCGCGAAGTTCTGGACCACCAGGTGGTTGAGCACCGGGTTCATCTCGGTGTTGCCTACGGGCCCGGACACGTAGCTCAAGGGGGCCATGGCGTACTCGGCCATGTCGGCCGCGTAGAACTCCCACTGGTGCATGCGGCCTGGCCGGAAGACCGAGTACGGATCGCGCACGTCGCCGTCGAACGCGGCCAGGTGGAAGCCGTGGGCGTCGAAGCCATCGGTGAGGACGTCTTGGGCCCGGGCTACGGATGTCGCGCAGAGCGCGGCGACCGCGAGGGCGGCGACGCAGTGGGTGAAGAGGCCTTGCTTGGCTGTCCGCATCTTGGCTCCTCGAGCTGCAGGATCCTCGTCGGGCCCTGGGGGCACCAGCGTGCAGGAGGAATGTCCCACGCGACGCTGGGTGATGGGGTCAAGGTGGCAGCGTACCTCGAGCTACCCTTCCGCTGGAAGAGTCGCGCTCGCGAATCCTCGTTCGGTGGTACGCCACCCACCTGTCCGATATCGACGGCTACCGTGAAGACAGGCTCGCCATGAGCGCCTCCTCCGGCCCCAGCGTTTCCCTTCGCACCGTTGTTCTCGGTGGTACCGGCTTCCTGGACTACCACGCGGTCTCGAGCTGCTGCGGAGGGGCCACGGCGTGAGCGTCCTCGCCTTGGACCTGCCCGAGGATGATCTTCTTCCCCCCGAGGTGACGGTCATCCTCGCGGACCTCGGCGCGACGAGCTCGTGGAGAGCCTGGTGGGCAGGGACCCGCTGCAGCTCAGGCGGACCTAGGTGGATCCGGCGGATCTCGAGGCCTCCCGCCGGTCCCTAGGCTACGGCTTCGGCGGGCTCGACCGGGCCCTCCGGCAGACCGTGTCGGTCTGCGTTGCTGCCGAACGGGCGGCTCCCCGATAGACCCCACCGGCCATGCAACGCCGCCGCGACCTGGCTTGCGCCACCCTGCTGTTCATCTTCGGGCTGCTCCTGCAGGCATCGCTGCGGCTCGCGTTCCATGCGGACATTCCACTCGGGCTCGACATGGACCTGTGGGGCTTCTCCGTGCTCGACGTGGGCTCGGGATGGGTCTCGAGCGTACCGCCCGCCTACCCGATGTTGGCCGCGGGGCTGTCCTGGCTCTCGGGCTGTAGCAACCTCTGGGCCGCAGTCACCGTCAGCGCCCTGGCGGTAGCCGCCGTGCCGCCAGCGTCCTTCGGCTTTGCGCGCCTGCTCGGTGCTTCGTGGAAACGTGCGGTCGTGGTCGGCTGTGTGGCGGCTGTCTTCCCCGGCGTCCTGCCCTTCGGGTTGATGGTGAGCCCCGACGGGCTCGCGACCCTTTCCTTGCTGGCCGGTGCGGCGGCGGCGGCGGCGTTCGTGCAGCGCGTCACGCGGGGCCGGCTCGTCCTGTTCGCGGTGACCATGGCCTTCGTCAGCGTCACCCGAGAGCACGGCGCCATCGCGGCCTATCTGGGTTGCCTGGTCGCGGTGGCTGCTCCGCGGCGGATCGAGAGCCGGCTGCTGGCCCTGGTCACGGTGCTCGCCGCGCTCGCGTTCGTGCCCCTCGTTGCGGGGCATCCCGTCGCGTTGCCTGGCTTCGCCAGCTGGTCGGCGCGCCTGCTGCTCCCCATTCGGGACATTCTCAGTCACACCCACGACCTGACCGACCGCTACCCCGTGGGCGAGACCGACCTCGGCCCCTTGCACACCGTCGTCTACGCGGCCGTGCGCGCACCGGAGTCGTGGATCTGGGTCCTGCTCGCGGGTGTCGCGCTGTACCGGGCGCCCTGGGCCCATCGAGCCGCCGCCCTCGTGGGCGTGGTGCCCGCGCTAGCCGGGCTGGTGGTCATCTCCGAGGCGCGGCACGTCTGGGTGGTGACACCCGCCGCCATGGCCCTCTGGCTGGCGCGCCCTCGCGCCACGGCGGGGGGGCGCAGGTTCGTGCTCGGGGCGGCCGCGCTGCTCGCCTTGCTCGCCCAGGCGCGGTGGGTCGATCCATCCTCCGATCTCGGTCGGGAGCGCTCCCATGCCGACCTGATGTCCGTCTCCTCCGAGATCCGCCGGCAGCTGCGCAGCGCCCACGGCACCCAGGAACAGAGCCTGGCCATGTGCGCGTTGAGTGGTGACAGCGGGCTGTGGGCCGGCTCGCCCGGCGCCTTCGCGTTCTGCCCCATGCGCCAAAACCGCGCCACGAACCAGCTCACCGCGGCCAACCTGAACACCTGGTACAAGGGGCACCAGCCGCCTGGGCCCCTCTGGACTCGCGTGGAAGGTCCTGGATTCGGGATGCCGGTGCATCGGTACATGTGGGCTGGTCCCGGACAGGATCGGCCCTGCACGGACAGCCACCCCCATCCCGACACGCCCTATCGGAGCGCCCCCGCCCGCATCGCCGCGATGGTGCCCGACTGCGAGATCCCAGAGTCCTTCGTGAACGCCTTCCTCACCCAGGCCGGGCTGACCAGGGCCGAGTTCGAAGCCGAGCCTGCACGCGAGCTTCCCGGTCCCACCATGCGCGGTGGCAGCGCCGCACCAGCGGGCGCGTCCCAGCCACCTACGGATCGTTAGGGCGTCGCGGCGGGTGCAGCTTCGGTGGCCGGCGACAGCCCGGCGTCCTGGATCTTCTCGCGAGCGTCGGCGGCGTGGGGGCCGGCCAGGGCCGCCGCAGCCACGGTCCGCGCCGTCTCTTCGGGGAGGGTGTCGAGGGCACCGAGGGTCAGCAACGCCAGGCCCCGCGTCTGGGGATCGCCCATCCATGCCACGATGTCGGCTTCTGCGGCCGAGGCGTGGCGGGTGACCATGCAGTGGGCTGCGCGCAGGGGGGCCCAGGGAGGCAGCTCGGCTCGTTCGACCACCACCCGCAGGGTGGCGACCGGATCGGCCGACAGCGCCTCGACTTCCTCGCAGGTTGGGGCGGGGTCGCGGATGGAGAGCGCCTTGTAGACGGCGGTCTGTTCGGCGGTGGGGGTCCAGGGCGGATCTGCCCGGACGACGCTGGGAAGGAGCAGGAGCGAGAGGGCGATGGTGCGCATGACGAGACTCCTAGAGCGTGCCGCTGTAGTTGAGGGCCACCGCGACCTGGTCGTCGGTGAGCGTCTCCTGGGTCGAGCACGTGTCCCAGTCGCAGATGGTGTAGGGGAACATCAGGTTGGTGCCCAGCCGGTCCTCGCAGTCGTCCTGGTCGCTGCACCTGGGGGTGTCGTCCAGGGCGTCCCAGGACTGGTAGCCGTCTTCGACGGGATGGGGCAGCCCCATGTAGTGCCCCACCTCGTGGGCCAGGGAGCCGCCGAAGATCCGCACTTCTTCTTCGGTGAAGGACGCATCGTTGCCCGCGTGGGCCAGCCACGAGATGGCGATGGCGGAGCGGTCGGTGGGCACCAGGCCGCCGGGGATGCCTCCAGACATGCCGTAGGTCCACGCATCGCCCGCCACGGACTCGCCCAGGATGATGGTGATCTGCTCGCCGTTGCTCTTGTAGGAGGCGTTGTAGAGGTCCCAGCTGTCGGAGCCGGGGGCGGGCAGGTCCGGGTCGATGCCGCGCATCGTGGTCCACTCCACGTCCAAGTCCAGGCCGTAGGGGTCCCAGATGTCGCGCCAGTACTTCACGGCGTCTTGGACCGCTTCCTCCACCTCGGGTTGTCGCTTGACTCCACGGGCCCAGACCATCCAGACGTGCACCGTGCCGTCGTTGGCGTCCGAGTCCCAGCGACGCTGCAGGGAGATGTCCAGGTCGGTGTCCTCGTAGGCCCAGTCCGAGTCGACCGAGCTGACGACGACCGACCAGCTGCCCTCTTCGAGGGGGCCGTCCTGCTCGCGGATGGGCCAGTTGAAGAAGACGCTCGGGTAGTAGGGGTAGAAGGGCTCACCGATCCATTCGTCGGATTCCCACCATTCATCCCAGCTCATGACCAGTTCGCCCCCAGGGCTCCAGACCTCCTCGACGGACAGCAGCAGGTCCATGTCCCAGGTCTCGGCGGTGAGAAGGAACGAAGCGATGTCGCCTTCGACGTCCACCGTGACCTCGAGCGCGCCGTCTTGTGTGGACTCGGTCCACCACTCCAGGTCGAGGTTGCCGGTGGTCTCGGTCTTGGCGTAGTTGCAGCCCACCAGGACCAGGAACGAGAGGGGCAGGAGAGGGGGGGGATGCAAAGGGCTCATTCCTCCGTGGAGGTTTACGGGAAAAGGTATCAGGTGTCCGAGGGTGACGCCGTGGGCAGCGCTCGGTGTCCTTGGATCGAGCTCCGGAGCCTCGCCCCAATGCGCCGAACCCTCCTCGCCCTGTTCGCCTTGGCCGCACCAGCCTGCTTCGTGGACGTCCACGACACGGGCGACGACACCGTCGACGGCGTGCGGGTCGACTGGCGCGGCACCGAGGACACCGGCGGCATCGTCGAGGAGACGGAGGAGGTTCTGCTGCGGAGGTCCGCCGAACACGACTGGCCGTGAAGGGCGAGCCGCGCACGCCGCTAGCGGGCCACCCCCGCCTTCGAACCCTCGGTGCTGGCGGCGTACAGCAGGCTCCGGTCGGCGAACCAGCCCATCCTCCTGAACCAGTCCACCGTGTCCTTGAGCCCCTCGCGCACGTCGGCGTACTCGTAGCGGAACCCGGTGGCCAGGCTCTTGCGGTTGCTGATCCAGTACGATGAGGCCAGGTAGCTCATGGACTGGATCTCGAAGACCCGCAGGCGGGGAACCCCCAGCCGGGTCTCGGCCCAGCGCCAACCGTGGGCCGCCGCGCCCAGCAACCCCTGGGCCCGCCGGAGCTTCACCACGGGCAGGTCCCGCATCTGCGCGCCGGTGAGCAGGGCGATGTACCTTAGGAAGTCGTAGTAGGAGATGATGCTGTCGTCGACGATGTTGTAGTCCTCTCCCAGCGCGTCGTCCCGCTCCGCGATGAAGACCGCGAAGCGCGCCAGGTCGTGCACGTGCACCGAGGTGGTGATGTAGTTGCGCGCGTCGGTGGGCAGCACCGGAAGCAGCCCGTGCGCCACCCCCAGGACCAGCCCGCCGTGGCCGTAGCTGCTGCCAGGGCCGTAGATGGGTGCCGGGCGAATCACCGTCAGAGGCAGGCGACCCTGACGATACTCGCTCCACAGCAGCTTCTCCTGCTCCCACTTGCTCACCGAGTATGCGTTCACGAGCTTGGTGCCGTGGGGTTCGGTGGCGTCCGGAGCCGTGTTCCTCGGGGACGATGAAGCCTCGGTGAAGGGCAGGTTCGCCTTGGTGTCGCCGCCAGCGGCCGTGTAGGGCTTGCCGAAGACCCCGCAGGTGGACCAGTGGACGAAGCGCACCAGGCCCGGGGGCACGACGTGCTGCAGCAGGTTTCGTGTCCCCTCTACGTTGATGCGGCGCAACCTGTCCAGCGGTGCGCTGTAGTCGTACAGCGATGCGGTGTGGAACAGGTGGGTGACCGGGCGCTCCCCGAGCGCTGCGAGGGTGGGAGGCTGCAGCAGGTCCGCCGGAAGCCACTCGAGTCGTGGGTGATCGATGTCCAGGCCGCAGCCCTCCAGCACCTCGTGGACGCGCGGGCTGCTCACCATCTCTGGCAGATCGGTGGCCAGGACGCGCTCTCCGGTGGCCAGCAGTTCGCGGACCAGGTGAGAGCCCGAGAATCCAGCCGCTCCGGTCACCAGGTTGAGACGCTCGGCCATGACCGCTCCCGAACCCCGACAAGGAAGGGATTCTCTCCCCAGGAGACACCCTGGGGCCGACGATATCAATGCGACGCGGCTCGTTTTTGCATCGACCGGTGGTGGGATGCGCCGGGCGGGCCGATCGCGGGGTGTTCCCACTTCCGCTCGGATCGGGGGCTGGTGTCGGGGCTCGTGGCGCGAGACGTGGACCTCTTTCGGCGCTGGGGCAACATCAACGACCCCAACGACCCGGCCATCCGGTTCGCTGGCGGAATCGGGCCCTAGCCAATACGTCCGCCTTCTGCGCTTCGCAGGAGGATATCGTGCCTACGCTCGTCGTCTCCGATGGCTCCGGTTCACAGCTCGAGTTCCGTTTCGATCGGCGCGCGGTCGTGGGGCGTGAGTGCTCCAACGACCTGCAGCTCGACGATCCCCGCGCGTCCCGTCACCACGCCGTGTTCTACCGAGACGAGAACGGGGTCTACTTCGTCGAAGACCTCCAGAGCCGCAACGGAACCCTCATCGGGGACAAACGAATCCAGCGGGCGCGGCTCGGCAACGGAACGAGCGTACACATTGGCTCCACCGAGCTGCGCTTCGACATGCCTCGGCCGACGGCGGGTGTGACCGACAGCCTGCTGCTCGACCCGGAATCCCTCACCACCGAAGCCGGTGCCCGGATGCCGCTGTTCGCCAGCCCGGCGGACGAGGCCGGGGTCGAAGATCTCCAGGAAGCCTACCGCGGGTTGGTGGCCCTGTACGAGCTGGGCAACCTGCTCAGCGCTGGTCAGCAGGAGCGAGTCGTCTACGAGCACATCGTGCGGGTGGTCATGCGCACCACCGGCGCCGAGTTGGTCACCATCTCCGAGCTGGGCGAGGACGGCTCGGCTCCCGTGGTTCGCTACGCCTATCCA
>CAZVHW010000118.1:0-10185 GCA_964626835.1 uncultured Enterobacterales bacterium
CAGCGGCCCCACCGGCCGTGGCCTGACGGCGCAGGGAAGTGGAGGGCGAGAGCAGGAGGACCCTGGCGTCGAGCACCTCTGCCAACACCACCCCCGCTTCGGCGAGGCCGGGCTCGGTCGCGGCGTCGGGTACGACCACCACGAGACCGCGGTGGGTGTGCTTGCGCAGCCAGGCCGAGCCGAACTGGTTCTGACCGCCGGAGTGCAGCACCACGCCATCTGGGTAGACATCGGCGCGGAGGTGGTCGCCGGACCATGGAGAGCCGTCCCAGGCTACGCGCCACGCGTCACGCAGCTCCACCAGCACGGTGGTGTCCGGGAAGTCGGAGGGTGGCAGCGTGACTTCGGTCGCGGCGCGCCACGCCGGCCCGGCACGCTGGTGGATGCTGGCCTTGATGCTTTCCTGGGGCAGGGGGCGCAGCTGTTCGAGTCCGACGCCCAGGCTCGTTCCGACCAGGAAGGCCGCCAGGGAGATGGCGATGCCCGGGAAGACGACACGCGGCAGGCTGCCATACCGCCAGCACCGCACCGCGATGAGGGCGGGAAGGAGGTAGCCAAACCCGAAGAGATCGGTGATCCGCAGGCCTGGGTAGCGCTCGGCCAACCCAAACGACAGCAAGAGCTTGACCACGTAGCCAGCCGTGAAGGCCAGCACGAGGGGCCGCATGCCCGTGATGTTGGAGGTGCGCAGAACGGGGAGGCGCTGCAGCAGGCGCAGAGCGCCCACGATGAGGACCACCTCGACCAAGGTCGCCAGCAGCTTCTCGGGGTGGACCCACGTGATGGCGAGCAGGCCGGGGATGATGATGCCTCCCGCGTCCCAGCCGTAGCGAACGGCCATGTGGGTGGCCATGAGTGCGCCCACCAGTAGCAACATGTAGGCGCGAGGCGAGGAGATGAAGTCGCGGGAGAGGTCTTCGTAGGTGAGCTCGAACTGGGCGAAGCTGAGGTTGGTGTGGGGAAGCAGGACGAAGAGCAGGAGCAGGTAGACCGCGAGTGTCGGGGCGGCCAGCATCGGCAGCCCCTTGAACAGCCCCGTGCGCCACATCGCGTTGGCGGTCAGGGGTACCAAGACCAGACCCAGGGAGTTCAGGGGGGTATCCAGGGGCAGCCCCCACTGCTCGAGCACCCGCAAGAAAGGCCCGCCTTCTACAAACAGGCGGACTCCGACCGAGACCAACAGGATGAGGAAGAACCGGTTGCGCCCGAAGGCGCGATCGAGGGGTGCGATACGCGGAAGCCACCTTGCAACCAGCACCGACAGGATGTAGGTGAGGATGGCCTCGCCCAACACCACCAGGCCTGCCCAGGGCTGGATGACGAAGACACTGGCCAGGTAGCCGGGGACCACCAAGCCCGACCGCGGCCAGCCATACAGCTCGGTGAGGATCCAGATCAGCAGCACGCCCAGCAGCACGGCCGTGAGCAGACTGTTGTCTACATAGGCGCTTGGGAAGACGGACAGCAGGAGCGGGCCCTTCGTGGGAGTGCGTGTTTCACGACCTGACCAAGGTTCATGCTACCGGAATTCTGCAAGCATCGCCAAGCGGTGGGGCGTCATGCTTCCGACAGCTGGATGCGGTAGCGGGCACCGGCCTCTCCGCCACCCTCGACAACGAAGCTTCCACCCATGGCACCGATCAGCCGGCTCGCCAGCGCGGAGCCTTGTTCCCTGGTGTCGGTGGCGAGCTGTTGGAGCACGTTCAAGGGGGGCGCATGGCCTTGGGTACGAACGAGGATCTCGACGGCCCCCACGGGAGCCTGCAGCTCGACCAGCACGGCTTGGTCCACGGTGGTGTCGCGCGCGAGTTCATGCACCAGGGACATGAGCGCTCGCGCGAGGTCGTGGCGGTGGGCCAGGGCCGGAGCGAGCGCCACCGGCGTGTTGACCAGCCGGACCCGGTGCTCCCCCAGGGTACGGCGGGCTCCCGCTACCACTTCTTGGAGCAGGTCGATGACCTGAATGGGTTCCGGCGCTCCACCTTCGCTGGTTCGTGCGACGTCTTCGTAGCGGTCGAAGATCTCCGCCATTTCACCGCAGCGGGCGGCGATGCGCGGAGCGACCTCGGACGCCTCCACCGCGCCCAGAGCCAGCAGGTCCGCGTAGCCGCGGATGGCCGCCAGGATGTTGTGGACCCGGTAGGAGATCATCTCGAGGAGGCCCGACTTGACCGTGTCCTGCGCCTGGAGCTCGGAGATGTCCACCAGCTCGAGTCCGACCCCCAAGATGCGGTTCTGGTAGGTGCAGGTGTAGGCCCAGCAATCCATGCCAACGCCCGGCAAGTCCAGGGGCGCACGGCGAGGCCCGTGTCGGCTCAAGATGCGACCCAGCTGTGCGGGGGGCAGCTGCAGGGCGCGCCACACCGTGGGAAGGTTGGCTTCCGGCGGTACACGGAGGCGCTGGAGCAACACGCGGAAGCCCTCGTCCAGCAGGAGCGGGTGGCCCAAGGGGTCGTAGAGGGCATGGGCCGTGCGGCTGTCCTGGTGGGATGCCAGGAGGAGGTCTCGCTGGTCGAGCAGGTGTTCGAGGCTGGCCGCCAGCTCGTGGAGGCGGGCCCGGACACCCTGTTCGCTGACCACGGCCTCGAACGAGGCGCGTCCTCGAAGCCGCAACAACTGCAAGGCGGCGTGATTGGCGAACACTTGGAGGTTGCGCCGGCTCGCGGCTCGCCTGTCTACGACCTCGCCACTCGCCGTCGCCCTGGGCTCGGCCTTGGCGCGTGGGTCGAGGCGCACGACGAGCAGCCCGCGGGTTTTTCCGCGGGCGCGCATCGGGACGACGAGGACGTCGGCAGGAGGGAGGTCCGGCGCCGTCGCTTCCTGCAGGCTCGGCAGCTCGAGGATGTCGGTAGGGTTTGTGGGCACCAGGCGGCTGACCGCATCGGCGAGGAGCTCCGTCGAGACCCCATCGGTTTGGCCGGCACGAGCGAGCGACTGCAGGTCACGGCCGCGCCTCTCGACCGCCCAGGCTGCCTCGGCCCCGCCCCAGGCCACGGCCGCCCTGGCGAGCTCCTTCCAGGTGGCTTTCGGCGTGGCTCGAGACAGGGCCAGGCTCTCGCCGAGGCGCGAGAGGAGGTTGTCCTGTAGGCGCTGGAGCTGGAGCTCGGCGTTCTGCCACGTGGTAGCGCGCCAGGTGAAGCCCGCCGCGACGAAGCTGGCCAGCAGGATCTCGGCTGGCAGGACCACCCCGGTTCGAAGGGAGAGAGCGCAGGCAGCGATCCCGGTCACTGCGCAGCCTGCGAGGAAGCCGGCGCGGGTAGCGTTCGTACGAAGTAGCAGCAGGATCAGGGTCGAGAGCAGGGCAAGGATGCCTGCCACCAGGCCCGAGATCAGCGGGTTGAGGACGGGAAGGCTCGGGCCAGCTACCGAGCGAGCGACCGCTTCCGCGAGGGACATCGGCTCGCTGCCCGGTGTGGAGATCTGGGGCGTGGCCCAGGGGTCGAGGCTACCTACGATGACCATGCGTCCCTCGAGTGCGGCCGAGTTGAGGCCCGCCACCTGGGCGTGATCGAGGGTCGGAACGCCGGTGTCGGCGATGGGGATGCGCTGGGGTTGGGTTGGGACGGGGTGGCCGGCCGTTTGCAGGAGACGGCTGGGTAGACTGAGCGTGTTGCCCACCGTCGGCTGCCAGCTGCGGTGACGGTGGTCCCAGTCCTGAACGAAGCCTGCCTCGACGATGGCCGCCCCTGGGCTCTCGAGCTGTACGAGATGCTCGCCGGTGACCGCCGGTAGATCGTCACCGAGGAGCGCGATGCCCGCTACGTTTGCATCCTGCAGTTGGGCCGCGAGGCGGATCCAGGCACCGGGAGTGGCTCGGCCGTCCATCACCACCAGGAGCACGGAGCGGGTCGCGGTGGGCGCCAGGTCCCAGCGCAGCATCAGGTCCGTGAGGGGCTGTGGGGAGAGCTGCAGCAATCCGCCGAGGAGCGCCGCGATGAGTGCGGCGACGAGGCTGCGGAGCGTGAGGGCCTTGAGGCGCAAGGAGCGGCGCACGGGGTCTCCTCGAGGGTGGACGGTGTACCTGGCGGACAAGCCTATCAGGGGCCGCCCCCCCGGAGCGAGCATCCGGCCACGCGCGCGGGATAGAGAGCTGCCAGAGGTCCGCTGCCCTGCTCTCCTTTCGACTCGCGAGCATCCTTGTCCACTTCGTCAACCCCACGGCTTGCCACTCGGGTAATCGTCGCGCTTGCGGTTCTGGCGGCGTGCCACGTCTGTGGGGGCTTGGCCTGGATTGGGGCCGAGGAGATGGTGTTCGATGGGGACGAGGTCGGCCACGTGGGGGCGGCCGAGCTGCTCGCAGCGATGTGGCTGGAGGGCCGCGCGGGCCAGGCGTTGCTCACCACCTTTGCGGGAAAGATGGGTGTGTACCCCCCGCTCTACGCCGGGGTGGTGGGCGTGTGGTGGGCTCTGATGGACTCAGGGGATCCCGCCCGCGTGGCGGTGCGGGGTGTCAACCTGGCTTGGCCCCTGCTGTCGGCCATGGCGGTCGCGAGGATAGCCCGCCCGCTCGGCGCTCGTGCGGTGGTTGGGGCTTTCGCAGCGGTGCTCGCGCTACCGCTGCTCTGCGGCCTGGGTCGGCACTTCATGCTCGAGGGGGCGCTGGCGGCGGCGGTGGCGCTCGCGGTGCTCGCCATCGAGTCCGCCAGGGTGCGGCCCGTCCCGTGGCGGCTTGCTCTGGTCGGTGTCGCCGTCGGGGTCGCGTTCCTCGTCAAGCAGACTGCTCTGTTCTATCTCCTGCCGGTACTGATCGCGCGGTTGCCCCGCCGCTGGAGTAGCCTGTGGGCGCTCGGTGTGGCGGTCCTCGTAGCCCTGCCCTGGACGGCGTTGAATCTCGGGCAGCAGATCGGCTACGGTGGTGAGAGCGCAGCGGGTACGCCCGGGATCGCCCTGCCCTCACACCTGGTCTTCTACCCCTGGGCGTCGCTCTGGGTCGGCATCGGCCCCGCCTTGGCGGTGCTGGCCATCATCGGCGTCGTCGTGGGCCTCTACCGCGCCGATCCTCGCCACCGCGAGATCGCAATCTGCGCCCTGATCTGGTTCGGGGGTGCGATCTTCATCCTCGGACTCGTTCCCCGCAAGTACCCTCGCTTGCTGGCGCCTGCGCTCCCCGCGGTGGGTCTCTTCGTCGCGGTGGCCTTCGCCCGTTGGGGGCGCGGCTGGCGGGGCGCCCTGCTGGTCGTCGGTATGCTGGGTGCGCTGGGCTGGACCGCATGGGGCTCCCTGGCTGCCTTGCCGGTGCCCTCGAGCGCCCGTGTGCTCGACGATCGTTGTCCACAGGTCTGGCTACGCCCACCCGTAGGCGATGATCTGGGCGTCGGTGCGGTGGTCGAAGCCGTGCGGCTCACCCGTCCCGGGCCGGTGGCAGTGATCGGAACGGCGGAGATCCCCTGCGAGCTACAGACCACCCACTCTTGGTCCGAGCACCTCGGCCCCAGCCTGCGGCACGCCGGCGTCGATCGCGAGCTGGTTCACGACCCAGACGATCTCGACAGGGCCGTGCTGGTGGTCTCGTGGGAGGGAACCATCGAGGGGTGGCGTGGCGAGAGTGTTCCCGTGCCGGTCCTCGGGTCGAGCTTCTGGATCGGCCGTCCGGAGCGCTAGTAGTCTGGCTCCCTAGTTCGCTGATGCCAGCGATTTTTCGAACTCCTTCACCAGCGTCTGCATGTCCATGCCGCCCACGTAGGAGCCCAAGACGCGGCCTTCGGGACCGATGAAGACGGTGGTGGGGAGGGTGCTGATGTCCCAGGTTCCGCGGATGCTGGGGTCGGCCATGAGCACCGGGTAGGAGATGCCGAGCCTCTCGGCGGCGGCGTGGATCTCGGCGGCGGTGCCGCTCTCGAGGGCCACCCCTACGACGGCCACGTCGGGGTGGGCGCTGGCGAAGGCGGTAAAGTGTGGGATCTCCTGGATGCAGGGTGGGCACCACGTCCCCCAGAAGTTGAGCACCACCGGGCGACCTCGGAGGTCGGCGAGGTCGTAGAACTCGCCTTCTGGGCTCTGGAGCACCATGGGCGGGGCCTGGTCGGGCAGATCGGGCTCGGTTGGGAAGAAGGTCGACAGGGCGTACCAGCCGGCAAACACGGCCAAGCCGAGGATGGCGTAGTCCTTGAACGCCGCCGCCACGGAGCGACCTCCTTCCTGCGGGGGAGTACTAGAGATGCGGCAGCTCCGATGGGTGTTACGCGCCTGGGCTGGAGCCCAAGGAGGCCAGCAGGACGGGGATGCGGCGCATCAGTTCGTCTCGTGCCGCACGGAAGGCTTCCAAGCGGTCGTCACCGCGGGCCGAGTCGGGGTCGGGCAGCGGCCACCGGTGCTGGGCGTGCGACCCGGGAAATGCCGGGCAGACCTCGTCTGCGCAGAGGGTCACCACCGCGTCGATCTCGTCCAGTGGCACGGCATGGAAGCCCTTGGAGCGAAGCCCGCGGCTGTCGATGCCCAGCTCGGCGAGGACGGTTCGCACTTCCGGCTTGACGTTGCTGGGGCGACTGCCTGCGGACCACAGCTGGAACTCGTCGCTCGCGATGTGGCGCGCGATGGCTTCGGCGAGCTGACTGCGAGCGGAGTTCGCCACGCAGGCGAACAACAGCGAGGGCATGGACTAGCCTGCCTGTCCGGCGGCCTCGAGCTCGCGGTCGATGATGGACTCGAAGTTCTCGAGAGGCTGGGCGCCGGAGATCATGATGCCGTTGATGAAGTAGGCCGGGGTGCCGGAGACGCCGACCTCTTGGCCCGCGGTCATGTCTTCCATGACCTGCTTTTTGTGGGCTTCGTTGCCGATGCAGGTGGCGAAGGCTTCCTTGTCGAGGGCCAGGCCCGCGGCCAGGCCGGTCACGCCCTCTCCCTTGGTCAGGCCCTTCTGGTTGTCGAGGACCGCGTCGTGCATTTCCCAGTACTTGCCCTGCTCGCCGGCACAGATGGCGCCCACGGCGTAGTCCACGGCGTTGCGGTGGAAGGAGAGGGGGAAGTCGCGGAAGTACCAGCTGACCTTGCCGTCGTACTTCGCCATCACCGCCTTCATGCTCTCGTAGCCGCGGCTGCAGTAGGGGCACTCGTAGTCGGCAAACTCGACGATGGTGATGGGTGCGCCCACGGTACCGCGGGGCACGTTGTCGCCCACGGCGACGTCGAGGCGGGGGAGCTCGGGCGGCTCGAGGGCCACTTCGACGCTGGCGCCGTTGCGCAGCTGTTCGATGAGCTCGTTGACCGCTTCGCGCTGCTTGGCCTTGACCATCTGGCCAGCCACGGCCTCGCGGACCTGCTCGAGGGGCTTGCCACGGAACTTTCGCTTGTTCTCTTCGTAGTAGGACTCGATCTCGGCGTCGCTCACGGCCTCGTTCTCGGCTGCTATCTTTTCCATGAGGGCGTCGGCATCGGCCAGCCCCCGCTTCTTTGCCTCGGCATCCAGCAGGGACTCGTTGACCTTGTTGTCGATGGCACGGCGCATGGTGGAGTAGCGCGTGTTGAGGTACTCGATCTCCGACTTGATGAGGCGACCCTTGACCTCTTCCATGAGCTGGGCGTAGGTCATCTGACCGCCGCTCCAGGTCGCCACCACCTGATCCGGTTGGGGGTCCGCGTCGGCAGACGGCACCGGCATGGTGAACGAGGGAGCGCCTTGGGCGTCTGCCTGGGGACCGGGGGTCGTGCCTTGGTCGCAGGCGGTGATGGCCAGCGGGGCGAGGAGGAGGAGGGTGAATGCGCGCATGGAGGTCTCCGGAAGGTCCAGCGAAATGGGTCCCCTTGCTAACTCCCCCACCGCTGGCGTGCATCCGGCGTGGCCGCGGTGGTCGCCGCCTGCGCTGGCAGTTGGTAGCATGGAAACGCATCAGCCGTGAGCAGCATCTCTCCAACCTTGCCTCCCCTCGGTCGTATCGGGCCCTGGCTGGTGGTGCGTCGCCTGGGGAGGGGGGGCGTGGCGTCGGTCTACGAGGTCATCGAGCCCGAGCGCGGTGAGCGCGCGGCGCTCAAGCTGTTCCGGCGCCCCGGCGCGCCAGATCGGTCCGTACAGAGGGAATACCGGGCCCTGGCGGGGCTCGACCATCCTGGCATCGTGCGTGTCTTCGGCTGTGGGAGGATCGAGCAGACGCCCTACCTCCTCATGGAGCTCATCGTGGGACGGTCCTCGCAGGCCCAGGCCCGGCTTGCTGGAGCCCCGGGGAGCCCACAGCGCTGCGGCGTGGCGCTGCGAATCGTCCACGACCTGGTCGAGGCGCTGGCCTACCTGCACGGCCGGGGGATCGTCCATAGGGACATCAAGAGCTCCAACGTGCTCTCCACCTCCACCGGCCACATGAAGTTGCTCGACCTCGGGATCGCGGGGTTCGAGCGCCGCGATGGCAACGGCGCCTACGTACCTGGGCTCGAGCGCTTCGCGGGAACGGTGGTCTATGCGAGCCCGGAGCAGCTGCGGGGGCAGGCATTGGACGGTCGCAGCGACCTGTTCTCGGTTGGGGTGTTGTGGTATCGCATGCTCACCGGCGAGTTGCCCTTTCCGGCCGCCAACAGGGAGCAGGCCGTCGTCGAGCGGGAGCGGGGGGCTCCGCTGGCGCCCCACCTCCGTGTGCCCGGCGTCTCGCCCGAGGCGAGCCAGGTCGTCGCCTCGCTGCTGGCCGTCCGAGCCGCAGATCGTCCGCGGAACGCTGCGGCTTTGCTGGGGCGACTGCGACCCCTGCTAGCCACGCGGGGAGCGCGACGCACCGCGCTGCGGCCGGCACCTCCCCCTCTGTTCGGGAGGAAGGCCGTGCACGGGCAGCTGGAGCGCTTCATGGGGGGGGAGGGACCCGACGGCATCGGCCTGCTCGATGGTCCCCAGGGCGTGGGCCACGAGGAGCTTCTGCACTGGGTGGTGCTTCAAGCCCGGCGCGCCGGACATCGCACGCTGGTGGTCGATCCCCTCGGGGAGAGCGCCGGGGGGCTCCTGTCCGGCCTGCTGCTGGCGGTGCCCCGCCACGTCCGCGGCAGGCGTCGTGGTTCCGCCGACTCGCACATGGACCGGGTGATGGGTGTCCTCGAGCGACTGACGCTCGCCCAGGGTCGCCCCGCCTTGTTGGTGCTGGGAGGGTTGGAGCGCCTGCCAGCGGCCCAGCTTCACGATCTCGTCGGCCTACAGCGGCGGGTGGTGGAGCGCGGCCTGCCCGTGCGCATCCTGGCGTCGTGGTGCGCCGGAGAACCCGACCTGCACCCGGCCCTCGAAGGAATCGAGCCGCCGCTGTCTCGCTTCTCGCTGTGGCCGCTGGACGAGGCTTCGGCCAGCATGCTTCTGCGCAGCATGGCGGAAGGACGCGTTCTGCCTCCCGGCATCCGTTCGGCGGTGCTGCGGGCGGGACGGGGCCGTCCAGTCGATCTCGCGCGAGCCCTCGAGGAGGCGGTCGATGCCGGCAGGCTCCGGCTGGGCCAGACTCCGGAGGGCACCCCCTGCTGGCTCGAGGTCCTGTCGGCCGTGGACGAGCCCGTCGGAGATCCCGCTGGGGGTCTCGCGGCGCTGATGGCCCGAGGCGCCGACGAGCCTCCCTGGGATCCACCGAAGGACGCGCCAGTCGTCGCCGGCGCCCTCGAGCCGCTCGCGCTGGTTGCCTCGGAACCCGAAGAGCACCCCGATCCCCGTCTGCGGGCGGTGCTGTTCGCCTGGCGGGGTCATGCGCGGAGCCTGCTCGGGGACCGAGACTTGCAGGCCGATGCCGATCTGCTCCAGGCCGAAGAGGGCCTGCGAAGTGCTCTGCGGGATGGTTGGGAACCCGCCGAGGCCTGGCGTGGGTACTTGGCCCTCGTGCGGGTGGGTCAGCTCGCCAATCGGGGTCGGCACATCGAAGCTCGGCGAAGGCTTGGGGAGGTGGCGGTGCGGGCCTCGGCAGGCCGTCGTGGGCACCGGCGGGATGTTGCGGAGCTCGCGTTGGCTACCGCCGAGGGCGAACCGCTGCCACCGGCGTCGCTGGAGCGCGAGGTCGATGGGCTCGTGGTGTCTTCTCCGGTCGAGCTGCGCGCGGCTTGGGCGAAGTGGCTGCTGCAGAGAGGAGAGCTGTCTTCGGTGCTCGAGCTGCACCCGCGGGGGCTCTCGGACGATCCCAGCGCGTGGGACGCCCCGTTCGATGCGCAGATCGGTCGAGCCGCGGCCTCCGCCCTGGTGTTGCGGGGCCAGCTCCGCGAAGCCTCCGCCTATGTCGGTGAGCTCCTCGATCGGCTCGGTCC
>CAZVHW010000118.1:10195-14548 GCA_964626835.1 uncultured Enterobacterales bacterium
CGAGCTGGGCCCCCCGCGGGCCCTGTTGCACGTGGCGATGGCGGAGATCGAGCTGGAGCTGTTCAGGCCCGGCGTGGCCCGCGAACAGCTGGCGGATGCCTTCGTCTTGCTGCGGCACTGTGACCGACCGGAGATCGCGGCCGAACGTGAGTGTGCCCGGGGGAGGCTCTCCCTGGCCTGTGGAGAGCCCGCCCGGGCCGAGGCCGCCTTCCGGACCGGGCTCGAACTGACCCGCGGGACCGGCTTCCACGTCCTCGCAGCGCGGATGGAGTGCTGGCTGGCGCGGGCCCTTGCGCGCACCGGGCGGAGGCGAGAAGCGACCGCCCTGCTCGGCCCCGCCATGGAACGACTCGGCGCGGCAGGGGCGATGCCCGCATTGGCCGTGGGCTGCGGTGCGCGGTGGGAGGCAGGGGGCTTCGTCGAAGATCCCGACCTCTGCTATCAGCCCGTCGCAGCCTGGCTCGAGGCGGAGCAGGCCTTGTTGCCGTGGCTTGACTGGTGCGTGGCACGCCTGCGGCATGCGGCCATGCACCGTGACCTGGGGCGGGTTGCACGGGTCAAGGAAGAGACCGCCGCGTTGCAGCGGCGGGTGCTGGCGGGTCTGGGGGAAGACGAGCGCCGCCTGCTGTCGATGCGCGCGCGGTATCGCGCGTTGGCCTAGAAGGTTCGGCCTAGTCGAGGACGGGGGCTGGGGCCTCGGATTCCTCGATCTTGGCGTAGCTGCGCTTGCGAATCTCGCGCAGCTGCTCGCCGCGCCACACGTCCCAGGCTGTCAGGTTGGTGATCGGAGCGGGTGACACGATGACCTCGATGCGGCTGGTGCCCTTGCACTTCTTGGCCAGCTCGAGCTCCCACCCGGCGTTGACGGCGTCTTCGACGGCAGCGGGCATCTGGTCTGGCCAGCGGTGGCCGGGCTCGTAGACCAAGGCGTAGTGCGCGCCCAGGCGCACGTCTCCCTTCTTGCAGGTGGCCGTCTCTACGGCGATGGCCCCCCACATGAAACGACCATCGGCCTGCTGGGCATTGGCGTAGCGCACTGCGGACAGGTTGTCGGCTTCGGTCGTGCCGCCGAGGGACTGGAGCGTGATGCGGGCCTGCTCGACCACCTTGGCCGGGAGCCTGGGGGCGACCTCGAGGATGGCGGTGATGGCTTCCTGGGATGCCTCGGGGTCCATACCGTCGAGCGTACCCACGCCGGCTGCATTGGCGAAGGCGCTCATGACGTGGAGCTGGTTTTCTTCGTTGGTGGTGAAGATCAGGGCCTTGAGCCAGGGAATGGCCGAGCGCAGCGCGTTCGAGCAGAAGACCTCGAGGATGCTACCAAAGCGGGAGGAGTCGTGCTGCACGCTGTCTTCCTGGAACGAGAGGCGGAGCAGCTCCTGGATCTCCTTGGCGCGGCAGTCGGACAGGGCGCGATGCCAGCGTTCTCGCCAGAAGCGCTCGCCAAGGGCGGCGTGGGATTCGACGAAGAAGCCGATCAGGGCTGGCTCGTTCGAGCAGGCATCGCCCATGCCTGCCAGCGTGGAGGCGCGTTCGTCGGAGATGAGCCCCGAAACCCAGGAGCGCACGACTTCACCGGAGCCAACGCGTACCCCCGCGGCCGCGGCGTTGACGCCCTCGGAGCCGCTCAGGATCTTGGTGAATGCGTCCTGTGCGATAGCCTGTGCTGCGTCGGGATCGCAGTCAGCGAGCGCCACGTAGAGATTGGCAACTGCGCGGGGGCTGGCCTCGCCGATCTCGGCCGAGAGGGCCTCGGCGTCGCAGTCTTGAGCTCGGGCGAGGTTGGCGGACAGGAGCAGGGGGAGGAGAGGCAGGGGGATCATTGAGTGCGTCTCGTGGTGAGGTTCGTCGGGACGGGAGGGGGAGTTGGCCAGACGGGTAGCCTATCCCACCGATGGAGCGATGCCGATGGCCTCGGCGGGGCAGCATCGGGCTCGGCGAGCGAAGGAGCGGCGCGCGGCGGCAGAGGATAGTACGCAGGGTCCATTCCCCAGGAGAGGATTCATGGCCATCCTTCGGATCGCCCGCATGGGGCACCCGGTCCTCCGGCAGGTGGCCGAGCCGGTGCCGCCCGAGCGCATCGAGGATCCCGAGATCCAGGACCTGCTCGATGACATGCTCGACACCCTGAGTGACTACGAGGGTGCGGGGCTCGCCGCCCCCCAGGTGCACGTGCCGCTCCGCATCGTGGCGTTCGTACCGCAGCCCGACGCCGAGCCGCTGGTGCTCGTCAACCCCGAGGTCACCTTCCTCACGGACGCCATGCTCCGCTCCTACGAAGGCTGCCTGTCGATCCCCGACATGCGCGCCGCCGTGAACCGGGTAGGCAAGCTCCGGGTGGACGCGCTCGATCGGCAGGGCGAGCGAATCTCTCTCGAGCTCGAGGGTTTCCCGGCCATCGCGGTGCAGCACGAATGTGATCACCTCGACGGGGTGCTCTTCGTGGACCGATGCGATCTTCGTACGTTCACCTTCGTGGACGAGCTGCGCAGGTTTGGCCCGCTCGATCCGAGCTTCCGGCGGGAGGATCCCGAACCCGACGAAGATGGGCCCGCCACGCCACCCCAGGCGGATGGGGAGCCCGAACCAGAGCCTCCCAGAGAGTCGAGAACGGCCGGGCGAAGCGCGGGTCCAGCCATGTCTCCCTCACAGCTCCGCACCTCGCTGCTACTGGGCAGGGGCCCACGGGCCGAGGGCTGAGCCTTGGGCCTGCTGTCCTGGCTCTTTCCGGGTCCATCCGAGCGCATCGGCAAGGCGCGCAAGCTGCTCGAGCGCGGCGACGCCGGTCAGGCGAAGCTGATGCTCGAGGGTATCGAGGGAGGTGAAGCGGAACTGCTGCGCGAGCAGGTCTTCGATAGGCTCGTTCAGATGAACCTCGAGGCCTGCGATGGCTCCGTCAGCGCTGGTGAGCTCCACGCTGCGGCCGAAAACCTCGCCTTGGCGGAACAGTTCGCCGGTGCCCGGCACCGACCAGCCCTGCGCCAGGCTCGCAAGGCCATGCGCGAAGCCCGCACCGCCGCGCGGGTCGAGTCGCCACCCAAGGGCAAGCTGGGCCACAGCGGTTGCGCTTCCGGCTCTTGTGGGGCCGGTGGCGAGGTGCCCGTCGAAGCCCCGTCGCCCGGCTTCGGCGCCGATCCGGTCTTCTCGCTTCCTCCGGACCACCCGCAGGTCCGCTATGCCCTGCTCCTCGAGGGCTACCCCGAAGATCTCCGCAAGCGTTTCCTGGCGTTGGGCACCGACTTCGCCCAGGCCGTGCTGCACCTCGAGGACGGCGAAGCAGCCCAGGCCTGGGACGCCATGGAGCCCTTCGTGGCGACCGAGCCCGCCGTACGCCTGCCTCGAGCGCGCGCTGCCTTGGCGCAACAGCGCTTCGCCCGCGCCGCCAGCGAGCTGCGTGCGTTTGGCGATGCCCTCGGGCACCAGCGAGCGGGGGGTGCCCATACCGCGGTCCTCTTGGCTCGAGCCTTGGCCAGCGACCGCCGCATCGAGGATGCCTTGGCCGTCATCCAGGCCCAGCGAGCTATCGACCGCGACCTCGAGCTGGCTGGCAACGAGGTGGCCCTGCTCGAAGCCCTGGACCGCCTGCCAGAAGCCGATCAAGCAGGCGTGGCGTTGTTGCGTCAGGCTCCTGGCGACTTTGGCGTGCACAAGATGCTGGCCCGTATCCGCGTCAAGGGCGGCGAGCGCTTGGCCGCCATGCAGGTGCTCGAGAGCGGGCTCACCAGGCTCTGCAAGGGGCCTGGCAAGTGTGGCAGTCAACCCCTCGACCTCGACGCAGCGCGCATGTTGGCGCAGCTGTACCTCGAGGATCGTCTGCAACCCAAGCGGGTCGAGGAGCTGCTGAGCGACATCTCGAAGTACCGACGCCAGCCGGCCTGGATGGACGCCTATCTGGATGTCTTGAGGGCACGGAACCAAGGAACCGGCGCCGTCGAAGAGAAGGCCCGGGCCCTGCTGCGCGGCGTCCCCGACGCCGATCCCCGGCGGGCATTGGTTCAGAAGAACCTGCTCGCCGGTTGAGCCTTGTCGACGGTGCTACGCGGGCCGTTATCGACCGCTGCGTACCTTCGCGGCCTCGGCGTAGCTGCACTCCCTGGTCAGCCAGAGGCGGAGCGCGTCGTGTTTCGCTGCCTGGGGCAGGTCGGCGCCCACGACGGCGCGCCGCCGGTCGGCCACGGTTCGGGTGATCAGGGCTGCGGCCACCGAGACGTTCAGGGATTCCACGAAGCCGAGCATTGGCAGGGCCACCGAACCGTCCACCAGGCTCTTGGCTTCGTCCGAGACGCCCATCAGCTCGGAGCCGAAGAGCAGGGCCACCGGGCCATCTACCGGCACACGCTCGGGGGTGAGGGC
>CAZVHW010000118.1:14558-15481 GCA_964626835.1 uncultured Enterobacterales bacterium
GGGCATCTTCCGCCAGGTCCGCGGCGAATAGACGAAAGCCCCGCGCTCGGAGCGCTTCGATGCAGGCGGTGGTGGTGGGGTGGCGCTGGATGTGGATCCAACGTTCCGAGCCCCGAGCGGCGCCGGGGCTGGGGCGGAATCCACCGGTGATCAAGTGGACCTCGTGCAGGCCCAAGGCGTCGGCGGTGCGGATGATGGCGCTGACGTTGTGGCGCCGCCTGACGGCCTCGGCCACCAGCACCACCGAGCCCATGCGCCGGGTGAGCACGTCCACCATGCGGGCCACCCGGCGGGATCGGATGCCCCGGGTGAGAGGTTGGAGCTCGGTTGGAACCCGTGCCATGGCTTCGGCCGGGTCGAGCCTGGAGGCGAGCGGGCCAGCAGGGGAGCGGGCCATCTTCAGCGCCTCTTGAACAGTGTGACGGGCTCGCCCCTCCAGCCGAACGTGAGAGCCTTGCTGGTGGCTTCGTAGTCGCTCACGACCGGATCACCGGTGAAGGAAGCGATCCGCAGCTGGCCCGCTCGGGTGCCCCACGTGCCCTCGGTGACCTGGCTGGCGTCGCCGTCGCGCTCTTCGACCCGAACGCGGCCGTTGACATCCAGGCTCAGGACCAGCTCCTTGCTGCCCCAGGGACCGTCCATGGCCCCGCCCCAGATACCCACGAGCTCGTGGCTCTGTGACCACTGGTCGTCGTCGGCCACCACGGGTGCACCCCAAGGATCGAAGACCTCGGCGGCTGGCGGCTCGCTGCCAACTACGGGATCCCAGAGGCTTCCATCGCGGCCCGCGGGGAGCACCTCGACCTGCGCGCTCTGCAGGTTTGCGGGGCGGAGCGCTGGGACCAGGGCCGTGAGGAGTGCGTCCGCGTCCAGCTGTTCGGAGGCTTCTTGGGAGGCGAGCACGACGTACCAGGTGACCGCCC
>CAZVHW010000119.1:0-2606 GCA_964626835.1 uncultured Enterobacterales bacterium
GTTGGCGGGCGTTGTGGCATGCAGGCTCTGGGGCGGGTGCGGAGCTCTGGAAGCTCCAGCAGGCTCATCGGCCCTTTTGTGCGCCTTGTTAATGCCCTAGCCTACAAATACTTGACTTTTGGGACCACCGGTCGTCGGTGGCAGGGTGGTTCCGTGACGGGATCACCGTGGGAGGGTGAGCTTGACGGAGAATCCTTCGTCTGGTGCGGACCAAGCGAGCACGCCGCCGCCGTGCTCTTCCATGATCTGACGCGTGATGGCCAGGCCGAGCCCCGTGCCCTTGGTGCGGCGGGAGAAGAAGGGGTCGAAGGCTCGCTCGAGGGCATCGCTGTCCAAGCCGTGCCCGTCGTCCATGATGGTGATGGTGACCTGCCCGTCTTCGGCCTCGACGCGGACCTTCACCCGCTGGGAGCCGCTCTGCAGCGCGTTCTGAAGCACGTTGAGCAGAGCCCGTCGCAGCTGGTTGCCGTCCACCGAGACCTCGATGGGCGAAAGGGGGACCTCGACCTCGAGCTCGATCTTCGCTCTCTGGAAAGCGGGTTCTTCCAAGCGGCAGACCGAACGCACCAGAGAAACCAGGTTTTCGGGTTCCACGCTGGGCGCCGGGCGCCGCGCCATGTCGAGGTAGTGCTCCGTGACCTGCTCGAGTCGGTGGATTTCCTGGATGATGGTAGCCAGGATCTCGCTCGTCTCTTGATCGGGGGTTGCACCCAACTCGGCGATCTCCTCGCTCAGCAGCTCGGCGTTCAGGGAGATCGCATTGAGAGGGTTTCGCACCTCGTGCGTGACTTGGGCCAGCATCTGCCCGATGAGGGCCAAGCGTTCACTACGCTCCAGGCGCGCTTGGGTCGCCAGCCGCTCCGTGACGTCTTCACCCACTACCAAGCGGCCGCGCTTGGCAAATGGGACGACCTCGAGATCGAAGCGCGCGTCCCCGATGGGGTGCGCGGCGAAGCGGCCGTGCTCGAGTGGCCGTAGGGCCTCCGGCAGCGGCTGGCCCTCCTCGACGCCCCAGAGGGCGTGGGCCGCCGGATTCGCCATGGTGACACGATCGTCCACCTCGACGGCCAGGCCGGAGCGGATGGTGTCCAGCACGCTCCGGAGGTAGCCGGAGAGTCGCTCGAGCTCCTTGGCGCGCTCCAGGAGGCGCCGATCGCGCTCGGCCAGCGCCCGGGCCATGGTGTTGAACTCGCTGGCGAGCACGCCGATCTCGTGGCCGCCTTGGACCTCCACCCTACCTGAGTAGTCGCCGTCCGCCACTCGCTGCACCTCCTCGGTGAGCCGCGTGATGGGTCTCAAGGTGATGAGGGTCCAGGCCATGAGCACCGCACCGATGGCCAGCGCCAGGGCCGCCAGGACGGCTCCCACGACGGTGGCGCGGGCCTGGCTACGCCCAACGCCGACGTTTACGCGTCGGACGGCGGCGTCCACGGCGTTGTTGAGATCTTCGACCTCCGTCTGCATCTGTTTGCCCAGGCGCAAGAGCTCGGCCTGGGTGGGTTGGCTGTCTCGCTCCTGTTGCTCGAGCTCCAGCCAGTGTTTTGCGGCCAGCTCGTAGGCGACGGCGAGCTCGATCAGACGGGCGAGCTGGCCTTGGACGTCCTCGAGGGCGGTCTGTTCGGCTTGGGCGCTCGGCAGGTCGAGTGCGGCGGTGGCGGTCTTGTGCCCGCGGCCAGCCGCGGAGGCGATGACGGCGGCGTGGAAGGGCGCGTTGTTCCGGAAATCCTCCAAGGAGCGAGAGCTGTCCCGCTGTGCCTCGGAGAGGTCGAGGCGCTCCTGGTGGCTCTCGAGCTGGGCACCAATGCGGGCGAGGGAGAGGTAGCCTTCGTTGAGCACTCTGAGACCGTTGCCCAGGGCTCGAAGCTGGAAGGTGCCGTAGCCCATCGCGCCCAGGAACAGGGTGAAACTGAGGGCGAAGGCCAGCAGGATGCGGTTGCGTAGCGAGAAACCCATATCGATGCTGCTAACGGGGCTGGGCACCGGTGGCTCACGGTGGCGATTGGCTGCGGCTCAGCGGGCATTGTGAGCCTTGCTCGGCCCATGCCCCTGTGATACGGGCCCGACCCCGTTTCATAGGTGGACGTAGAGCCGACAGGTATTGTCGGTGACTTCCACAGGAGAAACCATGCGGCCCTGGATTCCCTTCACCCTCGCTCTCGGTTTCCTCATCTCTGGCTGCGAGTCCAGCACGACCGCTCCGGGCGGGAAGTCCCCGGCCGGAGCCCCACCCCCCGAGGAGCTCGGCGAGGTCATCGCCACGGTCAACGACATGTCCATCGGCTCCAAGGCCTTCGAAAAGGCCGCGGCCCGCACGGCTCCCGAAGAAGGCGACACGCTCTCCAGCGAAGAACGTCACGAGGTCTTGGACCGCTTGGTTGCCGACAAGGTCCTCTATTTCGAAGCCCTTCGTATGGGCTTCGACCAGGATCCCAAGGTCCAGAAGGTCATGGTCAACACCCTCCTGCGACAGGAAGTCTACGCTCAGGTCCGCAACTCCGACTTCTCCGAAGACATGCTGCGCGCCTACTACGACGAGCACCCCGAGGAGTTCGTGGTACCCGAAAAGGTCCAGATCAAGCGCATCCTGGTCCGCGTCAGCGACGAGC
>CAZVHW010000119.1:2616-15419 GCA_964626835.1 uncultured Enterobacterales bacterium
TCACAGCAGAGCGCGATGAGGCTGCAGCCAAGGCCGAAGCAAGTCGAATTCGCGGAGAGGTGGTCAAGGACCCCAGCAGCTTCAAGGAAGTTGCATCCAAGCACTCCGAGGATCCCTACCGCCGCCGCGGCGGCGACGTGGGCTTCGTGTCGTCCGAGGGCAAGCCCGGGCTCGACAGCGCCATCGTCGAGAGAGCCTTCGAGATGAGCGTGGGCGAGGTCAGCGAGCCCTTCAAGACCGAAGATGGCTACAACGTCGTCTATGTCGCGAACAAGCGCGAGCGGGTCGAGCGCACCTTCCAGCAGATGAAGGGCTCGGTGCTCCGCAAGGTCAAGAACGAGAAGCTCAAGGACCTCTACCAGCAGTATGTCGACGACCTCAAAGAAGGCGCCAACATCAAGATCAACGAAGACCAGCTCTCCGCCATCGACATCAAGCACGCCGTCAAGGCGGCTCCTCCGGGCATGCAGATCAACCCCATGTTGGCCCAGCGCGACGCCGCCCTTCCCGGGGCGGAGAAGTCCGATGCCGACGCCGAGGGTACCGACCTGGCGGAAGACGTCTCCCCTGAGTAGTGTTCGCTCCAACGCGAGCACCCCTGCCATGACCAACAACCGCGCGTCCATGCTCCTCTTTGCGGCCCTCGTGTGGGGCTCGATAGCGGGATCTGCCCGGGCCGAGGTGGTCGACCGAATCGCGGCGATCGTCAGCGATGACGTCATCACGTGGACCGAGGTCTACGAGCTGGGTGGCGAACACATCGAGGACAGCGTCGATCAAGGGCAGGCAGGCCGACGGGATCTCGAGCTCGAGGTGCTCGACGTGCTCATCGGTCGCCGCTTGGTCGAACAAGAGATGCGGCGGCTGGACCTCGACCTCAGCGACACCGACCTCGAGCGCGCGTTGTCCGACATCGCCCGCCAGAACGGCCTGGACAGGGAGCAGCTCCAGGCTGAGGTGGAAGCCAGCGGCATGGTCTGGGACGCCTACCTGGACGAGCTGCGTGAGAACCTCCGCCAGATGAAGTTCAACCAGGCCGTGCTCGCTCCCCGCATCACGATTCGGGAAGACGAGCTGCTCGACGCCTATCGTCGCAACGCCCAAACCCTGGCCGGTCCCGAACAGTCCCACCTGCAGACCATGCTCCTGCCTTTCGAAAAAGAAGCCACCGACGAGCAGAAGGCGGCTGTGCACGCCCGTGCTCTCGAGCTGCGGGATAGCGCGCTGGCCGGAGCAGACTTCTCCGAGCTTGCGGCGGAACACTCCGCCGAACCCTACGCCAGCCGGCGTGGGGAAATGGGCACGTTCCGCCAGGGCGAGCTGGTAGGCACCCTGGACAAGCCGGCCTTCGAGACCCCCGTGGGCTCCGTGGCTCCCCCCATCGTCACCCCTCAGGGTGTCTTTCTTCTTCACGTGGTCGAGCGAGGCCAGCCCGATCCGCCCCCCTTCGAGGATGTCCGGGTGCAGCTCGAGCAGCGGCTGATGGAAGACAAGTACGATGACGCCCGTGAGCAGTGGCTGGTGCAGGCTCGGCGTCGCAGCTCGGTCAAGGTGCTGCTCGAGGTGCAGTGAGCTCTGTCGGGGTGACCGTGTCCCAGCTCTTGCCTATCGTCGTGACGCCCGGCGACCCCCGCGGGGTCGGTGCCGAGGTGGCGGTGAAGGCTGCGCGCGGGTTCTCGGGGCGGTTGGTGTTGGTGGGGAAGACGGACTGGATCCTGGCGGAAGCGATGCGGCAGGGAGTGGAGACTCCGTGGGTATCGAAGCTGGAGCTGGCGGGCGATGGTGTGAGCCTGCTCGAGCCTCCACCCGGTGACGAACCGGTGGAAGTGCGGGCCATCCGCTTTGGGGTGGAAGCTTGTCTGGCGGGTCGGGCGCGCGCCATCGTCACGGGCCCTGTCCACAAGGCGCGCCTGGCAGCTCGGGGCTTCGGCTTTCCCGGACACACGGACTTCCTCGGGGCGTTGTGCGGGGTCGATAGACCGGTCATGGCCTTTGTGGGTCGCACGCTACGGGTCGTGCTTGCCACCATCCACCTGCCCCTACGCGAGGTGCCGGGCGCGCTCACCCCCGAAGGCTTGAGACACGTGGTGTGCACGGCGCACGCAGCCTTGCGCAACGACCTGGGCATCCCAGACCCCGTGTTGGTCGTGGCGGGACTGAACCCTCACGCCGGGGATCTCGGCGTGCTGGGCACGGAAGAGCTGGACCTCGTGGGCCCCGTCTGCGACGAGCTGCGAGCCGAGGGGCTCGCGGTCCGAGGGCCTGTCTCCGCAGAGACGGCGGCCAGGGATGCGGCCGAAGGGCGGGCCGACATGTTGGTGGCGATGTACCACGACCAGGGGCTGGTGCCCCTGAAGGTGCTCGACTTCGGGTGTTCCGTGAACTGGACCTTGGGGCTGCCCATCGTCCGCACCAGCGTGGATCACGGCACCGCGGACGACATCGCGGGGAAAGGCATCGCCGATCCCGGATCGATGCGGGCGGCGCTCGAGCTGGCGGATGGGATCTCCGGACGCGCACCATGTGGGAGGCCGTAGCGCATAGGCGCCCCCGCCAGCTGCCAGTGTCGGTGCTGGGTCTTGCGAGCGCGAGCGCGAGCGCGAGAGGGTCCTGGGTCTGGCGAGAGCGAGCGCGAGGGGGTCTTGGGTCTTGGGTCTTGGGTCTTGGGTCTTGCGATGGCGAGCGCGTTTCGAGGGCGGGGACCTCGCACTGTGTTCGCTCGGCACACGCCGAACGCTCTACCCAGCTCTCCTTCGCGCTCGCGCTCCCTCACCCCGCACCCTGTCCGTCCGCCGCCTCTCCGTGCGTTCGCCTTCCCACCGGCATCGCGGTTGGTGACAGAGGAAGTCGGCTCGGTCCAGGCTGGGCTGGGCGCTTCTGTTCGGGCTCCGGTCGTCGTGGCCGCCCCCTCACGGGGTGAGGACGGCCCCGCCGTCCGAAACCCGAGCAGGAGGCTTTCATGTCCGACCTTCCCCGAACCAACTTCCCCCATCACCGTCTCGACGCCTACCGGGTGGCTCTCGAGCTTCTCGACGCAAGCAAGGCCGCAGCCGACCAGGTGCCCCGTGGCTACCGTAGCTTCGCGGACCAACTGCTCCGGTCGGCAGGAGCGGTGGTCGGCGGCACCTGCGAGGGTGCCAATCGGCACACCCGGGCCATGAAGCGCGATGCGTTCGGCCGGGCCAAGGCCGAGGCCGGCGAGGCCGCTGGCTGGGCCGAGGCTCTGGCTCGCATGGGCCTGGTCCCCGAGTCCGAGGCCGTGAACATCATGCTGCTGGCCGACCGAGCGGCGGCGATGCTCTCGGGGCTGATGCAGAGCTCTCAGAGCAGAAGGTGAGGGGTGCTGTTTCGCCGCGAATCGTCACTCCGTTCGCCCGCCCCGGACGCAGAAAACCCCGCCCGGAAGACCGGACGGGGCCTACGCTGACTTGCGAGCGATGCTAGAAGCTGATCTCGCGGCAGCCGCTGTCCATGACCAGGCTCACGTCGGAGGAGGAGCCGGCCCAGACGACGCAGTCGGCCACGGTGCCGTGCTCCCAGGCTTCGATGCGCCAGGCCATGGTGGCTTCCATGTCGACGTCGCCGGAGAAGAGGGTGCTCTCTCCGGAGGTCTGGGCCTGCCAGTTGTCGGTGACGGCGAGGTCGAGGTACCAGCTGTCCCAGGCGCCGTGGGGATCGTAGTCGCCCTGGACGAGGTCGTGATCCTCTTCCCATGGGGAGGAGGTGTCCTGGGTGATGTACATCGTCACCAGCTCGGCCCAGCCGATCAGGTCGGTGTCGTAGGACCAGGACGAGGCGTCGTAGCCGTAGGAGACCGTGTCGATCTCGAGGGCGTAGGTGTCGGTGTCGGTGTCGGTGTCGGTGTCGGTGTCGGTGTCGCCTTCGGCGCTGTCGCAGATTTCTCCGCTGTCACATTCTTTTTCGCCGAAGCAACCGATCATCGAGAGGGCCGTGATGGCCAAGAGGAACTTCTTCATTTGCGTCTCCTTCACGCGGGTTTTTCCGCCCGGAACGGGGGGCGGGTGCGGGTCGCGCGCGACCCGAGACAAGCTACGGTCTCCCGAAGCGATCCGCAATGGGATTGGACAAAGAAATGGTCCCAAACCGGTGATCCGGGGGGATCGGGGGGGGGGAGGGGGGGGCTGTGAGTCTATCTCGCGACGGCTTCCGTCCGAGAGCGGGCCGGCCTGTCGTCAGGCGCCGGTGTCCGGATCTTCCCAGACCAGCTCGCAGGGCTCCGCGTCGTCGATGTCGTCGAAGAAGGTGGGGTCTGCACCCCAGGAGCGGCAGTCCCCAACCTCTTCGCTACCTGGCGTGTAGACCACGAGGCGCAGGTTGATGGATGCGGTGGTGAGGCTGTCACAAGCAAACGCCGTGGCGGAGCCCGACGAGGCATCGCGCCAGTCGGCCACGATGTTCAGATCCTGGGAGAGGAGGTCGCTGCTCCCGTCCGCCGCCGCCGAGTCGGAGCGCACGGGGTGTTGCTCGACGTAGTCGCCGCTCGTGGCCATCCAGAACGTGCCGTTGGCTGTCCAGTTTTCCGTCTCGACCTCGAAGCTCCATTCCTGGTCGTCGCGGGAGCAGCCCCAGCTGATGGAGGTGATGGACGGAGTCTCCGAGTACAGCGGCTCGCCCGTGGCCCCGGCGTCCCGCTCGTGTCCCAGGCAGCCGGTGGCGAGGAGCGAAACGCCTAGCGCGAGGTGGATGGGGTGCTTCATGGGCTCACGGGGGCCAGGGGAGAGCGGTCCGTTTGGTGGAAGAGGACATCTTCCATCGTAGTCAACAGTCTCTCCAGGCCCCAACCATTGCGAGAGCTGACGGGGATTCCCTTGCTGCGGTCGGCCAGGGCCCGCCACGCGGCTGGCTCGACCAGGTCGATCTTGTTGAGGACGAGAACCACGGGGGTCTCGCCTGCACCTAGCGCATCGAGGATCTCTTCCACAGCACGGATATGCAGGTCGAGCTCGGGGTCGGAGGCGTCCACCACGTGGATGAGCAGGTCGGCCTGAGTGACTTCTTCCAGTGTGGCGCGGAAGGCTTGGACCAGGTCCTTGGGCAGGCGTCGGATGAAACCCACCGTGTCGGTGAGGATGATCTCGCGTTCCTGGGGAAACCGGAAGCGGCGGCTGGTGGGGTCGAGGGTGGCGAAGAGCGCGTCCTCGGCCTTGACCTTGGAGCGGGTGACCTTGTTGAGCAGGGTGGACTTGCCGGCGTTGGTGTAGCCGACGATGCTGGCCAAGGGCATACCCATCCGCTTGCGGCGGGCTCGGCGCTGATCTCGACCCTTGGCCAGTCGAGAGAGCTCTTTCTCGAGGCGCTTGAGCCGCTCGCCGGCGCGGCGGCGGTTGATCTCGAGCTTGGTCTCGCCGGGACCCCGGCCGCCGATGCCTCCCGTGAGCCGGGACATGGCGGTGGGCATGATGGCCAGGCGCGGACGGCGGTAGCGGAGCTGGGCGATCTCGACCTGGAGCTTGCCCTCTCGCGTGGTGGCGCGCTGGGCGAAGATGTCGAGGATGAGCTGGGTTCGGTCGAGCACCTTGAGCTCGGTGATGGTGGCCACGTTTCGCAGCTGGGAGGGCGACAGGTCTTGATCGAAGACCAGCACCTCGGCCCCCAGGTGCATGGCCTTGAGGAGCAGATCCTGCAGCTTGCCCCGGCCCACCAGGGTCTTGCCGTCGAGCTTGCGCCGCTGCTGCAGCACTGCCTCGACCACCTGCAGGCCCGCGGCGTCGGCCAGGCGCTCGAGCTCTTCGAGGGAGAGCCGGGCGGAGGCCGCGTCGCCCGTGGTGGCGCTCACCAGCACCGCGCCCAGGCCAGCGTCCACCTGACGCAGGTGGTCGCCTCGGCGGAACTGGGCCTCGAGATCGTCGATGAAGGTGCGATAGTCCTCGTCCCAGCCGTGCACGCCGGGGCGGCGCTCCACCCGCCACATCTCGCCCGCGCCATCGGGCGGCAGCAGATGGGCGTACTCGACGGCTCCCGGGAGCCCGTTGAGACCAGCCTGGATGACCACCACCACGTCGAGCTGCAGCAGGGCCAGGTCCGTCAGATCGTCCTTGGAGAGGGCTTCGCCCCTGAGGTGCGTATGGACGAGGCGCAGCCCGCGGAACCTGCGGGACCCCGCGCGGCCGCGGCCCAGCTCTGGGATGAAGAGCTGGTGTGCATCGCCGAGGATGACACTGGTGATCTTGCCACCGCGGTCCACCAGCAGGCCCACCTGCCGCCCAGTCTCTCGGGAGAGCTCGCAGATGCGGCGTGCCAGCTCGGGCGGTGCGAAGCTGTCTGGCGCCACGCGGCGGCGATAGAGCTTCTCGAGCGCCCGGATGTGGCTGGCCTTGGCGCCGGAGGTGTTGCCGTGGACCTGTGGCAAAGGGGGCTCCTTGGAAGGAGCCCCCTACTATCCCCGTTGTGGGCGCGGGCTACCTTGTGGGCCCGCGGGAGGTGAACTGCTCGATGGCCTTGGGCACGTCGATGCCGACCGCTGCCTTGAGCTCTTCGACCAGGGTGACGGCCTTGGCCGCTCGGCTATCGGTCCCAACAGGGAGCATGGTCAGGCGGTCCACGTCGATGGACTGCACCGTGCCCATCAGGTCCTTGAGCACCTTGTCGAGCTTCTGCATCAGGAAGATGTCGCGGGCGTTGCTGCCGCCTGTCTTCCAGGTGGCGATCATGACCTCGAGCACGGCCACGGTGGCCTTGCCGTCTTCGATGATCTTGCGGGCGCGGCCCTTGGCTTCGGCCATGTCGGCTTCCATCTGGGCTTGTGCCGGCGCGACCACGTCGGCTTGCAGCTGGTGCCTGGCCTGCTCGACGATGGCTTCCTGGGCTCGCAGCTCGGCGTTGGCCTTGGCGATGGCTGACTTGACCTTGCCCACTTCTTCGGCGATGAGGGCTTCGCGCATGGTGAGGGCGTCGGCGATGCGGCGCTCGGTCTGGGCGTTGACGATCTGCAGCTGAGCGTCGATCTCGGCGATACGCGCTGTCTGGCGGTTGGCGGCATCCTTGATGGTGGAGCTGGCGTGGGCCTGGGCTTCGGCGATCTTGGCGGTCTTGATGACCTCGGCGCTCTGCTTGCGGCCGATGCTGTCCAGGTACTTCACGTCATCGTAGACGTTCTGGATCTTGAGGGTATCGAGCACCAGGCCCAGGCGGCCAAGATCCTGCTCGGCTTCTTCGAGGAGCTTCTCGGCGAAGGCGATCTTGTCCTCGTTGACCTGCTCGGGGGTGAGCTGGGAGAGCACGCCGCGCAGGTTGCCTTCGAGGGTGTCCTTGGCCACCCGCATGATGCCTTGACGGTCGGTCTGCAAGAAACGCTCGAGGGCGTTGGACAGCAGGGGCTCGTGGCCCGCCACCTTGACGTTGGCCACGCCCTGGACAGCCAAGGGGATTCCCCCCTTGGAGTAGGCGTTGACCACCGCCACTTCGATGATCATGTTGGTCAGGTCGATCTCGTCGACCGTCTCGAGCATGGGGATGCGCAGGGCGCGACCGCCCCGGATGGTGCGGTAGCCCACGGTCTTGTTGCCCAGGCGGCTCAACCCGCCGGAGAAGACCAGCACCTTGTTGGGGGGGCAGACGTAGAGCAGGTTCTTGGCGATGAGCACGGCTGCCATCAGGGAGAAGAACCCTACGACCGCCAGGATACCCACGACTCCGATGATTTCGGGTCCCATCAGCGCACCTCCGCCGGGTTGGCGTTGATCCCGGAGAGGATGCCCGCGACGTCCACACCGGTGGTTTCCTTGAGTTCTGCGAGGATCTGTTTGACCATGGCGGGGTAGGACGCGACGTAGGAGGGCAGGGCGGTACCGTCGCCGCTGTCCAGTAGCACGACTTCGCCCACTTCCACGCTGTTGACACGATCGACCACCGAGGACAGCACGGTCTCGAGCTGCTGGATGAGGAAGATGTCCTTGGCGTCGTCGCCGGCCTTCAGCCAGGCCTGGGTCATCATCTCGAGCACCTGGGCCAGGGCGCGGCCGTCTTCTTCGATTGTGGCGGCCTTGCCACGGGCGCGCAGGGTGGCGGCCTGGCGCTCGGCTTCGGCGGGGAGGACCTGGTTGGCGACGAGGCGGGTTTTTTCGAGGCGCTGGCGGATTTCCTGGAGCTCCACCTCGGCTTCGGCCTTGGCCTGCAGCACCATCTGCTGCATCCGCTCTTCTTCGGAGCGGGCCTTGGCTTCCATCTCGCCCTTGAACTGACGCAGGGCGTTGGCTTTCTTGACGATGGCCGTCTCGGCGTTCTGATCGGCCACTTGGCCCTGCTGGCCGGCGTTGGCTTCGACCTGTTCGGCCAGGGCGCGAGCGTTGGACTCGGCGATCTCGGCATCGCGGACCACCACGGCGATCTGCTTGCGGCCGATGCTGTCGAGGTACTGGGTGTCGTCGGCGACGTTCTGGACCTTGAGGGTGTCGAGGTGCAGGCCCAGCTTCATGAAGTCCTCTTCGGCTTCTCGCATCAGCTCGTCGGCGAACTTGAGGCGGTCTTCGTTGACCTCTTCGGGGGTGAGCCGAGCGAGCACTCCGCGCAGGTGGCCTTCGAGGGTTTCCTTGCCGACGCGACGGATCTCGCCGGGGTCGCGGCCGAGGAAGCGCTCGATGGCGTTCATGATCAGCTTGGGGCTGTTCGAGACCTTGACGTTGGCCACGGCGTGTACCTTGAGCGGGATGCCGCCCTTGGAGTAGGCGTTGATGACCTGGACCTCGATGGGGATGTTCGACAGGTCCATGCGATCGACCTGCTCGAGGAAGGGCTTGCGCCACACACGTCCGTGGAAGATGGCTTGGTAGGAGCCACGTTTTTCGTCGGTGATCTTCTTGGCACCTTGACGACCGGCGACGACCAGCACCTCGTTGGGGCGGGCGACGTAGAGGAATTGTTTGGCGATGAAGAGGGCAGCCAGCACGCCGACTCCGGCGGCTGCACCCAGACAGGTGAGGCCCATGATGGCTTCCATGGAAGCTCCTTTCGGAAGGGTGGGCGGGGGTGTCAGTCCTGTTCGGGGCTGACGGTAGGCATGGGGATGACCTCGGCCACGCCGTCTTCGACGGTGATCACGAGGACCTTCGAGTTGATGGGGATCTCGACCTGCTCGCGGGTGGTGGCGAGGAGGTCCACGTCGGGGCCATCGACGGGGATGCGGATCTTGCCCATGCCGCCTGGGCGGATGGTGAGCAGGACCCGGGCCTCGCGACCGCGGTAGGAGCGCGCGCTGGATACCAAGCCGGTAGCGGACCTCTTGAGGTAGCGGAAGAGTGCGGCGACTCCGGTACCGATGACCAGGCCCGTGGGTGCCGCCACCGCGAGGGATGCGAGACCCGGCAGGACGGTGATGGTGAGCAGCGCGCCGGTGGCGCCAAAGCTGGCCAGGCCGAAGGTCCAGAACCGCAGGGACAGGAAGGGCTTCCAGCCAGCGAACACGGCGGCTTCGGCCGCGTCGGCCAGGTCGGCGGAGGCCGCATGCACCAGGGCGTGGCCGGCATCTGCGTCGGCGTCTGCGTCTGCGTCTGCGTCGGCGTCCATGTCCATGTCCGCGTCGGCGTCGACGTCCAGGTCGGCATCGGCGTCCACGTCAAAGTCCGTGTCTGCATCGACGTCAAAGTCCGCATCGGCATCGACGTCAAAGTCCGCGTCTGCGTCCACGTCGTGGTCGGCGTCGTGGTCGGCGTCGGAGTCACTCGAGCCCAGCATGATGCTGGCACCGATGAGGACTCCGCCGAGAGCGAGGGAGCCGAGGTAGAGACCCAGGAGCATGATGCGCGACCCGCTTTGGATGATGGAACAAGCAGGAAAACCTTAACGGAGCCAGGAGCCCTTCGCCGCCTCCCGACGGAGCGTGGGAAGCCATGGGAGATGCGTTGCACACCACCCCCTACGGGCTGTCCGCCGGTCTATTCCCCGGTCGGTCCAGACAAGCTGCGGCGGCTGGCGTCGGGTGGAGCGTCCGTGGTACTTCTGGCGAGCGCGGCGCCGGTCGTGAAGCACGCGGCGCTGGCTGGAGGTTCCATGCCCGAGCACCAAGACGTGCGTGACGCCCAGCGGTCCCCGCTGTGGAAGCTCGTCTTCCTGCTCGCGGCGACCTGTCTGGCGGTGATCCTGCTGTCGGCCCACGTCGACGGCGTCAACGGCCCGCGGTACTGGCAGTGGCCTTGGCGTCGACTCGCCGGGGCGCGGGTCTACCCGCTCTTGGCCGCGGCCGCCCTGCCGTTCATGGTTGCCCATTATCTACGCTGGAAGGGTCGGATCGCCAGCGGCGGCAGCCTGGGTCTCGTAGCGCTGTCCGTGCTCTTGATGCAGCTGGTGGCCGTTGGACTTCCCGAAGATCCGTTCAGCCTGGTTCGCCTCTGGCAGTACACCGCCCACCCGCTGGTCACCTCCTACTTCACCGATGCGGCGGAGCTTCGAGAGACGCCATCCCTTCTCGCTCGGTACCACGAGCTGCTGCCCAGCCTGCACCTGCACTCTCAAACCAAGCCCCCTGGCCCGATCCTGTTCCATGGGCTCATGATCAGGCTCTTCGGGGTCAACCCGGCGGCGGCACTGGCGGGCGGACTCGTGGTGGGCCTGCTCTCCACGCTCGCCATCCCCGCTACCTACTGGTTGTCTCGGGTGCTGGGTGCCGGTGACGAGGCTGCGTTCCAGGGCGCGAGCATCATGGCGCTCTGCCCCGGCTTCGTGCTCTTTCTCCCGGAGCTAGATCAGGTCTACCCCGTGTTCGCGTGCCTGTTGCTGGCGGGTTGGGTTCTGGTGCTGCGCTCCCCGCGTGCTCACTGGGCGCTTGTCTGGGGGGCTCTACTCTTCTTCGCCATCCTCCAAGCCTACAATCTTCTCGTGCTGGGAGTGGTCCTGTGTCTGCTCACCGCGCATCGTCTGACCGCCCGAGGTCGCGGAGAGCTGGCCGGAGTGGCGGTCAAGGCCGGGTTGGCCGTGCTCACCGTGGTGCTCCTCTTCGCGCTCTTGGCTTCGTGGACTGGCTACGACGCCGTCGCCTGCTTTCGTGCGGCCCTGGGCAACCAGGCTGCGATGAAGACCGCGCTGGGTTGGGTCTACCCGCGGACCATTCCCTTCGCTCTGCTGGACTTCGCGCTCGGGATGGGCTGGCTGCCACTGCTGCTGGCCCTCTTCTTCCTGTTGGGCCCCGCGCGCACCCAGCAACGGGGCTTCTATCTGGCGAGCGCTGCCTGCTTGGTTCAGGTCGTTGTCGTAGCACTGACCGGTCTGATGCCCAGCGAGACCGCCCGGGTATGGATCTTCCTGATGCCCCTCGTCGCGTTGGGCGCCGGGCACGAGCTGGCCCGCTGGACCCCACCCGCCCGCGCGGCGGTCCTGGGTTCGTTGTGGCTGATCACCGCGGTGATGTGCCAGAACCTGGCCTTCATCACCTTGTGATGGCTACTGCGGCACCAACACCCGGGACTGGTAGCCCCCGACATCCACGGTGAGGGAGTCACCGGACGCCGTGTACGTGTCGCCGGTGAGCACGTCCTCGTAGGTCCCGCTGTCCGGCAGGCCCATGTAGGACAGGCCGTTGCTCAGCGACGTGCCGGTGTCGGCCCGGTTGATGATCACCAGGACGTGGTCGTCGCCCGTGGTGCGGCCGAAGGCGTAGACATGCTCTTCTTCCCACCACTGGGTGGTGGTGCCCTCGTAGAAGGCGGGGTGGGCCTGACGGGCGGAGCCCAGGTTGGCCACGTGCCAGAGCACCTCTTCGTGCTGGTCGGGGTTGTACAGGCCTGCGGCCACGTCGCTGATGTCCACCTCGCCGGTGTTGATGGCGCTCGAGTACCACCAGAGGGGGGCGCGGTTCGAGGGGTCCTTGTAGCCGGGGATGCCCATCTCGTCGCCGTAGTAGACCAGCGGTAGGCCGGGCTGGGTGAGCAGGAAGGTCCAGGCCAGCCGCAGCTTCGCGTAGTAGCTGCCTTCGGTGGTGGTGTTGCCCGTCTGGCACATGGAGTCGTCGCTGTCGGCCCAGCCGCCGGACTCGGCGTAGCTGATGTACCGGGACACGTCGTGGTTGCCGAGGAACTGGGACATGACGGCGCCGCCGTAGGCTGCATCCGAGGTGGCGCGGGAGGCGTACAGGTCGGCCATGCTCACGCTGTAGTCGATGAAGGCGTAGCGCACCGAGTAGTACAGCGGGAAGTCGAACTGGGCGTCCAGCAGGTGATCGTCGACGAACAGGGAGATCCAGTCGTAGCTGGAGGTGAAGGTCTCGCCGACCGTGTAGAAGTCCTCGTCGCCGCCGACGTAGCTGTGCTCCACCTCTTCCTTCAGGCGGCCCGCCAGGTTGTAGGGCACCGACATGGGCACGTGCTTGGCGCCATCGACCCGGAAGCCGTCCAGCTCGTACTCCTTGATCCACCAGATGGCGTCTTCGACCATCTGGTTGAGGGGATCGGGGTTGTAGAACTTGATGTCCGGCAGGTAGTCGGCGAACCAGCAGGTCTCGGGGATGAGGTCGAAGTTGCTGTAGTCGTCGCCCACCTTGCAGGTGACCAGGTCGTTGAACCAGTCGTCGTCGGCGTGGTTTTGGTAGTAGGGGTGGCTGTCGTGCACGTGGTTGACCACCCAGTCCATCAGCACGCGCATGTTGCGCCCGTGGGCCTCTTCGACCAATTCGCGGAGCTTCTCGTCCCCGCCGAAGTGTTCCTCGACGCTGCGGGCCGAGTCGGGCCAGTAGCCGTGGTAGGACGAGTACGAGCCGCAGTCGGCCTCATAGGCGCCCTCGGCGTTGTCCTGGGGGTTGGCGATCCAGATGACGGTGACGCCCAGATCGTCCAGGTAGGGCAGCAGGTCGATGAGCC
>CAZVHW010000120.1:0-13442 GCA_964626835.1 uncultured Enterobacterales bacterium
GAGGCAGGTGGTCACGCTGGTATCGGGATCACCGTAGCCGTCCATGTCCGCATCGGCGTACCAGGTAATGGCATCCACGGCGTCGTCTTCGTCCACGACACCGTCGCAGTCGTTGTCTACACCGTCGCAGTATTCGTCCGCGCCCGGGTGCACGCTGGCGTCACCGTCGTCGCAGTCGGTGCTGGAGTCGTAGCCATCGCCGTCGCTGTCCGTGGGCCCGCCGCAGCCTTCGTCCACCATGCCGTCGCAGTCGTTGTCCATGCCGTCGCAGAGCTCGACTGCGCCCGGGTAGATGGTGGCGTCCGCGTCGTTGCAGTCCACGGTGTTGTCGTAGCCGTCGCCGTCGGCGTCGATGGCCAGGGCGGTGGAGGGGATGGCCAGGGCTGCGAGAAGGAGTGCAGGGAGGACGAAGCTTCGGGTTTGCATGGGATTCCTCTGGATTGATCGGGACAAGTGTAGCGCCTGTGCGCCGTCGAGGTCAGTACTCGGACCCGGAACGCCCGAGAAGGCCAAACGTGGAGTCCCGCTGCTTTTTTTTCGGCGAGCAGTGCGGATAGGGGAAACTGAATCCCGAGGGTCCACGTCTGTCCCGCTCGCACGTTCCGGACTCAGGAGGCCCGCCCCCCGTGACCCTGGCCATGGCTGCACCCATCCCCAACCAGTACGCCCCCGCATCGGACGAGGACGACGACTGGCGGCGCCTTCGGTACCGCGCCGGCTGGGGCCTCGACGGCGTGCTCGTGCCACCCTCTTGGCCCGACGGGCGGCCCGAGGGCGAGCTGAGTCCGAGCGACCACACCGCGGAGGCCGGCTGGTTGTTCGGAGCGACGGGGCCGAGCCTGGGCCTGGGATGGCTGCTGCGAGATGCCTGGAGCCTGCAGTTGACCTGGCGGCCCCACGCGGCCTGGCTGGACGTGGGGGGTTCGGGCCAGCCGGGGCCGGTGCTCTGGAACGCCTTGGCCGTCGGCATCGAGGTGGGTCGATAGGCGGCGTCCCGTCGCTACGAGCCTAGAACCCCGGCGTGTGTTCCAGAACGTCCATCGTGGGTATGCCGACATCGGGCACCCACGGGCGGTCGTGAGCGGGCAGGGTGTTGCCCAGGGGCAGGAAGCCCTGCTTCCGGAGGCGCCCGTCCTGAACCGTGTATCGGGTCAGGTTCACGCCCTGGACGACGAGCAGACGTCCACCTTCCGCCAGCTGGTCCGCCAAGCTGTCCGGATCGCACCCCGCGACCTCGTCGGCGATGATCACGTCATAGGGTGCAGAGGCCTGCCAGCCCGAGGAAAGCGCTCCCCGCTCCACGGCCACCTCGACCCCCACCTCCTCCATGCGTTCCTCGAGCAGGAAGGCCGCAGCGGGCTCCTCTTCCACGCGTCGCACGTCCGCACCCAGGCTGGCGAGAATAGCGCTGCGATACCCGCTCTCACGAGACAGCTCGAGCACGCGCGACCCGGGCTTGATACCGGCGGCCTTGACCTGCAACGACAAACGAGATGGCGCCGTCACGGGTCGACCGTCGGGATCCTCGAGGGGGCGGTCCTCGTAGGCCACGGCCCACTCGTCCTGGTCCAGAAAGACCTCCCTGGGCACGTCGCGCAGAGCGTCCTGCAGCTCGATCCCGGCCAGCCCTGTCCGGCCCAGCCGAAAGTCCACCATGTGGCCGCGGGCAGCGATGCGCTCGTCCAATGTGGGCTGGTCGGTGGGCTGGGTGTACCGGCGTCTCGTCCCAGCCCAGGCTGGCCAGGGCCGCATCCAGGTCCGTACCGCTGGGAAGGCGGTCGGGATCCCCCTGTCCCTCGGCTGACAGCGCCGCCTGCCAGAGTGTGACCAGGGGCTGGGTGCGCTCCAAGAGCTTGCCCTTGCTCTGCTGGATCTTCCGCGGATTGACGAAGTTCAGGCTCACCCAGCGGGCGACCTGCCGCATGGCGGGGTTCCTCGCCTGGAACGCCCCGTCTCGCAGCTCCATCCATCCAGAGTCGTGGAGGATCACCGTGGGCCATCCTCCGCGTTCTGATCTCAGGATGACCCTGTCGCCCTTTCGGGTACGCCCGACGCGGTATCCCAAGTCCCAGAGTTGCTGCTCGAGCTCCTGGCGGGCCTCTACCGAACCCCAGACCACGATCACCTCGTCGGGGATCGGGTCCTTCACCGCATCTTCGGCCTGGGCCACGGCCAGGAACAGCGGGAGCAGTGTGGCGGCGAACATGGGCCTTCCAGGAAACGGAGACCTGCTGACACCGGAGGTCTCGCCTGGCTTCCCGCGCTGCCCTCGCTCCGCTATGATGCCCGCGCATCACCCGCCCAGGCCCTCCGTTGCCCCCTGTCACCCTCGACGGCGCGAAAGACTCGCGGCTGTGGATTCGGGGCCTCGCCCCCGAGCCGGTCTCGTTCGCTCTCTGAGTCCGCTACCGCGCGGCTGGTGCATCCCGGGTCTGCACGTCCCTCGACACACCAGCCCCGGATGGGACGTTCCACTGTCGCCACCTCGAGCTTGCACCGGCCCAGCGGCATGTCGGCTCGGCCTTGGCGTTGGGGTGGCGGCTGACCAACACCTCGAGTGAGCTGGTGAGCTTGGACGAAGTGGTGCTCGAGGCCTGCGCACGGACTTGGCCCCTCCTCCGTGAGCCATCTCGCCTTCGTTTGTATCAGCACGGATACCAGAGCTGGACCCCGAGCGGGTCGGTGGCGGGAGACGCGCGGCCGTCCTACCCGCTGGTGCGCTCCTTCGCCTTGATGAACCACTACGTGGACTCGCCGTTCTGGGGGCGCAGGGATGGGTTGATTTCCTCGCTCTTCACGCTCTTGAAGCGCAGTGAAGCCAGCGACGGTGTGTTGGTCGGCTATCTCACCCAGAGGGTCGGCTTGGGCGAAATCTTCTTCGAGAATCGAGGCGAGCCGTCGCTGCACGCCAGTCTCGACTACGGCGGGCGTGTCCTCGCGCCGGGCGAGACCTTGCTCGGTGAAGAGCTGTACCTCGAGGTCGGTCAACCCGATGCGTTGCTGCTCGCGTACGCTGGCACCGTGGCGCGGAGCATGGAAGCCCGTGTTCCCCCCTTCAGCCCGGTGGGTTGGTGCTCCTGGTACCAGTACTACACCCGCGTGAACCACGGCGACATGGTTCGAAACACGGACTTCTTGGCCGAGCACCCGGAGCTGGGGGTGAGCTTCGTCCAGCTGGACGATGGCTACCAATCCCACGTGGGCGACTGGCTCGAGCTGAACGACAAGTTCCCCGATGGCCTCCCGCCGCTGACCGGACACATCCGTGAGCGGGGATTCCGGGCGGGCATCTGGACAGCACCTTTTTTCGCCACCAGTGGGTCTCGCCTGCTGCGGGAGCACCCTGCCTGGTTCCTGGATCCTCCAGACAGCAGCAAAGGCTACGCGGGGCGGCCCGTCGCCACGGGCTTCAACCCGGAGTGGCGCGCACGCACCTGGGCCCTCGATCTGACACATCCCCAGGTCCTGGAATGGCTCGAGCGCGTCTTCTCGACGTTGGTGGAGCAGGGCTTCGACTACTTCAAGATCGACTTCCTGTTCGCCGGGCTCCGGCATGGCCGGCGGCACCACGTTGGCTTCTCACCGACCGAGGCCTACCGGCACGGCTTGGCAGCCATCCGCCGGGGCATCGGCGAAGGTCGATTCTTGCTCGGTTGCGGTGCCCCCATCGGACCCTCCATCGGGTTCGTGGACGGCATGCGGGTTTCCCAGGACGTCAAGGAGCAGTGGGATTCGGGGCTGGCCAACTTTGTCGGCAAGGGCTGCGGCTACCCGGCGGCAAAGGGCGCCCTGCGCACCAACATGACCCGATGGTTCATGCACAGGACCTGGTGGGTCAACGATCCGGACTGCCTGTTGGTGCGCGACCACGACACCAAGCTGGACAAAACCGAGACCGAGACCCTGGTGTCCTTGCTGTGTGCGACAGGGGGCATGCTCTTCCTGAGCGACGACATGCCCAAGGTCAAGCCCGACCGCTTGCGGCTGGCAGGGGCTGCCCTCCCTCCTTCCAAGCTCGTGGGCCGCCCCGGGGACACCATGGCCGGGCACTACCCCGATGACATGGTCGTCGAGGGAGAAGGAGGCCGAAGGCTGGTGGTGTTGGTCAACTGGAAAGACTCCACTGTGTCGCGACCGCTCCCTGATGTCGAGATCGAGGGTGGCTGGTTCGATCACTGGCACGAGGCCATGGTCGACCCTGGCCCGCTCGAGATCCCACGTCACGGGGTCCGGGTGCTGCGCTTCGTGCCACTGGGCCCGGAGCCTGCGCTCGTGGGGGACAATCTTCACCTGGTGGCCCAGGTCGACGGACGAATCCAGGACAGCTTCGATCCCGCCACCGGGACGTTCACCTTGCGCGCTCGCGACGTCGCGTCTCGCGAGGGGAAGCTCTGGCTCTATCTGCCGTCCGGATGGGACATCGACCCGGAGCGGCTCCCCGCGGATCTGCGGATAGTGGAACGTGGAGACCGTGTCATCGTGTTGGCCCTCGAGGCCACCCCACCCTGGGAGCGCGCGTTAGTCCTGGTCGAGCGGTCCTGACCCCCCGTGCCGGAGTTGAGATGGGCTTCATCCTGCTGGTGCTCCAGGTGGCGTTCTGGATCCTCGTGCTGCTCGGCCTGGGCTGGGCGGCGACCTGTGTCTGGTTGCACTTCGTGTTCCCCGAGCCATCCTGGGACTGGGCCACCATCGATCCCGACGACGTCCGCTTCCCCCCCGAGTTCGTCTGGGGCGTGGCCTCGGCGGCGCACCAGGTGGAGGGCGGCTGCGACAACAACAACTGGTCGTGGTGGGAAGAACAGCTCGACGAGCACGGAGAGCCCCGCATCCTCGGCGGTCAGAAGTCCGGCGTGGCCTGCGACCACTGGAACCGCTTCCCACAAGACATCCAGCTCATGAAACAGCTCGGTGTGTCGGCGTATCGTTTCTCGGTCGAATGGAGCAGGATCGAGCCTGTTCCCGGCGAGTTCGACGAGGACGCCATCCAGCACTACCACGACGTCCTCGACGCCCTGAACGAGCAGGGCATCACGCCGTGGATCACCCTGCTCCACTTCACCTGGCCCCTGTGGTTCGAGGAACTCGGCGCCTTCGAGAAGTCCGCCAACATTCCCCTGTTCCTGCGCTTCTGCGAGCGGGTCTTCACGGAATACCGGCCCAAGTGCAAGCACTGGTGCACCGTCAACGAACCTGCGGTGGTGTCGTTGGTGGGCTACCTCGTGGGCATGTTCCCCCCCGGGCGGCGGTCTCTGAGGGACGCTGCCTGGGTGCAGCGCAACTTGATCCTGGCCCACGCCCAAGCCTACCGCCGGCTCAAGCGGCTGCCCGGCGGTGGCACGGCCAGCATCGGCATCGTCAAGAACATCTTCCAGTTTGATCCCTACCGCCGCTGGTTCTTGCCTGAGTGGATCGTGGCTCGCGTCGTGGATCGCGCACACAACGGCGCAATCCTGGACTACCTGGCCACGGGCAGCTTCCGTTGGCGAGTCCCGTGGGCGGCGTGGATCACGACCTACGATCCCGAGGTGCGCGGCGCGGGCGACTTCGTCGGCCTCAACTACTATTCCCACGTGCACGTCAAGATGCAGGTGAGCAAGGAAGAACCGCTGGTCATGGCCCACAAGCCCCACGAGGTCCCCACGGACTTCCACTACGCCATGTACCCCGAGGGTTTCCACCGCGCGCTGGTCCGCGCCGCGGGCCTGGGCAAGCCGCTCTGGGTCACCGAAAACGGTGTGCCCGACCGCACCGATCGCATCAGGGACACCTTCATCAGGCGCTACCTGTATGCGTTGCATCGCGCGGTGGTCGAGGGTGTGGACGTGCGCGGCTTCTTCTATTGGTCGCTGATGGACAACTTCGAGTGGGCCGAGGGCTACGACCAGCGCTTCGGGCTGTTCCACGTGGACTTCGACACCCAGAAGCGCACCCTGCGCGAGGGCGCCAAGGCCTTCGTCCGCGTGGTCAAGGAGCGCTCGGACGCCTCCTATTGACTCGGGGGCACGGCTTGCCTCGCATCACGGCCCTGATCCTCGCCGCGGGTCGCGGCACGCGCATGAAGAGTCCGCACCCCAAGGTGTTGGTTCCCCTCGCCGGCAAGAGCATCGCCCAGCACCTGTTGGACAACCTCGAGCTGGCGGGGATCGACGACCTGGTCCTGGTGGTCGGGCACCGGGCAGACGAGGTGCGGGCCACCCTGGGACCTCGCTATCGCTACGCAGTGCAACACCAACGGCTGGGTATGGCCCACGCGGTCGAGGCGGCCAGGGCATCGGTGCCTTCCGATGCCGAGCACGTCCTGGTCTCCGTGGGGGACAGCCCGTTGCTCAGGCCGGTCACCATCCGTCGGCTGATGGAACGCCACCTGGCCACGGGTGCGGCCTGCACCTTCTTCACGGCCACCTACGACCCGCCGCCACCCTACGCCCGGGTCGTCCGCGACGCCGAAGATCGCGTCAAGTTCTGCGTTGAAGAGCGCGATTGCGATGCCGAGCAGCTGCGGGTGTGCGAGCTGCTCACCTCTCATTACGTGTTTCGCGCCCTGGACCTCTGGGACCACATCGGAGCCGTTCTGCCACATCCCGTCACAGGGGAGCGCTACCTCACCGACGTCACCCGCAGCTTCCACGCGAGCGCTCTCCCCATGGAGGCCGTGTCGGTCTCCGATTCCGCCGAGCTCAGGGGGCTCAACACCCTCGAGGACGTGGCCCAGGCGGAGCGTTGGCTCGAGGTGCACGGTGGCTGACCGCCCCGCTGGGCTCGTACGAGCCAGGCTCGCCTATCAGCGGCGCTTCGGCAAGCCACCGCGTTGGCTGGGGTGGGGGCCGGGCAGGATCAACGTCATCGGCGAACACACCGACTACAACCTGGGGCTCGCCATGCCCGCCGCCATCGACCGCTGGGTGGTCGTCGCGATGGACTGGCGGGAAGATCGCAGCATCGAGCTTCGCAGCGAGGACTTCGACGAGGCCTTCGAGCTTCCCCTGGGCCAGCCCGTCGCATCCAATGCGCCCACCTGGGTACGCATCGCGATGGGTTGTGTCGCGGAGCTGTCGGCTGTTCACCCCATCGACCGCGGCCTCCAGGCGGTCGTAGCGGGCGATGTCCCCTTGGGAGCAGGGCTGTCTTCGTCAGCAGCGGTCGAGATGGCTTGGCTCAACGCGCTGCGCGCGGCCACCGGTGCCGCCATCGATGATCTCGGCCTCGTCCGTCTGGGTCAGCGGGTCGAAAACGTCCACCTGGGTCTGGCCTCGGGCCTCCTCGACCAGGTAGCATCCCAGCTCTCCCGCCCCGACCAACTCATGGTCGTGGACTTCGAGGATCTCCGGGTTCGGTGGACCCCGGCCGCCCTCGAGGGTTGGAGCTGGGTGGTGGTCGATTCCGGAGTGCGCCGCGAGCTGGCGGGATCGGCCTACCGCGATCGGGTGGCGGAATGTGCCCGGGGGCTCGAAGTCGCTCGGGGTTTCGATCCCGACCTGCGGGGCTTCCGCGACCTGCGACCGTGGCATCTGCAGGTGCTCGCCCAAGCCGGCCATCGCCTGTCCGCCCTCCGCCTCGGGCACCTACTGGCCGAGAACGACCGCGTGCGAGCCATGGAACGTGCGCTGAACGCCGGAGACGGCCCGGGTGCCGGCGACCTCCTGCTGGCTTCTCACCGAAGCCTGCGGGACGCCTACCAGGTGAGCTGTGCCGAACTGGACCTGCTCGTGGAGCTGGCCCTGGCATGGCGGGGCTGTGTCGGAGCTCGCATGGTTGGGGGCGGCTTCGGAGGTTGCACGCTCAACCTGCTCCGGGCGTCTCGAGTCCCTGGTTTCGCGGAGTACCTGGCCCAAGCGTACCGGGCTCGCTCGGGGATCGAGCCGCGGGTCTGGCGTTTCAGGCTCGTGGGAGGAGCCGGGAGCAGTGACCTCGAGGCCTGAACCTCGCCTCTCCCCCAGCTCCAGGGGGAATTCCCTTGCCCCCCCGCGCATTGAACCCCACCAGGTCCGGTGATAGGGGGCAGCGCCCCTTTGTGGGCCTCCGGAGGAGACGTGCATCGAAGCGCTCTGATCGTGGCTTTCTCCCTGTCCCTCGCGGGCTGCCTGCGCGACGCCTCCCCACCTTGGGTGGGCAGCTGCGCCGACTACCCCGAAGGCATCTACGAGTATGGCCAGATCGGCATCGGTACCTGCCTGTCCACGCCCGCCGATCTGCGCTTTCTCGAGCGCGACGGTGACGCCTACCTGGCGGTCAGCAACGCAAACGCCTTCAGGAACTTCTCCAGTGGTTCCGTCAGCTTCTTCGACTGGTCCAGCGTCGATCTGACCCAGGAAACAAACCTGACCGGCGATCTGGTCGCCCACGCCGTCGAGTTGCCGCACTTTCCTGGCATCATGGCCGAGATCGGCGAGCGCGGCTTGCTGGCGGTGCCGGTGCGCTACTCCGAAGACAGCAACACCCGGGAATCCTTCGACGACCTGCACTTCCTCGACGTATCGGAGCCCCTTGGCACGTCGGCCGCTGCCGTGGGCGAAGACGGCGCCACCAGCCTGCAGGTGGAGTCGGATCCCTTCCCCACGGCCTACTTCGAGGACCAGGGCTACCTCTTCGTCGGCAACCGCACCAGCCACACCGTGTCCGTCGTGGACGTGCTGGCCAGCCCCATGGAAATCGTGGACGCCGAGACCCGAGCCAGGATCGGGGGAGAGCGGTGGTTCGACAGCGACGGTTCGGGCTCCAAGGCGGTGTTTTCCACGCTCGAGATCTACGACAGCGACGAGCTGGTGAGCGAAACCTGGAACCTCGAGTATGTCGAAGGCTCCTACCAGGTCTGGTTGCCCGACGGCGAAGCGCTGCAGCGCTACAGCAGCGGCGGCGACGGAAACTGGACCGAGAGCGCCTTCGGCGTGGAGTTGGATCCCGACGGCAGTGATGGCGAGATCGCCCGCGTCTCGGGTCCCTTCTTCTACTACTCGTCCTCCCTTGGCGCGCGCATGCTGTTCTCTTCCGGTGGAGACATCCGCGGTGCATCGCCCGGCGACTTCCTGGCGGATTGGTTCTTCGACGAAGACACCCTGCTCACCGCTGAGCAGGACTCCTGGGACGCCGAGCTGGGAAATCCCTCCGCCCTTCGCGAGAGCGGTGTCACCTGGCTGTTCTACGACGGCACCTTGGACGGCGTCAGCGCCATCGGGGTGGCCAGTTCCTTTTCCGGCTACGAGAGCTTCAGCCGCCAGGGAGACGGGGCCATCCTCGAGGCGGGCGGCGAGCACGACGCCCACTCACAGCGCGATCCCCTGGTGCTGTGGGACGGCACGCTGGAAGCCTGGCGCATGTACTACAGCGCATGGGATGGTGAGCGCTGGACCATCGGGCACGCCTCCAGCGACGAACTGGACAGCGGTTGGGTCGCCGACGAAGGGCCCGTCTTCGAGTTCGCCCAAGGCGACGCTGCCGTGCCCCGCGTGTACGCGGGCTTCAGCGGATTCGAGATGTGGTACTCCCGCCGCGGCACCACCGGCAAGTGGCGCATCGGCAAGGCCGAGAGCGTCGACGGCACCACCTGGACCGATCTCGGGGTCCAGCTCGACTACCCGGGAGGTACGGGATTCCGGCAGGAAAACCCGCCGGGGCTGGCCACCTACATCGAGGAAACCCAGGCCTTCGACATCGAGGGTCTGAACGTCGGGCCCACCCTGCTGCACCTGCAGGCTGGCGACACCGTGGACTCCCAGCTCTATGGCTTCGAGCTTCGGGTGGCCGCTGGCCAACAGCTCGACACCAGCGACGTTGGCGACGATGCCGTCAACGGAGTGGGGGTCTCCTCCTACGTGCCTGATCTCGGCCTCGCCTACCTGGACCTGGTCAACGACGAGGGCCTGCCCTCCATCGGCCTGGCCGCGTGGGACGGCCAGCAGCTCGAGGCTCGAGAAGGCGCGATCTTCGAGGCCGGAGCGGCTGGAGCCTTCGACGAGGACGGCGTGTCCTCTCCCGTGGTCTTCCAGGACGACGACGGCAGCTGGACCATGCTCTACGCCGGGCACGGTGACGGCCTCGCCCGTATCGGGCGTGCGACCAGCGACGACGGCGTCTCCTGGACCCGCGACTCGAGCAGCCCGGTCTTCGAGCTGGGCGACAGCTGGGACGTCTACGGAGCCTGGCCCGGTAGCATCGAGCGCACCGACGAGGGCGACTGGCGTCTTTGGTACTCGGGCAGCGACGGTGACCGCAGGCGCATCGGCATCGCCACCTCCACCGACGGGGTGAACTTCGAGCAAGCCCGCGAAGACGGAGGCTGGCTCTTCGGTACCGGCAGCCCCGGAGACTGGGACGACACCTCGGTCTACGATCCCTGGGTCGTGGATCTGAGCGGCACCTTGCATCTGTTCTACGTCGGTTTCGACGGAGAGGATCCCCGCATCGGCCACGCGCGCACCGACACCGATGTCGATGATCTCGAGCGGGACGAAGATGACGACGAGAACGCCATCTACCTGATCGAAGGCCAAGCCGGCGGCTTTGATGATGGCGGCGTCGAGCGCCCGGTGGCGTTCCAGTCCGACACCGGTTGGAACCTCTTCTATCAGGGGCAGGACAGCGGCGTGGTCCGCCCTGGCCTGGCCATGGGCCCCGATCCCACCGTGCTTTACAAGGCGCCCCGTTCTCTAACGTCGGGCGACCTGCTGACCTTCACCACACAGGCAGGCCAGTCTGGCACCAACCCCATCGACCTGGACGACGAGACCGATGGGTACACCACCACCGGCCGCGGTTTGGCTGCGCTGTACCTCGACCAAGATGCGGGCTTGCTCTATGTGGGCAGCAAGCTGGTGTCCTACATCCAGGTCTTCGACGTGCGGGACGACTCCGTCAGCGGGTTCGACGACAGCAACTACATGGCGGTCGAGGCCATCCTGACCACCGACACCGCCTCGGGCGGCGTGGGGTTCCGGGGCATGGTCGCGAGCAGCGACGGCACCAAGCTCTACGCGCTGAACGACAGCCCGGAGGGCGTGTTCGTCTTCGACATCAGCTCCATCGAGGACGACGGCTGGGGCGACGTCGTCTACGACGCGCAGGTGGGTTGGCTGCCTGCGTCTCGGGGCAGCGAGCGGGACCAAGGTGCCGCCACCGTGGTCAGCGCCGGCCCCACGGGTATCGCCCTGATGCCCGACGGACAGACACTGCTGGTCACCAACTTCAACGACAACAGTCTCGGGGTCTACGACCTTCGCATGGGCGCCTACGGGCAGCTCGTGGGAGAGGTCTCCTTCTTCGGAGAGAACCCCCACACGGTCATCGTCACCCCAGACGGGCGTCATGCCGTCGTCGCCTGCTACGCGGGTGAGGTCGACGAGAACAACATCGCCAGCACGCTCGCCGTGATCGACGTCGATCCCGACAGCGAAACCTGGCTGGAAGTCCTGACATGGATCGTCAACCAGTGACCGCGCAACTATCCCTTCCGCTGTTGTCAGCCCTCTCTGGGCTGCTGGTGCTGGTTGGCTGCAACAACGACGACTACACGGATCCCCACTTCGATGGCCCCGTGGGCGCCGCGGTGCTCCACCCGGATCAGGGCGGCCCCTTCGAGGAACCGGTGGGTTTCGTCTCCAACAGCCGCTCGGGCCGCATCACGGCGCTGGACCTCAAGCACGGCCGGCTCCTCACCGACCAGCCGTCTTGCTCCTTTCTGCGCTCCCCCTACGTGGCCACCGGACGCGACCGAATCCTCGGCGACATCGCGCTCTTCGCCCCCGACGACCAGGTGGTCACCCACTTCGTGGCCGATCTGGCCAACGACGTCTTGGTGGAAGCGCCCTACATCGTGGGTGTGGACGAGTGGCCCGTCGTCATCGAGCCGACGGCGAGCGAGCCGGTGTTCGTGGACGCAGACGGCTCGGGAGACAGCACCACCACCAGCGATCTGCTGCTCCGCCGTGGCTACACCACCACCGAAGACTGGGTGCTCGAGTACGACGGAGAGAGCTGGGAAGCCGTCGGCACCCGCTCGGGTCGTCAGGGCGAAAGAGCCCTCTTCGGCGAGGCCTACCACAGTGGAATGCGCGAGATCGAGCTCACCCTCTCGGGTACGGCCAGCGCCGGTGACCGCATCGAGCTGAGCACCGACACGGGAGTGGTGGAACACCACGTGGGTGGCGCTGTGCAAGCCATGGCCATGCACCCCGACCAGTCCTTGCTGGCCCTGTCGGTCTTCGACCGCGACACGGGGCTTGGTTCCCTCGTGCTCTTCGATCCCATCCAGGGTCTCACGCTGGGAGAGCTGGAGCTGGACGTAGGCGCCCAGCCCTACCGCATGGTCTGGACTCCCGAAGGCGACCGCCTCTACGTCGCCGACGTCAGCTTGGCTCTCGCTTGGGAACTCACGCTCGACGAAAACGACTCGATGGCATCCACGGTGCGATCGCTGGCCATGCACGCTCCCCTGCTCGATCTGGCCTACGTGGACACCTCCGAGGGTGAGCGCTTGGCGGTGGCGCCCGTGGGGCTCAACCGTGTGGACCTCTACGACCTCGCCAGCGAGTCCTTCGTGGTGGTCAACAGCTACACTGGCGAGCCATGGGGCGTGGACCTGGGCTCGCCGGTGACGGGCATGGTCGCGGCGCCCCATCCGGTGCGTCTGCCCGAGACCACCGAGTGGGGTGCGCGCGTGGTCGAACCCACGGTGGCGGTCTCGCTGTTCTCCGGTCACCTGGTACAGCTCGAGGCCACCTCGGGATGTCTGGCACAAGACGAGGAAGGCCCCCGTAGCGTCGAGGGTGACAGCGACTCCATCGACTACGAGGATCTGGGTGTCGCGGGCGAGCTCTACCTGTGGGCCGACGAAGCCACCGACCGGCACGTGGCGGTCAACGACTGCGCGGGCATCGCCCGCAACGAGGAGTGGCAGGTGGTCTTCGACGAGGTCGAGCAGCTGTGGTGGGTCGAGGGGGGCGAGTCCGGCACGCAAGATGGCGTCGCGGTGAACGACCAGCGCTACGTCAGCGACGTGGGCGCCATCAGCTTCACCATCATGTCCGGAACCATCTCCGCCTCGGATGGGCAGCGCTACTACTTCACCGTCAACGACGGGGTGCTACGCGCGAGCGGCAACCTGGACCGCTATGCCGACGAGGAGTACGCCTTCGAGCTACCGGGTCGCCCCGCCGCGTTCTGGTACGACGCGGGACCCACCGGCGGCGGCTGGGACGAACTCGATCGCCGCGACTTCGTGCTCTGGCCGATCACCAACTCCGACTTCGTGGGACGGGTCCGGCTGGCGAGCGCGCAGGTCGAGATACTCTGGAACTAGGAAAAGGCCGACCTTTGGCGGCCTTTTCCCGCGTAGTTCGAGCAGACGGCGTCGAGGGCGCCGCAGCTCAACGACGCGGAGGGATGCCGACACCCTGCGGCCTTTTCCCGCGTAGTTCGAGCAGACGGCGTCGAGGGCGCCGCAGCTCAAC
>CAZVHW010000120.1:13542-15369 GCA_964626835.1 uncultured Enterobacterales bacterium
GACGCGGAGGGATGTCCACCCTGTCGGAATTCTGCCTCGAGCGCAGCTCGCATGCAGAAATTCCGTCGAGTAGAGCTGCGGGCCGCTGGCCCGTCAGCTCTACTCCCCCATCTGGTGCCCGAGCTTCTTTTCTTGCTGGGCCCTCTTCTGGAGCTGCCGGACGTACCTTGCGGTCGCGTTGTTGGCGAGCAGGGTGTCGGCGCGCTCGGCGTAGCCGAGGGCGGCGGGCAGGTCGCCCTGGGCTTCCGCCGCCAAGGCCAGATCGTACAGGGCCTTGCCCTTGGTCTTCCCTTCCGCTTCTTCGACCGCGAGGGTCAAGTGTTTCTGGGCTCGTTCCCAGTCTCCGCTGGCCACGGCCTTCGCTCCGGAGCGGATGGCGCCGCTGCCGCTGCGATAGTAGCTGCGCTGGACGGTGGCGCCGGACGGGGAGATGCGGCGGGCGTAGCGCCGAGCGATGTCGCGGGCGGCGGTGTAGTGCAGCGCGTTCTGGTCGCTGATGGCGGCGCGAGCCTGCGCGGGGGTGTCACCTTCGCCCACGGCTTTGTGCACCACCAGGAACTCGAAGGCGTCGAGCACCTTGGCGTTGCAGTCGTACGTGGACCAGAAGGCGGTGTACTCGAGGGTGAGGGTTGCGACGGAGAGGTCGTATTCTTCGCGGATCTCTCTCACCTTGTCTTCACCGTCTTCGGTGTACCCCTCGGTGCGGATGTGCTCGACGTGCTTGGAGCTGTCGGACCAGCTGGGGTCGGGCTGCATGGTCTCGAGTACCAGCAGGCCCTGGGCTCCCGTGAGGGCGCAGACGCCCTTGGCGGTGTCCGGATGCACCGGCATCCCCGCCAGTCCGGGCTGTTGGGCGAAGGCTACGGCTGCTGCCGCGGGCTCGACCAACTGGAAACGGTCGGTGTCTTGGAGCTGGTGCACGACCTCGGCCAGCGCTTCACCGGAGAGGTGGGCGCCCGCGCGGTCGATGGGTGCGAGGACCTGCACTTGGGGATTGATGGTGACGTTGGCAGGCTTGACGAAGTCCAGCGTGACGTGGCCCCTGCATGCGCCGAGGAGGGCGAAGGAGAGGACGAGGGCTGCTGCGCGGGTCATGATGGCGGTCGCCTCGGGGGAAGCAGGTGGCGGTTGCCTTTGCAGGCTGGGCACCAAGGTATCTGAGCCGCCCCGGATCATCCAGGGGGTGGTAGGGACAGCAGCTCCCTTCGGAGCTGATCCAGCTCGTCCGCCACGGCGTCACTACCCAGCTCGCGCTCGAGCGCCGCGCGGTGCTCCATGGTGCGGGCGAGCCCCGTCATGTCACCCGCCCGCACTTGTTCGCGGGTGGCGCGTTGGTAGTGCTCGTTGGCTTGGCGGGGTCGGCCCGCGAGCGCCGCCACGTCGCCCAGCAGGCGCATGGCGACGCCCAGTGCGGTGCGGTCTCCCGTCTCGCCGAAGCTGGCTGCAGCTTGGTCCAGACGGCGCTCAGCCTCGTCCAGGTCGTCTCGTCGTACGGCGACCTCGGCCCGCAGTCGATCGAGCACACCGCGAAGCTGGGGGTTCGTGTCGACCGCTTCCCGTGCTCTCCGAAGCCAGGCACCCGCCTGGTCCGGCTCACCACGCAGCAGCTCGAGGGCCCCGTAGGCCAGGTAGAGGGAGCAGGGGAGGGGGGGGTCCCCACCGGGGGCGCCGAGGGAGAGCCGGGCCTGATCCAACAGGGCCCCTGCTTCGGTGGTGTCGCCAGTGGCCATGCTCGCCCCCGCGAGGGCGCGCCGGCACAGCGCCAGGCCGAGGGGGTCGTTCAGGCCGTCGAAGAGCTCGCTCGCCGCCTGGGCGTGTTCCTTGGCA